>NZ_JBVISM010000001.1:0-465880 GCF_055575515.1 Streptomyces sp. NPDC034086 | reverse complement strand
TTAAACAAAGGGGGGCGGCGCTTCCCACCAAACCGCGCCGTCCCCCCCCCTGAGGGGCGGCTCCCAGAACCCGCCCCCCCCCGCCCCACCGCCCGTACGCGTGCGTGCGTCCGAGGACGGGCCGCCCCGTCTCACAGTCCGTTGACGCGGGCCATCCGTCCCCCCGGAGGGGCGAAGTCGGCGGTGAGCACCCGTCCGTTCCTGCGGCCGCCGCGGGAGTTCTGGCGTCGTACCTGGGCCATCAGCCGGCGGCTGCGCAGGGCCATCTCCAGCTCGAAGCGGGTGCGGGGGTCGCGCAGTCCGGGTCCGAAGAGCTTCTCGAGCTGCCGCATCCGGTAGCGCACCGTCTGCGGGTGCACGCTCAGCGCCTTGGCCGCCTCCGGGGCGCCGCCGCCCTCCAGCCAGGCGAGCAGCGTGACCTCCAGCCGCTCGCTCTGCCGCGGGGTGAGGTCGGCGAGCGGTTTGAGCCAGCGGGCGGCCAGGGCGTGCGCGAGGGGTTCGTCCTGGAGCAGCAGCAGGGTCGAGAGGTGGTCGTCGACGAAGACGGCCCGGGCGTCCAGGCCGCCGCGGTGCGGTGTCAGGGTCAGCAGGCGCAGCGCCCAGCGCATGGAGGAGGCCGTGTCGCGCAGCGGGACGGCGTGGCCGACGGCCGCGAACCGCCCGCGCAGCGGGAGCTCGAGGGCGGCGCGGGCGTCGGGTTCGGGGCTGGGCAGCAACAGGCACGGCCGGCCCGCGAACATGCCGGCGAGGGCGTCGTCGAGTACGGCGGCCAGCTGCTGGGTCTCGCCGGGGGTGGCCAGGGCGACGGCCCGTACGGCGGGCGGCAGGGGCCAGTGGGCTGCCTCGGCGAGTGCGCCGAGGGAGTTCTCGCACGGGGCGCGGTCGTCGGTGAGGGCCCGGAAGAGCTCCTGCCGCGCCCGCTCGGGCGGGGCGGCGGGATCCTGGCGGGGCGGATGGCCCGGGCCGGAGCCGGGGCCGCCGGCGGGGTCGTGGTCGCGCGCGGTCTCGCGTACGTGCTCCCGCACGTCGGCCCGGGCCTCCTCGACGCGGCCGTCGTGGCGGTCCTCGTCGGGAGCGGTGACGGGAGCCGGGACGGGGGGCGCGGCGGGTTCCGCGGCGGGGGGCGGGCACTGGGGGCCCCGTCCGCCCGCGTCGCGGTATCCGAGAGCGGAAAGAAGGGCTTCCTCCACCCTCAGCCTGAGCAGATCGTCATCGATGGCATCGTTGTCATCGACAAGTGCGGAAAATCCCGGAATTCCATGCAGAAGCTCCTCCACTATCTCCGCGGCCAGCGCGGGGAGTTCCCTGCGCAGGACACGGGTCCACTCTCCGCGCGGGCGGGACCAGATGCGGTTCAGAAGTTCGCACATCGTTTCCTCGTTCTTGCCGGGGTGAGGCCTGTCCGGTGCAGGGGTGACAGGCTCTCCAGGGTTGCCTGCCTCGCCAACCACCCTGTGTGCCAAGAGAGTTGCAGCCACCGCATCCCCTTCTGGAGGGTTCCGGCCACTTTGGGTCCCGCGGATTTGCCTTGTTTTTGCCGTCGGGGACGCATGGATGGCCGGCGATGCGGTGGCCTGTCACGACCTCCACTGGAGGGGAATCTTCCGGGGTTGTTCGATGCGCCGTAGACGCGGCGCGAGAAATTATCACGTTTCGATAAATCCTGTGGAGATGCTGCGCAGCTCCACGATGCTGCTGCACTCCGGCCCCCGAGCCCTTCGGCCGGCGCGGGAATTCACAGCGCTGCCGGCCGCCCCCGTCCCCAACCCCCGGGTGCCGAGCGCCAGGTGGACCGCTCGGAGCCCGGGTGCACAGGAGAACCGCATGCCCCTGCCCCAGCCGCACATACCCCGCTCCCACAGGGCCCGACGCAGGAGTCGCCACGCGGCGGAGGCCGCCGCGGCTCCGGCCGCCGGCCGGCGGGCCGCCCGGCGGCCCCCGCTGCTGCCCGCCCCCGGAAGGCTGCGCCCCAGCGCTCTGTGCGCCGCCGGCGCGGCCCTCGTCTCGTTCCTCGTGGCGGCCCGCGCGGGCGTCCTGACCCGCCTGTGGGAGTTCCTCGACTTCGGGGCGGGCGTGCTCTCGCTCGTCTGCCTGACCGCCACCGTCCTGTGGGGGCTGGTGGCAACCGACCGGGTGCTGCTCGGGTCAGGCCACCGGCTGCTGGCCCAGGGCGTGCACCGCGGCCTCGCCGTGGCCGGGCTGGGCTTCCTCGGCCTGCACATCTGGGTCAAGGTGGCCGAGCGGCAGGCGGACGCCGCCGCCGCCGTGGTGCCGTTCGCGGACCCGGACCGACCCGTCGTCATCGGCCTGGGCACCCTGGCCGGATATCTCTTCGTGGCCGTGGCGGTCTCCGGGGCCCTGCGTAGTGTGTTCGCCACCAAGAGCCGGTCCCTGTGGTGGCGGGCCCTGCACATCGGGGCCTATCCGGCATGGGGCGCGTCGCTGCTGCACGGGCTGAAGGCCGGCCGCGCCGCCGACACCTGGGTGACGGCGGCCTACGGGCTGTGCCTGGCCGGGGTCATCGGCCTGCTCTCCTTCCGCCTCCGGGCCCGCGGGCTCGGCGCCGCCTGGCGGCCCTCGGCCCCGCAGCGCACCGGGGCCGGGGACGCGCCCGCCCCGCCCGGCCGCGTCCGCCCGTTCTTCATCCAGGACGTGCCGCTCGCCGACCTGCTGGTGCGCCCCCGTACGAGCAGGGGTGCGGCTCCCGTTCCCCCGCCGCGCACGGCGCCGCCCGGGTCCGCGCCGTACGCGGGCGCCGCGGCGGGGCCCGGCGCCGGGCGGCGGGCCGGGCGGAGCGGCGACGTGGAGCGGTGGTCGTGAGCGGCTCCGCCCGTCCCGCCCTCGGCTGCGTGGGCACCCCCCGGCTGCTCGCCGGGCTCGACCGGGATCCACGGCTCGGCCGAGACGCCCATCTCGCGGCGCACGGGCCGCTGCCCCGTTCCACCCCGGAGGAACTCGCCGACCTGGCCGCCGACATCGACCTGCGGGGCCGCGGCGGGGCCGGTTTCCCCTTCGCCCGGAAGTTACGGGCCGTCATGGGCTCCGCCCGGGAGCGGGAGGGGCCGACGGCCGTCGTCGTCAACGGCAGTGAGGGCGAGCCGAGTTGCCTCAAGGACACCGCCCTGCTGCTGCACGCCCCGCACCTGGTGCTCGACGGCGCGCTGCTGGCCGCCGCCGCGGTCGCCGCCCAGGAGGTGGTGGTGGCCGTCACCCGGGCGGACGTGGAGCGCTCGGTACGCGACGCCGTCGCCGAACGCGGCCCGGGCGGACGCCGGGTCCGCGTGTCACGGCTGCCCGAGCGTTTCGTGACGGGCGAGGGAACGGCCCTGGTGGGCGGGCTGAACGGCGGCGCGGCCCTGCCGTCGGGGCGACGGGTGCGGACCAGCGAACGGGGTCTGGGCGGGGTGCCGACGCTGCTGTCGAACACCGAGACCTACGCCCAGCTCGCCGTCGCCGCCCGGATGGGAGCCTCCGGCTACCGGACGGCCGGCCTGCCCTCCGAGCCGGGCACCGTGCTGCTGACCGTCGCCGGCCACACGGTGGTCGAGACCCCGACGGGGACCTCGCTGGCGTACGTCCTCGACCTGTGCGGCACCCGCACCGGCCAGGGCGTACTGGTCGGCGGGTACCACGGGCGCTGGCTGGACCCGGGGGCGGCCCGCTCGGCGGACGTGTCCCGGGGGTCCCTGTCCGCCTTCGGCGCGGTGCTGGGGGCGGGGGCGGTGCTGCCGCTTCCCGAGGACACCTGCCCGGCCGGGGAGGTCGCGCGGGTGACGCGCTGGATGGCGCAGGAGTCGGCCGGGCAGTGCGGGCCCTGCGTACGGGGACTGCCCGCGCTGGCCGACGTGCTCGAGGACGCCGTACGGGGCGGGGGGCGCGGTGCGCTCGACGCCGTGGAGGCGCGGCTGAGAGCCGTGCGGGGCCGCGGCGCGTGCAGCCACCCCGACGGCACCTCGCACTTCGTGGCCTCCGCGCTGGCCGCCTTCCCGGAGGAGTTCCGCGACCACGCCCTCGGCAGCGGCTGCGGGCGGCGGACCGTGGGGGCACTGCCGTTGCCCCGGGGCGAGAGCCCCCCGGAGCGGCTGGTGGTGGACTGGACCCTGTGCAAGGGGCACGGGCTGTGCGTGGACGTCCTCCCCGAGGTCGTACGGCTGGACGCGGACGGCTACCCGGCGGAGGCGTCGATGCCGGTGCCGGATCCGCTGCGGCCCAAGGCACTGCGGGCGGTGCGGCGCTGTCCCGCGCTCGCGCTGCGCATCCAGGAATGAGCGGGCGCACGTGCGCGGAACGCTTCCGAGTTCATTCTTGGCGCGATCTGACAAATTCCCGCGGACATCGGCTCCGGCGGCATTTCGCCCCGTATCAATGACCCAGGAAACGAGCACCACGGGACCGAATCCCAAGGAGAGATCGTGAAGACAATGCGCCGGGAGAAAATCGCCGGGTCGGCGATGGCGGTACTGCTGCTGACGGCCGGTTGCGGCGTCGCCGACAAACCCGCGTCGAAGGCGAACGCGGTCCAGCCCGCGGGATCCGGAAAGCAGCTCGGCGCGTACGGATCCGACGGCGGTCCGGGATACGGACCGGGATCCGGAGCCGGCGAGGGAGCCGGCGCCGGCGAGGGATCCGGAGCCGCACCGGCGGCCGGTACGGGGCAGAACGGTCCCGCCGGGCAGCTCCAGGTGCGGGAGACGGCGAACGTGGGCTCCGGCGTCACCGACGGCGAGGGGTTCACCCTCTACCGCTTCGACAAGGACACCGCCAAGCCGCCCAGGTCCAACTGCGAGGGCGACTGCGCCAAGGCCTGGCCGGTGGTCCCCGCGGACGGGGCCTCGGCGGGGGCGGGCATGGACGCGGCCCTGCTCGGTGCCGTCACCCGGGCCGACGGCACCAGGCAGCTGACGGTCGGGGGCTGGCCGGTGTACCGCTACGCCAAGGACACCAAGGCCGGGGACGCCCTCGGTGAGGGCGTCGGCGGCACCTGGCACGTCCTGGGACCCGACGGGAAACCGGCCGGTGCCGCGAAGACCCCGGGGACGGGGGGACACGGAATGGAGAAGGAGGGAGGAAAGGGAACCGAGGAAGAGGCGAAAGCCGCCGCGCTTTCGGTCCGGCAGGATTCCCGGCTCGGCACGATCGCCCAGAACGCGGAAGGCTGGACCCTCTACCGTTTCGACAAGGACAGCGCCTGGCCGATGAAAATCGGCTGCGTCGATTCCTGCACGGACAGCTGGAAGCCCGCCGGACCCGTCGACGCGTCCCGGGTGTCGGGAATCGACGCGAAACTGGTCGGCTCGGTGAAAAGGCCCGACGGCACGGAGCAATTGACGATCGACTGCTGGCCGGTCTACACGTTCACCGGTGACAAGGCGCCCGGAGACGTCAACGGGCACGGCAAGCAGGGACTGTGGTGGGCCGTCACCGACAAGGGGAAGAAGGCCGGGGCCGCCGGCTGAGCCGGCCGGCCCGCGACACCCGAGAGCCGTGGTGCCCGGCCCCCTCCCCTCCCCGCCGGGCACCACACCCCTCCTCCCGCCGCTCCCCCGTCAGTCAGTGAGGTCGCCATGCCCCTGTACGACCGCCGAAGCCGCCGCGTCCTCGCGGCCGGTGCCGCGCTGTGCGGTGCGCTGCTGACGGGGGGCTGCGCCGGAGGTCCGCCCGGGCACGGCGGCGCGGCGGCCCACGCGGAGCACCCGGGCGACGGCCCGCCGGGGAGGACCGCCACGGTGGAGGAACTCGCCGCCGCCCTCGGCTGCACCGCCGAGGTGAGCACGGAGGCCGACGAACTGCGCCAGGGGGCCTGTTCCACCGGCCGGGGCGCCTACCGCCTGACCACCTTCGCCGCCGAGCGGGGGCTGCGGTCCTGGCTGGCCGAGACCCGGGTGTACGGCGGCGTCTACCTGGTCGGGAACCGGTGGGTGGTCACCGCGCCGTCGGCGGACGCCCTGGCCGCGCTCCGCGAACGCCTCGGCGGCACGCTGGAGTCCGGCACGGAGCACTCCGGGCACTGACCCGCGGGGGCCGCCGGTGCGCCGGGAGCCCTTCAACGGGCTCGGCGCGTCGGCCAGTTGTCCGGATCTTCCTCGTTCGCGAGGTGCACGAAGACGTACGAGAGCCGCCCTGAGGGATGATTCGCCCCGCCGCCGGCTTAGCCCAAGGTGGGCAGGGACCGCCCCCTCTCCGAAAGGAACGGCTCTCCGTGCGCATGAAACGGCTCGCGCCCCTGCTCGCCACCGCCGGCCTCCTCGCCACCTCCGTCCCCCTGCTCTCCGCCACCCAGGCGGCCGCCGCCCCCGGCCCCGGCGACTACCGGCCGCGGCAGCCCTCCTGGCACCGCTGCAGCCCGGACCAGCCGGCCGCGTACGAGTGCGCCACCCTCACGGTGCCGCTCGACTACCAGCGGCCCCGCGGCCGGACCATCGACCTCGCGATATCCCGGGTCAAGAGCCAGAACCCGGCCAAGCGGCACGGGGTCATGCTCCTGAATCCCGGCGGTCCCGGCGGCCCGGGGCTCGATCTGCCTCTGATGATGGACCAGGCGATGCCCAAGGAGGTCAAGGAGCGGTACGACCTGATCGGCTTCGACCCGCGGGGCGTCGGGGCCAGCAGCCCGATCAGCTGCGGGCTGAACGACGCGGAACAGAACTTCCAGCGCCCGTACCGGCCCGAGACCTTCGCCTCCGACGTCACCTGGGCGCGGACCGTCGCGGACAAGTGCCGGGAGAAGGCCGGTTCGGTGCTCCCGTACATCACCACCCGCAACACGGCCCGCGACATGGACGCGATCCGCCAGGCCCTGGGCGAGCGGAAGATCTCCTACGTGGGGTACTCGTACGGCACGTACCTCGGCGCGGTCTACACGCAGATGTTCCCGTCCCGGACCGACCGCTTCGTCCTGGACAGCGGGGTCGACCCGCAGCGGCTGTGGCGCGGCATGTTCCAGGTCTGGGCCACGGAGGCCGGGCCGGCCTTCGACCGCTGGGCGCGGTGGACGGCGGAGCGTGATGCCGAGTACCGGCTGGGGGCGACGCCGGAGGCGGTGTCGGCGGCGTTCTGGGGACTGGTGGCCCGGGCCGACCGGGAACCGGTCGAGTACCAGGGCATGAAACTGACGGGTGACGACATCCGTACGATGCGCCCGCTGTTCTTCTCCCCGCAGCAGGCCGCTCCCTTCGTCAGCGCGCTCAAGGCGGCCGCCGAGGGCGTCCCGCAGCCCGCCGGCCTGTCGGTGCCGGACCCGAGGAAGGTGCTGCGCGCGGCGGACCCGGCGTCCGACAACGGCACGGCCGTCTTCTGGTCCGTCGTGTGCGGGGACACCGATTCCTGGCCGCGCGATCCCCGTCAGTACGCGCGGGAGGCGGCGCGGGACAAGGCCCGGTACCCGCTGTACGGGGACTTCGCCTCCAACATCAAGCCCTGTGCCTTCTGGCAGCGGCCCGCCGAGGCGGCCACGCCGATGAGGACCCGGGCGGACGTGCTGACCGTGCAGAACGAGTGGGATTCGCAGACCCCGCTGGTCAGCGGGCAGGGCCTGCACCGGGCGCTGACGGGTTCGCGGATGGTCCTGGCGATGGGCGGTGAGGGGCACAGCGTGTACCTGGCCGAGCCCAACTCGTGCGTCAACGCCCCGGTCAGCTCCTACCTGTCGACGGGCCGGCTGCCCGCCCGGGACGTGACCTGCCGGTCGGTCCCGGCCCCGGCGCAGCGCCAGGACGTCCGGCCGTCTCCGGTGTCGCCGCTGCCGTTCCCGGCCGGCCCCCTGCGGTTCTGACGGCGGCCCCGCCGCGCGGCCGGCCCGCGCGCGTTCCGCCGTACGGAACGCGGGCGGGGGCCGCGCGGGCGGGGACCGGGCCCCGGCGTCAGGCGCGGCAGCGCAGCATGGTCAGCGGGGGGTTGGCCGCGAAGTCGGCCCAGAACTCCTCGCCGTACTCGCGCAGGCCGGCCTCGGAGATCTCCAGGGGGACCCAGGTCAGCTCGGTGAAGCCGGCCGCCCGCAGCGAGTTCTCGTAGACCTCGCGGCGGGGCGGGTGGACGGTGAACGAGATCGGCGGGTCGAGGAGCGCGGTGACCCTGGTGTGGGGCCCGATCTCGTTCTCCCCTCCGACGGCCTCGCAGGTGAAGCCGTACTTGGCCAGGGACGGACCGTCGAAGCGGAAGTCAGGGTTCTGGCCGAAGAGGAAGAACTCGGCCCCCTTCGCGAGACTGCGGTGGACGGCGCGGCACATCCGCTCGATGGTGGCGACGCCGTCGGCGTAGTTGAACGCCTGGACCGCGACACCGATGTCGAACGGCTCGTCGAACGCGCGCAGTTCGGCGATGTCCCCCACCTCGTAGGAGATGCCCAGCGGCTCCTTGGCCTCGATGGACCGGGCGGCGGCGATCATCTCGCCGGAGATGTCGACGCCGAAGACCTCGGACGCGCCTCGGCGCTTGAACTCCCGGCTGTAGAAGCCGGTTCCGCAGGCCAGGTCGAGGACGGACCTGTCCTTCACGTCACCGACGAGGGCGAGGAAGCCGGGGACCTCCCCGTACCGCGCGAGGGGGAGGGTCTTGAAGCCCTCGAACGCCTCGCCGATCTCGTCGTACAGCTGACCACTCATCGCACTGCTCCCCGTGTTCACGGGCGGCGGCCCTTCCCGCGGGCCGCGGCCTCTGACGGAGAGTCTCCACTCTGGCCGGCGGGGCGCCGTACTGGCGGAAAACACGAATACCCGATGTCTTCGTGCTCGTATCGAATGACGTCAGCCGAGCAGGGCGTAGACGGTGGAGGCCTTCGCCGCCGGGTCATCGGCGCCCTCGGGGGTCATGGTGATGTCGGCGAAGGCCATGCGCCTGCCGAGTTTGGTCACGCGTACGTCGATCAGTACGTCGGCGCCGGTCACCGGACGCTGGAAGCTCGTCGACTGCTGGACCGTGGTCATCGGACCGTACGCCCCGCGCGCGGCGCAGACCGCGATGACGGTGGCGGTGTCGGCCGCGGCCATCAGGGCCTGGCCGCAGAGGCCGCCGCCGTCCCGGGCCAGGGAGTCCGACCAGGGCAGCCGCAGGACCGCGTGCCGCTCGCCGGTCTCCTCGACCCTGAGGCCGAGGGCGAGCACCCAGGGGGCGAAGTTGTCGGTGAGGATCTTGTCCGTGTCTGCCGGTGTCAACGTCACCCGCCGATTGTGGCGGCCCGGTGCGGGCCGCCACAACTCCCCCGCGGGGGCGGCCTCAGAAGCCGGCGGCCAGTTCGGTGCCCTGGCGGATGGCGCGCTTGGCGTCGAGTTCGGCGGCGACGTCGGCGCCGCCGATGAGGTGCGCCTCGATGCCTTCGGCGCGCAGCGCCTCGTACAGGTCGCGGCGCGGCTCCTGGCCGGTGCACAGGACGACCGTGTCGGCGGGCACGAGACGCGGTTCGCCGTCGACGGTGATGTGCAGGCCCTCCTCGTCGATCCGCTCGTACGTCGCGCCGGCGACGGAGACGACCCCGCGGTGCTTGAGTTCCGCGCGGTGGATCCAGCCGGTGGTGGTGCCGAGGCCGGCGCCGACCTTGGTGGTCTTGCGCTGGAGCAGGGTGACCCGGCGCGGCGTCGCGGGCCGCTCGGGGGCGGTGAGGCCCCCGGGGCCGGCGTACGCGGTGTCGACGCCCCAGTGCCGGAAGTAGACGTCGGGGTCCTGGGCGGCGCCCTCTCCGCTGTCGGTGAGGTATTCGGCGACGTCGAAGCCGATGCCGCCGGCGCCGACGACGGCCACGCGTTCGCCGACGGGGGCACCGTCGCGCAGGACGTCGAGGTAGCTGACGACGTTGTCCCGGTCCACGCCCTCGATGGCCGGGGTGCGGGGGGTGACGCCGGTGGCGACGACGACCTCGTCGTAGCCGCGCAGGGCCTCGACGTCGGCGCGGGTGTCCAGCCGGACGTCGATGTCGTGTGCGGCGAGCTGGGTGCCGAAGTAGCGGATGGTCTCCTCGAACTCCTCCTTGCCGGGGATGCGGCGGGCCACGTCGAGCTGGCCGCCGATGTGCCCGGAGGCCTCGAAGAGGGTGACGGCGTGGCCGCGTCCCGCCGCGGTGACCGCGCAGGCGAGGCCGGCCGGGCCGGCGCCGACGACCGCGACGCGCTTCTTCGTCCGGGTGGGCGACAGGACGAGTTCGGTCTCGTGGCAGGCGCGCGGGTTGACCAGGCAGCTGGTGATCTTGCCGCTGAAGGTGTGGTCGAGGCAGGCCTGGTTGCAGCCGATGCAGGTGTTGATGGTCTCCGAGCGGCCGGCCGCCGCCTTGGCGACGAAGTCGGCGTCGGCGAGGAAGGGGCGTGCGAGCGAGACCAGGTCGGCGCGGCCGTCGGCGAGGATCTCCTCGGCCTTCTCCGGGGTGTTGATGCGGTTGCTGGTGACGAGCGGCACGCTCACCGCGCCCATCAGCCGCTTGGTGACCCAGGTGTAGGCGCCGCGCGGGACGGAGGTGGCGATGGTGGGGATGCGGGCCTCGTGCCAGCCGATGCCGGTGTTGATGATGGTGGCGCCGGCCGCCTCGATCTCCTTGGCGAGGTGGACGACCTCGTCGAGGGTGGAGCCGCCGGGGATCAGGTCCAGCATCGAGAGCCGGTAGATCAGGATGAAGTCGTCGCCGAGGGCCGCGCGGGTGCGCCGGACGATCTCGAGCGGGAAGCGCACGCGGTTCTCGTACGCGCCGCCCCAGCGGTCGGTGCGCTTGTTGGTGGCGGCGGCGATGAACTCGTTGATCAGGTAGCCCTCGGAGCCCATGATCTCGACGCCGTCGTAGCCCGCGAGCCGGGCGAGGCGGGCGGCGCGGACGAAGTCCTCGATGGTGCGCTCGACCTCGGCGTCGGTCAGCTCGTTCGGGACGAAGGGGCTGATGGGGGCCTGGATGGCGCTGGGGGCGACGAGGTCCTTGTGGTAGGCGTAGCGGCCGAAGTGGAGGATCTGCATCGCGATCTTCCCGCCCTCGGCGTGGACCGCGTCGATGATCACCCGGTGTTCGGCGGCCTCCTCCTCGGTGGTGAGGCGGGAGCCGCCCTCGAAGGGGCGCCCGGCGTCGTTGGGCGAGATGCCGCCCGTGACGATCAGGCCGGCGCCGCCGCGGGCGCGCTCGGCGTAGAAGGCGGCGAGGCGCTCGAAGCCGTGCGCGTGCTCTTCGAGGCCGGTGTGCATCGACCCCATGATCACGCGGTTCGGCAGGGTGGTGAAGCCGAGGTCCAGGGGGCTCAGCAGGTGCGGGTACCGGCTCTGGGAACTCATGAGGGGGCGCCTCCTCGCGCGGGGGTGATGAACCTGTTCTAGCGAGGAGGGCCGGGTTTTGCAACTAAGTGCATAACCGAGCCGGGGTGCCGGAGCCCCGCGCGCCGGTGCCACGGGGCCCGGACGGAACGGGCTGTGGCGCAGTTCACGCGCGGAGAGGGCGGCGGACCGGGGCGGACGCGCACCGGGCGAACCCCCGGGAACGGCCCCGGGAGCCGCCCCGGACAGGCCCGGCTCCCCGGGCCTCACCCGCGCCGGAGGCGGACCGTCACGATCTGGAACGGCCTCAGGCTGAGGGGCACCCCGCCGTCCGGGGCGGGCGTGCCCACCGCCGTACCCGCCAGCGGGCGCTCCAGCAGGTCGCTCTCGACCGCCGCCGCGACCGGGAAGCCCGGCGAGAGCGTGGCCCGTGCGCGGCCGCCCCGCGATTCGTAGAGCCGCACGACCACGTCCCCGCTGCGGTCCTCCGCGAGCTTGACCGCCTCCACCACCACCGCGTCGGCGTCGACGGCCAGCAGCGGGGCGACCGGGCCCGCGCCGGGCAGGACCCGTTCGGGCAGGTTGAAGGCGTGCCCCTCGCGCACCGCGTCCCCGATGTCCGCGCCGGGCGCGAGGGCGAAACGCAGGGTGTGCCGGCCCTGGTCGGTCTCCGGGTCCGGGTAGCGGGGGGCGCGCAGCAGGGAGAGGCGGACGGTGGTGGTCTGGCCGCCGTCCGCCCGGATCCGGCGGGTGACGTCGTGCCCGTACGTGGAGTCGTTGAGCAGCGCCACGCCCCATCCGGGTTCCCCGGCGTGGATCCAGCGGTGCGCGCAGATCTCGAACTTGGCCGCCTCCCAGGAGGTGTTGGTGTGGGTGGCGCGGTGGACGTGCCCGAACTGCGTCTCGGAGGCGGTCCGCTCGGCCTTGACGTCCAGCGGGAAGGCGGCCTTGAGGAACTTCTCCGTCTCGTGCCAGTCCACGTCCGTGGTGATGTCCACGGTCTTCGCCCCGGCCCGCAGGGTCACGGCCTGGGTGACGGCGGAGGAGCCGAAGGAGCGGGTGACCGTGACGGTGCAGGAGTGCGGCTCCCGCTCGGTGACCTCCAGGGAGTCGAGGGCGGTGAGGTCGGTGACCTTGTTGCGGTAGAAGGAGTCGATGTCCCAGGCGTCCCACATGTTCGGGAAGTCGGGGTGGATCTGGAGCAGGTTCGCCGCGCCGCCCGGGGCGAGCGCCTCGCGGCCGCCCTCCAGGTCGTACGCGGAGACGAGCAGCCCCCGCCCGTCGATCTCCACCAGCAGCCGCCCGTTGGCCAGGACGTGCCCGCCGCCGTGCCGCTCCTCCACCGTGACCGGCTGCCCGGCCGCCCGGGCCCGGCCCGCGCCGCCGGCCGGGACGCCGCGCCGCTCGTGGGGGGCGCAGTTGAAGACCAGTTCCTCCTCGCCCCGTCCCGCGAGGGCGGTCTGTGCCGCGAGGATGAGGGCGGTCAGCTCCTCGCGGACCCCCTCGTAGACCGCGCGGGCCTCGCGGTGCACCCAGGCGATGGAGGAGCCGGGCAGGATGTCGTGGAACTGGTGCAGCAGGACGGTCTTCCAGAGGCGCTCCAGGTCCTCGTACGGGTAGCGGAAGCCCGGGACGCGGACGGCGGCCGTCGCCGCCCACAGCTCCGCCTCGCGCAGCAGCGACTCGCTGCGCCGGTTGCCCTGCTTGGTGCGGGCCTGCGAGGTGTAGGTGCCGCGGTGGAGCTCCAGGTAGAGCTCGCCAGCCCAGACGGGCGCGTCCTCGTACTCGGCGCGCGCCTTCTCGAAGAAGGCGTCGGGCCGCTCGATCTCCACGCGCGGGGAGCCCTCGAGGTCCCGCTGGCGCCCGGCTCGGGCCAGCATCTCGCGGGTGGGGCCGCCACCGCCGTCGCCCCAGCCGAAGGGCACCAGGGAGCGTGAACCCCGGCCTTTCTCTCGGTAGTTGCGGGCGGCGTGGCCGAGCTGGGCGCCGCCGAGGTCGCTGTTGTAGGTGTCGACGGGCGGGAAGTGCGTGAAGACGCGGGTGCCGTCGATGCCCTCCCACCAGAAGGTGTGGTGCGGGAACGCGTTGACCTGGGACCAGCAGATCTTCTGGGTGAGGAACCACTGCGCGCCGGAGAGCCGGACGATCTGAGGCATCGCGGCGGTGTAGCCGAAGGAGTCGGGCAGCCAGACGTTCCTGGTCTCGATGCCGAACTCCTCCAGGAAGAACTTCTTGCCGTAGAGGAACTGGCGGGCCATGGCCTCCCCGCCGACCATGTTGGTGTCGGACTCCACCCACATGCCGCCCACGGGCACGAACTGCCCGTCGGCCACCTTCTTCTTGACGCGTTCGAAGAGTGCGGGCCGGTGCGTCCTGATCCAGTCGAACTGCTGGGCCTGCGACATGGCGAAGACGAACTCGGGGTGCTCGTCCATGAGGGCGAGCATGTTGGAGGTGGTGCGCGACACCTTGCGGACGGTCTCGCGCAGCGGCCACAGCCAGGCCGAGTCGATGTGGGAGTGCCCGACCGCGCTGATCCGGTGCGCGGAGGCGTGGGCGGGGGCGGCCAGCACCCCGGCGAGCCGGGCGCGGGCGGCCGCGGCGGTCCCGGCGACGTCCCCGAGGTCGATCTCGTCGAGGGCGGAGTCGACGGCGCGCAGGATCGCGTAGCGGCGTGCGTCGTCCTCGCCGAGCTGGGTCATCAGGTCGTGGAGGACGTCGAGGTCCTGTACGAGTTCCCAGACCTCGGTCTCGAAGACGGTGAGGTCCATCCGGGCGAGCCGGTAGAGGGGCCGGTCCCCGCTGGTGAGCCGGTCGCCCTCGTAGGTGGGGGCGTGCTCGACCAGGACCGGGTTGGAGGCGGCCTCGACGTACCACTCGATCCGCTCGCCGCCCGCCGCGGAGGCGGCCACGCGCACCCAGTCGTTGTACGGGTTGAGGGCCTTGACCTCGCCTCCGTCCGCACGGTGGACCAGTCCCTCGCACTGGAAGCCGGGCATCATCCGGTCGAAGCCGAGGTCGAGGACGGCCTCGACGGTACGGCCCGCCCAGTCGGCGGGCACGGTGCCGGTGACCCTGAACCAGGTGGTGCCCCAGGCCGGGCCCCAGGCGTCGCCGGCCGCGCACGGCGTGTACGGGGCGGCCAGCGCCTCGGCGACCGGGACGGGTTCGCCGGGGGCCTCCCAGCGCTCGATGGTGAGGGGGACGGGGCGGGAGTGGACGGCGGGCCGGATGCGCTCCTTGAGGACCCGGCGGAGACGGTGTTCGGTGATGCTGCGGTCGTCGTGCATGACGGCGGCTCCAGGAGGTCGTTCGGCGACGGGGACGGGACGGGGCGGGGCGCGGGGGCCAGGCGGGGATCGGGGGCGGGCGGCGGACGGGACGGACCGCGGGCGGAGGCGGGCGCGCGGTTCAGGTCTTGACGGCCCCCTCGCCCACTCCCTTGAAGAAGAAGCGCTGGAGGGCGAGGAACAGCAGCACCATCGGCGCGAGCGCGGCCATCGCCCCGGCCGCGACGATCCGCTGGTCGCTGGTCGTGGTGGCACCCGCCAGGGTCTTCAGACCGAGCTGGAGGGTGTAGTGGTCGCTGTCGGTCAGGACCAGCAGGGGCCACAGGAAGTCGTCCCAGGCGCCCATGAAGCTGGTGACGCAGACGACGGCCAGGGCGCCCCGGGCACCGGGGAGGAACACCCGGGTGAAGCGGGTCCACTCCCCCGCGCCGTCCAGCACCGCCGCCTCCTCGATCTCCCTCGGGACGGCCAGGAACGCCGCCCGCATGATCATGACGTTGAGGACGGAGACCGCGCCGGGCAGCCACACCCCGACCAGGGTGTCGACCAGGCCCATCTCCCGGACCGTGAGGAACATCGAGATCATCACGGACTCGAAGGGGAACATCAGCGTCGCCACGAGGACGGTGAAGACCGCCCCGCGTCCCTTCCAGCCGGCCCGGGAGAGGGCGTAGCCGCCCATCGCCGCGAACAGGGCGTTGGAGGCGACCGCCAGCACCGCCACCACCAGGGTGTTGCCGACGTACTGCGCGAGCGGGAAGGACTCCGCGACGCGCAGGTAGTTGTCGAGGGTGGGCCGCGAGGGCAGCAGGCCGTCGTACACGTTCTCGGTGCGGCCGCGGATCGAGGTCAGGAACTGCCAGACGATCGGCCCCACCATCAGCACGAGCGTGAGCAGCAGTACGGCGTACCGTGCGGCGAGGCCGCTCCGGCGGCGTCCGCGTCCCGTCCGTGTGGCGCTCACGCGTCGTCCCCCTTCGACAGGCGGCGGCCCAGCAGGCTGAAGACCAGGGTCAGCAGGAACAGCAGCAGCGAGATCGCGCAGGCGTAGCCCGTCTCACCGGCGAAGCCGAGGCCGACCTGCCGGATGAGGAAGGGCAGGGTGCGGGCGCCGCCACCGGGGCCGCCGCTCTCGCCGCCGAGGACGTAGATCTCGGTGAAGACGCGCAGTGCGGAGATCGCCGAGAGGGTCCCGACGAGCAGCATCATCGGCTTCACCTGGGGGACGGTGATGCTGAAGAAGCGGCGGACGGCGCCCGCGCCGTCGAGGGCGGCCGCCTCGTGGAGGGAGGCCGGGACGTTCCCGAGGGCCGCCAGGTAGAAGACCATGTAGTAGCCGAGGCCCTTCCACACGGTCACGAGCATGGCGGAGAACAGCAGCAGGGTGCTGTCGGTGAGGAAGGGGATCGGCTCGGAGATGAGGCCGAGCGCCTCGAAGACGGTGTTGACCAGCCCGTCGCTGCGCAGCACCCACTGCCAGATCAGACCCACGACGACGGCCGAGGCGATCACCGGGGTGTAGAACGCGGAGCGGAAGAGGCCGATGCCGGGGACCTTCGTCCGGACGAGTACCGCGAGGGCCAGCGGCAGCAGCACCAGGCAGGGGACGACGACCACCAGGTACAGGACGCTGTTGCCGGTGGCGGTCCAGAAGTCGGGATCGGCGAGGGCCCGGGTGTAGTTGCCGAAGCCGATGAAGGAGCCGCCGCTGAGGATCCGGGCGTCGGTGAAGGACAGGAGGACGGTGTTGAGGAACGGCCAGACGCTGAACAGGGCCACCATCACCAGGCCGGGGGCGAGGAAGAGGTAGGGGGTCCACCAGCTGCGGTGGACCAGGCCCGGTTCGGCCTCCATGGCCCGTCGTGCCCGGCGCCGCCGCTTCGCTGCGGACCGGCCGGACGCCGTGGCGCGGTGGGCGGCGGGGGGCGCCGGGGCGGGAGCGGTCACTTCCGCGTCCCGGCGGCCAGCAGCCGGTTGGCCTCTTCCTGGGCCTTGCGCACCGCCGTCCGCGCGTCCTGCTCGCCCTGGATGGCCTTCTGCACCTCCCGCACCACCGCGTCGCCGACCTGGTTGGTCCACTGGACGGGGGTGTTGGCGTCGAGGTCCGCCGTCTTGAGCTGCTCCGCGCCGATGGCCCTGGCCAGGGTCTCGGCGTCCTTGCCGTCGCCCCGGTCGGCGAAGCGCGGGTCGGCCAGTCCCCTGGCGTTGGAGGGGTAGATGGTGGCGTTCTTCGAGAACTCCACCTGGTTGGGGCCGTTGGTGACCCACTTGGCGAACTCGACTGCCGCGTCGGGGTGTTCGGTGTCCTTGCGGATGCCGAGGGACTGGGCGTAGATGCCGATGTGGCCGAGCGTGCCAGTGACGGCTCCCGCGACCCCGGTGCGCGCGTAGACCTGCGGGGCGTTCTGCCTGATGTCCCTGACGAAGCCCGGGGAGCCGGGGCCGAAGACGAGTTTGCCGGCGCCGTAGAGCTGGTTGATGTCGTCGGCCTTCAGGAGGGACTCCTTGGGCATGGCGCCCTTCGCGTAGAGGTCCTTCATCCGTTCGACCCAGGCGACGGCGCGGTCCGTGTCGAAGGTGAACCGGTCCCGCGCGCCGTTGAGCAGCGGGACGCCCATCTTCTGCCAGTCGCCGGGGAGCCGGCCCTTGGGGTCGGCCATGAAGGCGGTGTACTGGCCGCCGGAGCGGGCGGCGATCTGCTCGGCGTAGTCAAAGAACTGCTCGACGGTGACCGGCGGCCTGCCGGCGTCCAGGCCGGCCTTCGCGAAGAGGTCCTTGTTGTAGGTGAGGATCTCGGGGGTCACGTACCAGGGGTAGGCGTACACGCCGTCGCCCTTGCCGGGCAGTTTGAACTGTTCCCAGGCGCCCGGGACGTAGTCCTTGGCGGCGTCCGGGTCGAGCCGGGCCACGTCGGCCAGCATGCCGCGGTCCCCGAGGAGCTGGAAGGAGTCGGTGGAGAGGTTGACCACGTCGGGCAGGGCGCCGGCCTGGGCGTCGGCGACGAGCTTCTCGTTGTAGCCGTCGCCCGGTACGTCCTCCCACTTCACCCGGACCCCGGGGTGCTTCGCCTCGAAGGAGTCGATGACGCCCTGCACGTAGGCGGTGAATTTGGGTTTCAGCTGGAGGGTCCGGAAGGTGATCGCTCCGCTCACCTCACCGGTTCTGCGGGCCTCCTCGCCGGCGCCGCCTGCGTCCAGACCGCATCCGGACGCGGCCAGGAGGCCGGCGGCCACCAGCGTGGCGATGGCCGTGCGGGTCACGGGGGTACGAGTCATCGTCGCCGCCTTCGGGGAGGTTCCGGCTCCGCTGCCGGAGGGCGGTGCCCACGCTGGCGGCGCGGCGGGGAGCCGTCAACGAGGCCCGCGCCGTGATGGCCTGAAGCGGTTTGTCCGACGCGCCGCCGGCGCGCCTGCCGCTCCGCCGTGTCCGGCCCGGCCGGCCTCCCGCGGCTCGGCCCGGACGTCCCGTAACACGCGTGACAAGCGGCTGCCGGGTCTTTTTCGGTGTCCGACCCGAACGGATCATGGATTTTGCCTTGATCAACGCTATGTGATGGATTGATCACCCCCCGCTTCCACCCGCTCCGCGAAGGAACGCCCATGCGCACGGTCCGCGAGTCGGTCCTCGACGTCCTCCGAACCCGTGGGATGACCACGGTCTTCGGCAACCCCGGATCGACCGAACTGCCCATGCTCAAGAAGTTCCCGGAGGACTTCCGCTACGTCCTGGGGCTCCAGGAGGCCGTGGTCGTCGGCATGGCCGACGGTTTCGCCCTCGCCTCCGGCACCACCGGCCTGGTCAACCTGCACACCGGCCCCGGCACCGGCAACGCCATGGGCGCGATCCTGAACGCCCGCGCCAACCGCACCCCCCTGGTGGTCACCGCCGGCCAGCAGGTCCGCGCCATGCTCACCATGGAGGCCCTGCTCGCCAACCCGCAGGCGACCCTGCTGCCGCAGCCCGCCGTGAAGTGGGCGTACGAGCCGCCGCGCGCGGCGGACGTCGCCCCTGCGCTGGCCCGCGCCGTGCAGGTCGCCGAAACCCCGCCGCAGGGCCCGGTGTTCCTCTCCCTGCCGATGGACGACTTCGACGTGGTCCTGGACGAGGCCGACGACCGGGCCGCCCGGCGGACCGCGGCCCGCACCGTGACGCACGCCGCCGCCCCCTCCGCCGAGGCGGTCCGGCGGCTGGCCGCCCGCCTGGCCGGCGCCCGCAGCGCCGTCCTCGTCGCCGGCAACGACGTGGACGCCTCCGGGGCCTGGGACGCCGTCGTGGAACTGGCCGAGCGCACCGGCCTGCCCGTCTGGTCGGCGCCCACCGAGGGCCGGGTCGCCTTCCCCAAGTCCCACCCGCAGTACCGGGGGACGCTCCCCCCGGCCATCGCGCCGCTGTCCCGCTGTCTGGAGGGCCACGACCTGGTCCTGGTGATCGGCGCCCCGGTGTTCTGCTACTACCCCTACGTCCCCGGCGCCTACCTGCCCGAGGGTGCGGAGCTGGTGCAGCTCACCCGGGACGCGGACGAAGCGGCCCGCGCCCCCGTCGGTGACGCGCTGGTCGCCGACCTCGCCCTGACCGTACGGGCCCTGCTCGCCGAGCTGCCGGTACGGGAGGCCGCGGCTCCGGCGGGGAGGATCGCGCGGGCCGAGTCCCCGGAGGAGACCGACGGGGTGCTCACCCCGCTCGCCGCGATGACGGCCATCGCCCAGGGAGCACCCGCGAACACCCTCTGGGTCAACGAGTCCCCGTCCAACCTGGGCCAGTTCCACGACGCCACGCGCATCGACACCCCCGGCTCCTTCCTCTTCACGGCCGGCGGCGGCCTCGGCTTCGGTCTCGCCGCGGCCGTGGGCGCCCAGCTCGGCGCGCCCGGCCGGCCCGTGGTCTGCGTGATCGGCGACGGCTCCGTCCACTACGCCGTGCAGGCGCTGTGGACCGCCGCGGCGTACGAGGTCCCGGTCACCTTCGTCGTCCTCAGCAACCGGCGCTACGCGATCCTCCAGTGGTTCGCCCAGGTGGAACGCGCCCAGGGCGCCCCCGGACTCGAGATCCCGGGCCTGGACGTCACCGCCGTCGCCACCGGCTACGGCGTCCGCGCCCACCGCGCGACCGGCTTCGGCGAACTGACCAAGCTCGTCCGCGAGTCGGCCCTCCAGCAGGACGGCCCGGTACTCATCGACGTACCGGTCACCACCGAGCTCCCCACCATGTAGCCCTCCCCAGCCCTGCGCCCCGTTCCGCCGCACCACACCGCCCCGGAAGGCCCGCATGCCCCCCACCAGTGACACCGCCTCCCCGCTGCTCGGCAGGCTCCGCTCCGCGCTCCCCCCGGAAGCCCTGCTCACCGGCCCGGCGGAACTCGCCGCGCACGCCCGGGACTCCGCCCCCTTCTCCGCGTACGGCACGCCCGCCGTGGTCGCCGTCCCCCGCACGGCCGAGCAGGTCGAGCACGTCATGCGCACCGCGTACGCGCTGGACGTTCCCGTCGTCCCCCAGGGCGCCCGCACGGGCCTGGCCGGCGCCGCGAACGCCGTCGACGGGTGCGTGGTGCTGTCCACCGCCGCGCTGGATCGGATCCTGTCCGTCGACCCCGCCAACCGCCTCGTCCGCTGCGAACCCGGGGTCACCACCCGGCGCCTCGCGGAGGCCGTGGCCGAGCACGGGCTGGCGTACCCGCCGGACCCGGCCTCGTGGGACCGCTGCACCATCGGCGGGAACATCGCCACCGGCGCGGGCGGCATCTGCTGCGTGAAGTACGGGGTCACCGCCGACTACGTCCTCGGGCTGGACCTCGTCCTGCCCGACGGGCGGCGCCTGCGCACCGGCCGGGACACCGCCAAGGGCGTCGCCGGATACGACCTGACGCGGCTGATCGTCGGCTCGGAGGGCACCTTGGCGGTGGTCGTCGGCGCCACCCTCGCCCTGCGGCCCGCCCGCCCCCCGGCGCTGTCGCTGCTGGCCCAGTTCCCCAGCCTGACCGCCGCGGGCGACGCCGTCGCCGCGATCACCGCGGCGGGCCACACCCCGTCGGCGCTCGAACTCCTCGACCGGGCCACGACGCAGGCGATCGTGGACCTCGGCACCCATCCGCTGCTGCGCCCCGGCAGCGCCGCCACCCTGATCGTCGAGAGCGACACCGCCGACCCCTCCGCGGACCTGTCCGCCATGGAGATTCTCTGCAAGGAGGCCGGCGCCGAACACATCGCGGGCTCCGCCACCAGCGAGGAGGCGTACGAGATCATCGAGGCGCGCCGGCTGGTCAGCCCGGCCCTCGCCGCGTACATGGCCGCCCGGGGCGGGGGCCTCACCGCCTTCATCGAGGACGTCGCGGTCCCTCGGACGGCCCTGCCCGGGCTGATCGGCCGGATCGAGGAGATCGCCGAGCGGTACCGGCTGAAGATCTTCACCCTCGGTCACGCCGGGGACGGCAACCTGCACCCCACGGTCGTCTTCGACGAGTCCGACGCGGACGAGTTCCGCCGCGCACAGGAGGCGTACGACGCCATCATGGCCGCCGGGCTCGAACTGGGCGGCACCACGACCGGCGAACACGGCATCGGCACGCTGAAGCGGGACTGGCTGGAGCGCGAACTCGGCCCGGTCTCCCTGGAGCTCCAGCGCGGCCTCAAGCGGCTCTTCGACCCGAAGAACCTGCTCAACCCCGGCAAGGTGGTCACGGTATGACGCAGTCCATCGACGCCCCGGACACCGCGCGCGGCGAGGCGCCGGCGCTGCCCCCCGTCCGGGCCGGCCTGGCGGAGACCGTCCGCTTCGTCGCCACCCACACCCTGCCCGTCTTCGTGCGCGGCGTCGCCAGCCCCCGCTTCCCGGTCATGGCGCTGTACTCCCGCGTCAACCAGCCGGCCTGGTCGAACGCCACGCTGCGGGCGATGCGGGCCCGGCACCGGGGCGCACCCGTGATGGTGCGCGCGCTCTCCGGCGAGATGCTGGTCCTGTTCGACCAGGCCGACATCCGGCGGTTCTTCGAACTGCCCGTCCGGGACCTCGCCATGGACGCGGACGACAAGTACGCCAGCCTGTCCGTCTTCGAACCCACCGGGGTGATCTGCTCGCACGGCCGGGTGCGCGAGGACCGGCGCCGGGTCAACGACCACGCGCTCGCCGCGGACCAGCCGGTGCACCCCTCCTGCGCGGAGTTCCGGACCGTCGTCGAGGAGGAGTGCCGGCGGCTCACCTCCCGCCCGGTCGTCGGCTTCCCGCTGCTGTGGAAGACCCTGACCCGCATCTCCCGGCGGGTGGTCCTCGGCGACCAGGCCTCCGACGACCAGGAGCTGTCCGACTGGCTCGCCACCCTGCGCGGCCAGGCCAACTGGATGGGCCGCAGCAGGCCGGAGGCCGCCAGGGCGCTCTACTCCAGGATCGAAGCCCGGATCACCCGGTACGCGGCCGACGCGCCCGCGCACACCCTGGCTGCCCGCGCCCTGGCGGAACCCTCCCCGGAGGGCACCGACCCGCTGGGCCAGACCCACCACTGGCTGCTGGGCATCGACCTCGCCGCGCCCGTCGTCGCCCGGACCCTGCTGCTGCTCGCGCACCACCCGGCCGAGCAGGACGCGGCCCACGCCGAGGCGGCCGGCGGCGTCCCCGGACTGCCGCGGCTGCGGGCCTGCCTGGAGGAGTCGGTGCGGCTGTACCCGATCGTGCCGGATCTCGTACGGGTGACCCGTACGGAGACCGAGTGGCGCGGGGTGCCCTACCCGGCCGGCACCAACGTCCTGGTGCCGATGGGGTTCCACCAGCGCGATCCGGAGCAGGTCGACGGGGGGAACCTGTTCGCGCCGGGCCGCTGGCTGGCCGCGGACATCCACCGGGACACCCGGGTGGCCCCGTTCAGCCACGGCGGCGCCCGCTGCCCGGGCGAACACGTCGCCCTGCTGCTCACCTCCCTGGTCTGTGCCGAGGTGCTGCGCGGCCACCGCCTCACCGGGGCGCGCCCGGTGCTCGACCCGGGGCGTCCGCTGCCGGGGATCCTCGACACGGCGGGCATCAGGCTCCGCCTCGGCCGGCTGTAGGGGGAATCCGACATGACCGAAGCCGACGCGCCCGTCACCCAGCCGGACATCGCCTCCCTGCACCACGTCTGCCGCGAGCTGGCCGAAGCGGCCGACGCCG
Organism: Streptomyces sp. NPDC034086; assembly: GCF_055575515.1. Taxonomy (NCBI): domain Bacteria; kingdom Bacillati; phylum Actinomycetota; class Actinomycetes; order Kitasatosporales; family Streptomycetaceae; genus Streptomyces; species Streptomyces sp. NPDC034086. Next base: position 443,246 of record NZ_JBVISM010000001.1, on the reverse strand, counting down.
TACGCGACGCCGCGCGCCACGCCTCCCGGGTCGCCCTCGGGTCCCGGCTGCCGCTGGCGGCGGCCGGGACCCGCCGGGCCCGCGCCGCCCAGCGCGGCCTGCTGCGGACCCTGATGGACCCGAAGGGCCTGGGCTGGGCCCCGCAGGGCGGCGGCCCGCTCGCCGGGGCCCTCTGGCTGGCCGGGGTGCTGGCCGGCCGCGAGAGCCTGGCCGTCAGCCTGGCCGTCGCCGGGCTCAAGGCACGGATCCGGGCGGCCGCCGTGCGCCACCCGGAGCTGCTCGACAACCCCACCACCTCGCGGCTGCTGCGCGCCATCGACGAGGACCGGCAGGCCGAGGCGGTACGCCTCTTCAGGGGGCTGCTGACCGAGAAGGGCGCGGAGTACGCCCTGGCCCTGCTGGCGCCGTCCTTCACCGACATCATGGCCTGGAACGCGCTGACCGACGAGAACCCCTTCAACGACGCCGCCGGCTGGCAGATCGCCACCGGCCGGCCGCTGACCTCCGACTACCTCCTGGGGGTGAGCAACTCGGTGTGGACGTTCCTCAACCGGGGCCGCGGCCGCGCCGAACCGCACACGCCCTCGGCCGCGCTGCTGGGCAGCATCGACACCTCGTGCACCATCGTCGGCTACGTGCGCAACATCGGCCGGATCGGGGACCGCGGCATGCTCCTCGTCCAGCAGGTGTCGGGGCCGGACGGCGAGCGCCGGTTCGTCGTCCAGCTGCCCGGAATGGGCCCGAGCTTCAACCAGGAGAGTCCGCAGGACCTGCTGGGCGCCATCGACGCGGTGGGCGCCCTCGACACCACCTACACCCGCGCGGTGGTCAGGGCCCTGCGCCGGCTCGTCCCCTCCGGTTCGCAGGTCGCGCTGGTCGGCCACAGCCAGGGCGGGATCACCGCGATGAACCTGGCGGCGAGCCGCGACTTCAACGCGCTGTACACGGTGACGCACGTGGTGGCGATCGGGTCGCCCATCGACCAGAAGCGGGCCGCCGATCCGCGCACCCGGGTCGTGTCGCTCGTCAACGAGCACGACATCGTGCCGAGCCTGGAGGGCCGCTCGTCGGTGTCCCCGTACGAACTTCCGAAGGAGTTCACGGAGTTCACCTGGACCGACGACACCCACGCCTTCCCGCTGTGCCATGCCGCCGAACGGTACGCGCACAACCTCGAGCACGACGTCCCGCACGCGCGCACGCACGTCGACTCCGAGCTCGCCGCCTTCCGCGGCCGGGTCACCGGCACGCACCTCTTCACCCTCCACGACCGCTGAGGACCCCGTATGACGGACACCGACTCCCGTACTCCCCCGACGGACACGGCGCGGTCCGCGCCGGAGCTGCCGTCGCAGACCTCCCGACGGCACCAGCCGCCGCCCGAGCCGCCGCAGCCGTACGGACCGCCCGGCCTGCTGGAGCGGCTGGAGTCGGCGGCCTTCGCCCGGATCAACCGCACCCGCGAGTGGTACGAGCTGCCGGGCCCGCTCGGCCTGCTGAACCTGTCCGTGATCCGCGGGGACCTGCGCCGGCACAACCTGCACGACACCTTCGGAGCGGGCGGCGAGCGCGACCGGCGGCCCACCAAGGACCTCGCGCCGTACCGCTCGTACGACGGCTCGGGCTACGACCCGTACGACGAGGACATGGGCCGGGCCGGCACCCGCCTGGACCGCAACACGCCGCTGCACCTGGCGTACCCTGACGAGGACGAGGCGCTGATGACGCCCAGTCCCCGCGAGGTCAGCCGGCAGCTGCTGGCCCGGCGCGGCTTCACCCCGGCGCCCACCCTGAACCTGCTGGCCGCCGCGTGGATCCAGTTCCAGAACCACGGCTGGGCCAACCACGGGGACAACGAGGAGGCCGAGCCCTTCACCGTCCCGCTCGCCGCCGACGACGACTGGGCCGAGCGGGGCGGCACCTGCCCGATGCAGGTGCGCCGCACCCGCCCCGACCCGGTCGCGCACACCACCCCGGACGTCCCGCCGACGTACGAGAACACCGTCAGCCACTGGTGGGACGGCTCGCAGCTGTACGGGTCCGACGAGGCCCGCTGCCGTTCGCTGCGCACCGGGGAGCACGGGCACCTGATCGTCGACGGCGGGCGGCTGCCGGCCGATCCGCGGCCCGGGATGGGCTGCCTCGACGCCACCGGGATGAACAGCGACTACTGGACCGGGCTGTCGCTGCTGCACACCCTCTTCGCCAAGGAGCACAACTCCATCTGCGACCTGGTCCGTTCGCACCACCCCACCTGGGACGACGAGCGGATCTTCCACACGGCGCGGCTGGTCAACACCGCCCTCATGGCGAAGATCCACACCGTGGAGTGGACGCCGGGGATCCTCGACCACCCCGTGGTGCACCGGGCGATGCGCGCCAACTGGTACGGGCTGCTGCCCCGCTGGGTCACCCGGACCTTCGGCCGGATCGGCGGCGAGGCGCTCAGCGGCACCCTGGGGTCCGGAACCGACCACCACGCCGCGCCCTTCTCCATGACGGAGGAGTTCGTGTCGGCGTACCGGCTGCACCCGCTGATCCCCGACGAGATCACCGTCCGCGACCACCGGCGGGGGGAACGGCGCGAGGTCATCGGCTTCGACGACATGCAGGGCGCGACCACGCGCACCGCGATCGACGCGTACGGGATGAGCGACCTGTTCTACACCTTCGGCGTCTCGAACCCGGGGGCCCTGGTCCTGCACAACCACCCGGACGCGCTGCGCGGCCTCAAGCGGCTCTCCGGCGAGCACGTCGACCTCGGGACCGTGGACGTCCTGCGCGACCGCGAGCGGGGCATCCCCCGCTACAACGCCCAGCGGCAGATGCTGCGCAAGCGGCCCGTCACCTCCTTCGAGGAGCTGACCGGGGGCCACCCGGGCGACACCCCCCTGCTGCGCGAGCTCTACGACGGCCGCCTCGACCGGGTGGACACCCTGGTCGGGAACCTGGCGGAGCCGCGGCCGGCGGGCTTCGGCTTCAGCGACACCCTCTTCCGGGTCTTCGTCCTGATGGCCAGCCGCCGGATCAAGAGCGACCGGTTCTTCACCACGGACTACCGGCCGGAGGTCTACACGGCCGAGGGGCTGCGCTGGATCGACCGGAACTCGATGGTCACGGTGCTGCTGCGGCACCACCCCGAACTGGGCCCGGCGCTGGCCGGAGTGGCCAACGCCTTCGCGCCCTGGAAGGAGCGGTCGTGAGCGGGCACCCCGCCGACGGCCTGCGCAGTCACGCGGCCGCCCTGCGCGAGCGGGCGGACCGGCTGCGCGGTGCCTGTGACGTCCTGGAGTGGAGGGGCCCGCAGGCCGACGCCTTCCGGGCCCGGATCGAGGAACTGGCCCGGCGGTGCGTCACGGCCGCCGACGGTCTCTCCCGCTCGGCCGCCCGGCTGGACGGCCGGGCGGGCTGAGGCGGAGGCGACGGCGACGGCGACGGCGAGGCCGGGGAACGTGGGCGGCATCGGGGGCGGGCGGCAGGCCCGGCCCCGTTCCGCACGGGTGCTACTTCATGCGGTACTGGGCCTTCTCCGCGAGCCTGCCGTCCTTGAAGCAGAACCGGAGCACGTCCTCGGTCCGCCCGTCGGCGGCGGAGAGGTACCAGGCGCAGACGCTGCCGGCGGGCTCGGCCGGACCGCCGTCCTTGAGGGCGTCCTTGACGAAGGTGTCGCCCGAGGGCAGCTTCGCGCGCACCTCGCCCTCGGCGTCGCCGACGCGCACCTCCTCGTAGACCTTCGGGTCGAGCAGGGTCTTGTCGGCCACGTCGAGGACCTTGGCCGCCCCGAAGAAGAGCGCCACGAGCAGCCCCACCCCCACCACCAGCGCGATACCGCACCCGATGAGACAACCCTTGCACTGAGCCATGGCCCCGTTCCTCCGTGCCCTCGACGTGGCGGTGCGGTGCGCACCGGTGCGTCAGAGCCTCGCAGGGACGGGGTGGGCGCGCCGTACTCGAAAGTCGCGGGGCGGGGCGACCATCGTCGCTCCGTTCACAGGTCCCGGGGGTCGGTGTTCGCCCCGCACAGGACGACGGCGACCCGCTCGCCCAGCGGCTCCGGCGCGGTGCGCAGCGCCGCCAGGGCGGTGGCGGCCCCGGCCTCGACCACGATGCGGTGCTCCTCCCACAGGGCCCGGCGGGCGGAGACGATCGCCTCGTCCGGGACGAGCACCGACAGGGCGCCGCCGTGCCGGGCGGCGGCGTAGGCGTCGGCCGAGACCCGGGTGGCGCCGAGGGAGTCGGCCGCCACGGAGGACACGGGGACGTCCACGGGCCGGCCCGCCTCCAGGGCGGCGTTCAGGGCCCGGCAGTGTTCCGGTTCGGCCGCGACCACCCGGACGCCGTGTTCGCGGGCGGCGGTGGCGACTCCGGCGAACAGCCCGCCGCCGCCGACCGCGACGACGACGGCGTCCAGGCCGGGCAGCGCGGCCCGTACCTCGTCGAGCAGGGTTCCGGCGCCGGCGGCGACGAGCGGGTGGTCGTAGGCGTGGCTGCAGAGCGCGCCGCTCCGGCCGGCGAACTCCCGGCAGGCGGCCAGCGCTTCGGCGTACCGGTCGCCGACGAGCCGTACCTCGGCCCCGTAGCCGCGCAGCCGGTCCACCTTGACGCGCGGGGCGTTGACGGGGAGGAACACGGTGGCGGGGACGCCCTGTGCGCGGGCCGCCCAGGCGCAGGCCAGACCGGCGTTGCCGCCGGAGGCGATGGTGACCCCGGCGTCGGGGAGGCCGCCCGCCTCGCGGTGCGCGGCGAGGAAGTTGTGCGCGCCGCGGGCCTTGAAGGAGCCGGTGTGCTGGAGGTACTCCAGGGCGTACCAGACTCCTTCGGCGGCGGGTACCACGGCGGCGGGCCGGACGGCCCCGGCGGTACGGACGGCCGCGGCGCGGACGGCGGCGTAGTCGAGGTGCTGCTCCATGGGGCGGTCTGCCTTTCGCGGTTCAGGACGCGGGCCGCCGGCCGGAGGGCCGGGCGGCCTCGATGAGCTGGCGCAGGGCGCCGTAGTACACCTCGTGGTCGGTCAGCGGGGGCAGTACGTCGCCCAGCGCGCCCGCGAGGACCGGGAACGCGGCCGGGTCCAGCGCGGCGAGGGCGGCCCGGGAGGCGGCGGTGGCCCCGGCCGGGTCGCGGTGGTCGACGAAGGCGGCGCTGCCCAGGGTGAGCAGGTACATCCGCCGGTAGACGGTCATGGCCTCGGCCGGGCTCATCCCGGCGGCGACGCTGTCGGCGAGGGCGGGTTCGACGAGGCGGGCCAGCAGCTGCCGGCCGAGCCAGGGCCGTCCGCCGCGCAGGACCAGCAGTCCGGGGTGGGCGGTGAGCAGCCGGTAGAGGGCGCCGAAGCGCAGCTCGGCGGCCTCGGCCCAGTCGGTGCCGGCGGGGATCTCGGGCAGCTGCCCCGCGAGGTGCTCGGTGCACAGGTCGAGCAGGCCGGCGAGGTCGGTGCAGCGGCGCTGGACGGTGGCGTGGGAGACGTCGAGCCGCTCGGCGAGGGCGCGGAAGCTGAGGGCTCCGGGGCCTTCCTCGTCGAGGAGGCGCAGGGCGGCGGCGGCGATGGCCTCGGGGGTCGCGCGGTCCAGGGCGGCTGATCTCCTCGGCATGAGATACAGCGTATCAGCTGCCGTATCAGCCCACCGTACCGGCCATGGTCTCCGCGCGCGCCCCGGTGCGCGTCCGCCACGGACGTGTGACGTCGACCGCGGCCATATTGCTGGTCATGGGGCCATAACCATCGACTTATGTTGACAGCGGGTAGTCGCACCGCTGCACTGGGCACGAACGTCCGCCGGTACCCCCCACGCCAAGGAGGCCCCGTGCCGCCTCGCCCGCGCGCCTCGCTCCCCTGTCTGACCGCGGCCGCCCTGCTCGCCCTCGCGCTCGGCCCCGCCCCGGCGGCGGCCGAGCCGACCGCGACCTGGGACACCCCGCTCGCGCTCACCCCTCCGATGGGGTGGAACAACTGGGCGCACTACATGTGCGACATCGACGAGGCCACCGTGGTCGCCAACGCCGACGCGCTCGTCTCCAGCGGCCTCGCCGCGAAGGGCTACGACACGGTGACCGTGGACGACTGCTGGATGCTCAGGGAGCGCGACGCGCGGGGCAACCTGGTCGTCGACACCCGGAAGTTCCCGCACGGCATGGCCTGGCTCGGGGAATACCTGCACGCCAAGGGCCTCAAGTTCGGCATCTACGAGGACGCCGGCTCCCTCACCTGCGAGCGCTACCCGGGCAGCGGTTCGCCCGAGGGCGGCGGCCCGGACCACTACGCCCGCGACGCGCGGCAGTTCGCGTCGTGGAAGGTGGACTACGTCAAGATGGACGGCTGCAACCTGTGGATCCCGCCCGGGAAGACCAAGGAGCAGGCCTACCGGGACGCCTACAACTCCGTGGCCCGGGCCCTGCGCGACAGCGGCCGGCCCATGGTGCTGTCGGCCTCCGCGCCCGCCTACTTCCAGCAGGGCGAATGGGGCGGCTCCGACTGGCACAGGGTCCTCGGCTGGGTCGGGGAGACCGGCCAGTTGTGGCGCGAGGGCCGGGACGTCAAGGTGTACGCCCCAAACGCGCCCGCCACCTCCCGGTGGAGTTCGGTGCTCGGCAACTACGGCTACAACCGCTGGCTCGGCCGGTACGCGGGCCCCGGCAACTGGAACGACCCGGACTTCCTGATCGCGGGCGCCCCCGGCCTCACGGACGCGGAGAGCCGCAGTCAGGTCGGGCTGTGGGCGATGATGGCGGCCCCCTTCATCCTGTCCTCCGAGGTGTCCGCGCTCACCCCGGCCGGGCTCGCGGCACTCGGCAACACCCGTCTGATCGAGCTGGACCAGGACCCGCTGGGCCGGCAGGGCGCCGTGGTCTCCTCCAACGCCACCTTCGAGGTGCTGGCCCGGCCGCTGGCCAACGGCGACCGCGCCGTGGCCGTGCTCAACCGCTCCGGCAGCGCGCGGGACATCTCGGTGCCGCTCGCCGACGTCGGACTGCCCGCACCCTGCGCGGTGGACGCCGAGGACCTCTGGAGCGGGCGGCGCGCCAGGGTGGGGGACTCGCTCACCGGACGGCTCGGCGCCCACGACACGATGGTGTGGCGGCTCACCCCGCGCGGCTGCGCCGAGGCGGTGCCGACCGGGCAGATCAACGGGCTCAGCGCGAAGTGCGCGGACGGGGCCAGTGCCGCCGGGGTGGGCGCGGTGGTCCTGGGAACCTGCACCGCCGGGGCCGACCAGCGCTGGACCCTGGGCGGCGGCGGCCGGCTGCGGCTGGCCGGCGAGTGCCTCACCGCCCGCTCGGGCGGTCTGGTGGAGCTGGCCGACTGCGCGCCGGGCCGGTACGCCGGGCAGAGCTGGAGCCACCGGCGCGACGGGACCCTGGTCGAGGAGACCAGCGGTCAGTGCCTGACGGCCGTGGCCCCGCCGGCGACCCCCGACGCCCCGGCCGAGCGGCTGCGGCTGGCCGCCTGCGGCGACCACCGGGTGGACCAGGCCTGGTCCCTGCCGGTCTGACGGGCCCGGTCCCCGCCGGCCTGACGGGCCCGGTCCCCGCCGGCCTGACGGGCCCGGTCCCTGCCGGCCTGACGGGCCCGGTCCCTGCCGGCCGGTCCGAGGCTCGGCCGCCCCGCCACGGCGGCGGGGCGGCCGCCCGTACCGTGCCCCGCCCTCACCCTTCCGGGGGAACCGGCGCCGGGCCGCCCCCGCCCGGCCGGTGCGCTGGGTTCACTGGCCCAGGCCGGGAGGGGGGAGGGCCGGAACGATTCGGCGGGCTCCCCTCCCGCGCCCAGGGCCACGAGGCGACAGGAGTGCACCGACATGTCCGACACCGCGCACGAGCTCACCCCGGCCCCCGTACCGGCCGCCGGCATCACCGACGGTGTCGTCGAGCTGCGCAAGCGCCGCCCGGCGCGCCCCGCCCCGGAGGCGCGCGCCGCCGCCGGGAGCCGCGGCCGCGAGACCGGACGGGCCCAGCAGCCCGGAGCCGCGCACCGGTGACGGCGCCGGCGCTACCGTGACAGGACGGGGGAAGACGGCCGGCCCGTCCCCGGAGGAGGTGGCTCCGGATGACTCGTACGCGGCAGGGACCGGGGCGCCGCCCGCCGGCCCGGGCGGGCGCCGCCGGCGTGACGGCCGCCTCGTTCGCCGGTCTGGCCGCCGCGCTCGCCGGCCTGGCGGCGGCGGAGCCGGCCGCCGCGCTCGTACGCCCCGAGGCGGCCCCGCTCACGGCGGTCGGCGGGGCCGTGGTGGACCGTACCCCGGCGGCCGTCAGGGAATGGGCGGTACGGGCCTTCGGCACCTCCGACAAGCTGGTGCTGACCCTGGGGACACTGCTCCTGCTGGCCCTGCCGGCCGCCGCGGCCGGAATCCTCGCGGTACGCCGTCCCCGCGCGGGCTGCGCGCTCGCCGCGTCCGTGGGGGCGGCCGGAGCGGTGGCCGCGCTCAGCCGCCCCGGGGCGGCCTGGCAGGACGCGCTGCCCTCACTCACGGGCGGGGCGGTGGCGGCCGCGGTGCTGTACGTCCTGGCCGCCGCCCTGCGCCGGCCCCGCCCGGGCGCGGGCCGCTCCGGCGGCACCCGGCCCCTGGACCGGCGCGCCTTCGGCCGGCTGCTCGCGGCCACCGTGGCCGCCTCGGCGGCGGCCGGATACGCGGGCCGGCGTCTCGGCGCCCACGGCTCCGCCGGGGCCACGGCCTCCCGCGCGGACCTGGTCCTGCCGCCCCCGGCCGTCCGCGCGGCGCCGGTACCCCCCGGGGCCGACCTCGGCGTGCCGGGCCTGGGGCCGTTCCTCACCCCCGCCCGGGACTTCTACCGCGTGGACACCGCCCTGGTGGTACCCCGGGTGGACGCGGACACCTGGCGGCTCGACATCCGGGGGGACGGGGTCACCGAACCGCTGACCCTGACCCTCGCGGACCTGCTGTCCCGCCCGCTGACCGAGCACGACATCACGCTGTGCTGCGTCTCCAACGAGGTCGGCGGCCCCTACGTGGGGAACGCCCGCTGGCTCGGCGTACGCCTCGCCGACCTGCTGCGCGAGGCCGGGGTGCGGCCGCCGTCGCGCGGCGGCCCCGCCGACCAGCTGGTGGCCCGCTCCGTGGACGGGATGACGATCGGCACCCCCGTCGAGACGGTCATGGACGGCCGGGAGGCGCTGCTGGCCGTCGGGATGAACGGGCGGCCGCTCCCCTTCGCGCACGGATTCCCGGTACGGATGGTCGTGCCGGGCCTCTACGGGTACGTCTCCGCCTGCAAGTGGCTGCGCGAGCTGCGGCTGACCACCTTCGACGCGTACGACGCCTACTGGGTGCGCCGGTCCTGGGCCCGGCGGGCCCCGGTCAGGACGCAGTCCCGCATCGACACCCCGCGCCCCTTCGCGCGGTTGCCCGCCGGCCCGGTGGCCGTGGCCGGGGTGGCGTGGGCGCAGCACCGGGGGATCGCCCGGGTGGAGGTACGGGCCGACGGCGGGCCCTGGCGGGAGGCCCGGCTCGGCACGGCGGACGGGGTGGACACCTGGCGGCAGTGGGTGTGGCCGTGGGAGGCGGCGCCCGGCCGGCACACCCTTCAGGTCCGGGCCACCGACGGCCTGGGCGCGGTGCAGCCGGAGCGGCGCCGGGGCACCCTGCCCGACGGGGCCACGGGCCGGCACTCCGTCACGGTGGACGTGCGCCCGTAGGCCCTGTGCGCTCAGTACGGGCCGTCGTCCCGGGGGCGGGCCAGGTGGAGCCGGGTGTGGAAGTGTCCCGCCGACTCCTTCCCTGCGGGGTCCTCGCCGAGGGCGGTCACGGCGGCCTCGGCGAGGGCCTGCTCGCGGGGGTCGGTGAAGCGGCGCTGGGGATGGGTCTCCGGGGCGCGTCCGACGGCCAGTCCGTGTGACTCCAGGCAGGCGGTGACGGCCCGGTAGTCGTGCGTGCGCAGGACGAAGGCCGCCACCGGGACGGGGGTGCCGATGGCGGTGAGCAGCCGGCCGAAGGTGCGACCGGTGAGGAAGGTGGTCCCGCCCGTGACGGTGATCAGGCCGACGCCGGGGAGGGAGCGGCGCAGCCGCTCCCCCGGCTCGGCGGTCTCCAGGTCCTCCGCGTAGCCCTCGTCGAGCAGTCCGGCCGCCAGGGCGTACCGCACGGCGGGCCGCGAGACGTCGGTGCCGATGACCCGTACGGCGTCGGGGCGGCGGCGGCCGGCGTAGAAGCGGCGGTCGCGGAGGAGGAGTTCGGCGGTGCTCAGGCGCGCGGCGGAGGGTGAGGTGTAGTGCGCGTACAGCTCGTCCAGGGTCACGTCGTGGTTGAGGAGCGCCGCGTTGATCCCGTACGAGCAGCAGACGTCGAGCACGGTTCGGCGGCCGGGTGCGAGCGCGCCGGCCAGGGCGCGGAACACCGGCTGGGCGTGTGCGGGGGTCTGGTAGGCGTACGGCTGGAGCCGGGTGAAGTAGCCGCGCGGGTCGGGCAGTCCGTAGACCTCGTCGAAGCCGGTCATGGCGGGTGCGTTCATCGGCCTGTGCCTTCCTGGGAGCGGGGGCGGGAGGGGCTTCGGGGCCGGGGCTCCCCCGCCATCCAGCCGTACCCGCGCCGCGCCGGAAAGAGCGCCGATCCGGCCACGCCAGGGGTTCCCGGACCTCGACGGGGGACGGCCGGACGCCCGGCGGCATGCGGTCGAGGTCCGGGAGGCGGGGCCGGCCGGCGGGCACCACCGGCTACCCCTGGGCCGCCGGCGGCCTGCGGAAGAGGGCGGTCCAGAGGAAGGGCTCGCCGAAGAGCGGGGAGCCGGCGTCCTCGTCGCGCATCCGGCGCAGTTCGGTCTCCTCCAGCCCGGAGAAGATCAGGCGCAGGGACTCCGGCGTGTAGGCGAGGCCGCCGCCGAGGACCCCCTGCCGGTAGAGGTCGGCGTCGGGCACCTCGCACCCCATGGCGCCGGAGGCGAAGCAGGTGAGGGCGAAGTGGCCGCCGGGGGCCAGGACGCGTTCCAGGAGGGCCAGGTAGCTGACGCGGCGGTGGGGCGGCAGGTGGTGGAAGCAGCCGGAGTCGTAGACCAGGTCGTACGGGCCGGCCAGTTCGGCCACGGTGAGCCGGAAGGCGTCGCCGCGGTGGAAGCGGATGCCGGTGGCGCCGGCTTCGCGGGCACGCTCCTCACCCCAGGCGATGGCCGTGGGCGACAGGTCGACGGCGTCCACCTCGTAGCCGAGGGAGGCCAGGTGGAGGGCGTTGCGTCCGGCTCCGCAGCCCAGGTCGAGGGCGCGGCCGGGGCGGATGAGCCCCCGGTCGGCGTACGAGGCCAGGTTCTCGTCGGGCTTCGCGACGAAGAACGGCACGGGCTTGGAGCGGTCGGCGTAGAAGCCGTCCCACCAGGAGGCGCCCGCGTCCGTCCAGCGGTCGGCCTCCTGCGCGAAGAGGCCGTCCAGGAGGTCCAGTACGTCCTCCACCGAGCGTATGGTGCGGTCCATCAACTCCCCTTTCTCCAGGGGCAATCATAGCCGGTCCGGGTACATCTCCCCAGGTGGGAAGGGGTGTTGGCGGGGGGCGGGCGGGCCCGTGAAGGCCTGCGGCGAGGGCGGCGGCCGGGGGCGCCCCGGCCAGGGCGGGCGGGGTCGTACGGCCCGCCGGAGGGGCCTGGCGGGGGCGCTCCGGGGGGCGCTCGGGCCGGTTTTCGGGCGGACGTGCGAAACGGGTGTACGCATGCTGCGTACACTGTGCGCACGGGGAGCTAGGGTGAGGGCATGTCCTCTCCAGAGCAGCAGACCGCCGCGCCCGTGCCCTCCGTCTGGACCCGGCCGCGCCGCCAGAAGGAACAGCCCGCGCTCAGCCAGGAGCAGATCGTCGCGGCCGCCGTGCGGCTGCTGGACGCCGCGGGCATCGAGGCGCTGAGCATGCGCAGGCTCGGCGCCGAGATGGGCACGGCCGCCACCTCGCTGTACCGGCACGTGGCCAACAAGGACGAGCTGATCGAGCTGGTCGTGGACGAGGTGTACGGAGAGCTGGAGCTGCCCGCGGGCGGCGGCCCGGACGGGTGGCGCGAGGCGCTGTCGCAGTGCGGGCACAGCCTGCGCGACATGGTGCTGCGCCACCCCTGGGTGGCCTCGGTCCTCGGCCAGGTCGGACTGGCGTACCTGGGACCGAACCTGATCCGGATGTCGGACCGGCTGCTGAGGCTGGCCCTGTCGGCCGGGTTCCCGGCGGCCGAGGCGGACCTCGCGGTGAAGGCCGTCATCTCGTACGTGATCGGCGCCACGACCAGCGAGGCCTCCTACCTCTCGCTGCTCGCCCGCAGCGGGAAGAGCGAGGCGGAGTGGCTGGACTCCCTGCTGCCCGCCGCCGAGGCGGCCCTGGAGGACCACCCGGTGGTGAGGGACCACGCCTACTCCCGGCACGGGCAGGATCCGGAGCGGCTGCGGGAGGAGAACTTCGACTACGGGCTCCAGCGGGTCCTCGACGGTCTTGCGGCCCGGCTCGAGCGGGGCTGAGGCGGGAGCCGCGGCCGGACGGCCCGGCCGGTCCCGTCACGGGGGCGGGAAACGCGGGCCGGGCCCTCGGACGGGCGGCCGCCGGGGCTGACACGGAAGGCCGGGTGGCCCGGGCCGGCGCGCGGCCGCTCCGGGACGCCCGGTGACCCGGATCAGCCGCGGCCGGCCGGCCCGGACTCCGGGAAGGTCAGCTCGCGGCCCTCGCCGAGCGGGGCGAAGTGCCGCTCCACCGAAGCCTGCCGGACCTGGAAGAGGGCGGCCGGGGACCAGCACGGACGCCGGTCCTTGTCGATCACCTGGGCCCGGATCCCCTCCACCAGGTCCGGCATGGACAGCGCGGCGGCGGAGACCCGGTACTCCTGCTCCAGCACGCGCTCCAGCGAGTCCAGCCCACGGGCGCGGCGCAGCGCGGCCAGGGTGACCTTGAGGGAGGTGGGCGACTTGGCGTGCAGGAGTTCGGAGGCCTCCCGCGCGGCCGACAGGCCGGAGCCGCGCAGCCGGGAGTGGATCTCCTCGACGGTGTCGGCGGCGTAGCAGCGGTCGATCCACTCCCGCTCGGCGGCGAGGGGGGACCCGGGCCGGGTCGCGCCGCCGAACTTGGGCAGCACCTCGGCCACGGGCGCGGCGGTCAGCTCGCGGGTGAACTCCTCCAGCCAGTCGGAGGGCAGGTAGTGGTCGGCGAGTCCGCACAGCATGGCGTCGCCGGGGCCGATCGCGGTGCCGGTGAGCGCCAGGTGGGTGCCGAGTTCACCGGGGGCGCGGGAGAGCAGGTAGGTGCCGCCGACGTCGGGGACGAAGCCGATGCCCGTCTCGGGCATGGCAACGCGGGAGCGTTCGGTGACGATGCGGACGCCGCCGTGGGCCGAGAGCCCCACGCCGCCGCCCATCACGATCCCGTCCATGAGGGCCACGTACGGCTTGGGGTAGCGGGCGATGCGGGCGTTGAGCCGGTACTCGTCCCGCCAGAAGTCGAGGGAGCCCGTGGTGCCGGCCTTCGCGTCGGCGTGGATGGCCCTGATGTCCCCGCCCGCGCACAGGCCGCGCTCGCCGGCCCCGCGCAGGAGGACCTGGCTGACGGCCGGGTCGTGCTCCCAGGCCGTCAGGGCGTCGCCGATCCTCAGCACCATGGAGTGGGTGAGGGCGTTGAGGGCCTGGGGACGGTTGAGGGTGATCAGCCCCGTACAACCGTCGGTCTCGATGAGAACGGTGTCTTCGGTCACGTCCGTCAGTATGTCTCGTCCACCGCCCTATGAAGATCGTTTCTGACGATCTTGTCAAGTCTGATCGGGTTTGGGGCGAACGGGCGCACGGGGGCCGCCGGTCCGGCGAACGCGTGCGCGGACCGGCGCGCGCCCGGGGCTCACGACGATCCCCGGGAACCCGTGTCCAGCGAGATGTGCGGGGACAGCGCGCGCAGGAAGTCGGCCGCGTCGAACATCCGGCCCGCGGACGCGACGCCGACCGCGCGGGTGCGGCCGCCGAGGACGCGGTCGAGGGCCTCCACCACGAGGGGCGCGGTGACGGCGTAGATGTCCTGACCGCGGGCGACGGCGCGCCGCTCGGCGCCGCCGGAGCGTACGACGGCGTCGACGAGGAAGGTCTGGCCGGAGCGGCCGCTCCCGTCGGCGGCGGCCGGCGCGGGCGTGTCGGGCGAGACGACGTCGTGGGCCGCCCCGGCGGTCATGTACGTGGTCACGTCCGGGACGGACAGGTGGCTGGGGATGGTCACCACGTCGGCCATGGTGAACTCCCCGATCACCCGGCGCGGCCCCATCGGCTCGGGGAAGGACCACTCCAGGACGGGCGGGGCGTCGGTGCGGCGCTCCCACCGGCCGCCGGTGTAGCGCAGGCGGTGGCCGCCGCGCCGCTCCCGGGAGACCGCGCCGGACAGGCGGGTGCCGGCGGTGGGGTGCCAGTGGCTCAGCCCGTAGGCGACGTGCGCCGAGTCGGCCCCGGTCCAGTCGCCCATCGCCGCCGTGACGAGCAGGTCGCCCAGACCGCCGAAGAAGGCCATCGCCGGGACGATGAGCGCTCCCGCTCCGCGCGCCCGGTCGGAGAAGTGCGCGAACGTGTCGAGGTTGGCCTCGATCTCGGCCGCGACGTCCAGGTACGGGATCCGCGCCCGCAAGGCGGCTTCGACGACGGGGCCCGCCGTCGACGCGAACGGCCCGGCGCAGTTGATCACGGCGGACGTGCCGGCCAGGGCGCGGTCGAGGGAGGCCGGGTCGCCGGCCGAGGCCACCCGGGCGTCCAGGCCGGCCTCGTGCGCCAGCACCTTGAGCTCGTCCGCGTCACGGCCGCTGAGCACCGGGGTGTACCCGCGCCCGAGCAGCTCCGCCACGACGAACCGTCCGGTGTGCCCGTACGCGCCGAAAACCGCCACCCGCTGGTCCGATCCCATGAGTTGCTCCCCGTGTCCGCTGGTCCGCGGCAGCTCCGCGGTGCCGTCACGGACATCCTGTCGCCGGGAGGCACCTCCCACGAGCGTCCGGAACGACACGCCTCGTACACTTCCGGACATGCACACCGTCGCGCTGGCCGTCACCGAGGGCATGCTGCACTTCGAACTGTCCCTGGCGACCGAAGTGTTCGGCTCGGACCTGACCCACCTCGTGGACCCCTGGTACGACTTCTCCCTCTGCGGGCCCGGCTCGGTGCGGCTCGGCCGCTACCGCGTGGACATGGACCACGGCCTCGACCGCCTCCCGCGCGCCGACACCGTGATCGTCCCCGGCTGGGCCGACACGGACGCGGAGCCGCCCGTGGAACTCCTCGACGCGGTGCGCGCGGCCCACGCGGCGGGCGCACGCGTGGTCTCCCTGTGCACGGGCGCGTTCGTGCTGGCCGCCGCGGGCCTGCTGGACGGGAAGCGCGCCACGACGCACTGGGCGCACACGGGGGAACTCGCCCGGCGCCATCCCCGGGTCACGGTGGACCCGGACGTCCTCTACGTCGACGACGGCGACGTGCTCACGTCCGCCGGCAAGGCCGCCGCCATGGACCTGTGCCTCCACCTCGTCCGCCTCGACCACGGCGCGGCGAACGCCAACAAGGTCGCCCGCCGGCTGGTCGTGGCGCCGCACCGCGACGGCGGGCAGGCCCAGTTCGTCTCCACCCCGGTCCCCGATCCCGGCAACCACCCCCTCGCCGGCCTCTTCCCCTGGGTCCTCCGGCGCCTGGACGAGCCGCTCACCGTGGAGGACCTGGCCCGGCGGGCGGGGATGAGTTCGCGCCACCTGGCCCGCCACTTCACCTCGCTCACCGGCACCACCCCGCTGAAGTGGCTGCACGCCCAGCGGATCCGCCGCGCCCAGGAACTCCTGGAGACCACGGACGACACCATCGAGGCCATCGCCGGCGCCACCGGCATGGGCACCTCCACCACCCTGCGACGGCACTTCCACCGGACCGTCGGCGTTCCTCCGGACACCTACCGCCGCACCTTCCGTACCGGCACCGGCACCGGCACCGGCACCGGCACCGAGCGTTTCGGCGGGGGGTGACACCGCGCGGCCGGCGTCAGGTCCACCCGCGGGACCGGCGCGGCTCGGGAAGGCCTCCGCCGAGGGCGGCGGGGCAGGCCACCTCCAGCCAGACGCACTTGCCGATCACCCCGGGCCGCGAACCCCACCTCCGGGCCAGCCGGTCGACGATCATCAGCCCGTGGCCGCCCGGCTGCCGCGGGTCCCTGCCCTCGCGGTCGGCGGGCCGCGTGGGCGGCGTGGGACTGCTGTCGGTGACCTCGATCCGCAGCCGCTCGTCCGTCCAGTCCAGGACGAGGGCTCCGGGCCCGCCGCCGTGCAGGCAGGCGTTGGCCACCACCTCCGACACCAGCAGCATCACGTCCTCCGCCGCCTCCCGGGCGGCCTGCCCCTTCGCCGGCAGCCAGTGCCAGGCCGTCAGCGCCCGCCGGGTGAAGTCACGGCTGCGCAGGACCGGGTCGGGCATCCCCTCGAGAACCAGGAGCCAGTTGCGTCCGGCCGGGCCACGCTGCTCCACGGTTCCCGCCCCCTCTCATCGGCCCCGTACTGATCCCAGCGCCTGGTCCACGTCGGCGTGGACCGGGAAGACCCCGTCCGCGCCGGTGATGCGGAACATGCGGGCGACCGGGCCGCTCAGCCCGGCCAGCTCCAGACTGCCTCCGGCCTCCTGGACGGCGAGGCGGCCGTGCAGCAGGGCGTTCAGGCCGGTCGAGTCGCAGAACTCCAGGCCCGCCATGTCCACCAGCAGCCGGCCGCCCCGGGCGGCCGCCGCGTCCAGGGCCTCGCGCAGCGGGGCCGCCGTGTCGTGGTCCAGCTCTCCGCCGAGGGTGAGCAGTACGGCGTCGTCCACCGTCCGCACCGCGACGGTGAACCGCTCGTCGTCCGTTCCGGAGACCATCCGCCATCACCTTCCGTCAGCCGCCCCCTACGCCTTCCCCGGCCGCGGCGCTCTATGCGGCGTGGCGGAACTCCCGGGGACCTCCGCGCGCCCTCGGCTTTTCCCCCGCGTCCCGCCGCCGGCGCGGCGGCGCGGGCCCGGCCGTGCGCGGGCTCCGCGCTCACGCTGGGTGACGGGGCGCCCCGGCCGCGCGGACACCGGTGGCACGGGTTGCCCGGCTGTCATTCTGCGTTCGCTCAGCGGAGGCTCAGATCCGGATAACGATGACGTCACCGTGCAAGGGTCTTTGGGCCTGGTCACGGGCGAATGGCCGATTTGCCGGTGATGTTCGCCACGGTGCGGAGCCGGACACCGTGGTACATCTTCTCGACCGCCTGCCGGACCACCCACGTCCGGGCAGGGGCGCTGAAGTCGGCCGACCGCCGGCATGCAACTCCATCAGCATCCGGGGGATCGGAACCCGATCCGCTGCCGAGCACGGCGCGGATCGGCATGGAGCGGAAAGGCGCACCAGAGCATGACCTCGACGCAGGTCGAACACCACCACGGCGACGACGCCGCCCCGGGCACCACGCCCGAGGAAGGCTACGAGCGCGGCCTCGGCAGCCGCCAGGTCCAGATGATCGCCATCGGCGGCGCCATCGGCGTCGGCCTCTTCCTGGGGGCCGGGGCGAACATCGCCAAGGCCGGCCCCAGCCTCATCCTCATGTACGCCCTCGCCGGCGTCATCGTCTTCTTCATCATGCGAGCGCTCGGCGAGCTGCTCCTGTACCGCCCCGTCTCGGGCTCCTTCGCGGAGTACGCCCGCGAGTTCCTCAGCCCGTTCTTCGGGTTCGTCACGGGCTGGACGTACTGGCTCATGTGGGTGGTCACCGGCATGGCCGAGCTGACCGCCGCGGCGATCTACATGCACTACTGGTTCCCGAGCGTGCCCCAGTGGGTGACCGCCCTGATCTTCCTGGTGGTCCTGTACGTCGCCAACCTCATCTCCGTGAAGATCTTCGGCGAGATCGAGTTCTGGTTCTCGATGGTCAAGGTCACCGCCCTGATCGGCATGATCGTGATCGGCATCGGCGTCGTGACCTTCGGGTTCAGCGCGGCCGGTGACACCGCCGCGGTGTCCAACCTGTGGGCCTTCGACGGCATCTTCCCCAAGGGCGTCGGCTCCAGCCTGATGACCCTCCAGGGCGTCATGTTCGCCTACCTGGCCGTCGAACTCGTCGGCGTCACCGCGGGCGAGTCCGAGAACCCGGAGAAGACCCTCCCCAAGGCCATCAACACCCTGCCGTGGCGCATCATCGTCTTCTACGTCGGTGCCCTCAGCGTGATCCTGATGGTCGTCAAGTGGACCGAGTTCCAGCCGGGCGTCAGCCCGTTCGTGGCGGCCTTCGCCAAGATCGGCATCCCGGCCGGCGCGGCCATCGTCAACTTCGTGGTGCTCACCGCGGCCCTGTCGTCCTGCAACTCCGGCATGTACTCCACCGGCCGCATGCTGCGCGACCTGGCCGCCAACTCCGAGGCGCCCAAGCTGCTGGGCAGGCTCAGCTCCACGAAGACCCCGGCCGTGGCCATCACCCTGTCCGCCGCCCTCATGGGCATCGGCGTGGTCCTGAACTACGTCGTCCCGGAGAAGGCCTTCGGCTACGTCATGTCGGTGGCCACCACGGCCGGCATCTGGACCTGGCTGATGATCCTGGTCAGCCACATCCTGTACCGCCGCGCGGTGGTCGCGGGCAAGCTGCCCGCCTCTTCCTTCCCGGCGCCGGGCGGCACGGTCTGCAGCTGGATCGCCGTGGCCTTCCTGCTGCTGGTCACCGTGATGATCGCGATCGACCCCGACAGCCGCGTCTCCCTGTACGTGGGCGCCGGCTGGGCGGTCTGCCTGGCCGTCGGCTGGGCCGTGCTGAAGTCGCGCAACCCGCAGATCGCGGCGCGTGCGGCGGCGGGCACCGCCGACGAGGCCCCGGAGCCCGCGGCCCGGTCCTGACCGCTGACCGCACTCCCCCGGCGGGGGCGTGCCGGCCCACCCGGCCGGTGCGCCCCCGCCGGCGCGTGCGGGCCCGGGGGCACCTCAGGCGGCCTCGACGGCGAGGCTCCCCGTGGCCGCGTTCAGGCTGTCGACCACCGCTTCCAGGCTGCCCGTCGCCGCGTACACGGCCCGCTGGCGGCGGGCGCCGGTGCCGCGCCGGCGCAGCGCGGCCCACAGGGCTTCCACCGCGCCCAGGTCGCCGGCCTTCTCCAGACCCGGCGCCGCCCGCTCCACCAGCCGGTCGACGAGCAGGCCGGCGTGCGCCGGCCCGCCGGTCCACACGTCCAGGCCGGGTCCGTCGATCCCGTGCCGCGCGGCCAGGCGGTGGGCGACCCGCAGCACGCGCTCGGGCGGCTCCGGCGGCGGTACGCCCGCGTCCGCCTCTTCGAGCAGCACCGAGGCGAGGCCGCGTACGAGGACGGCCGTCAGGACCACGGTGTCGAGGTCGGCGTTGACGTCGGAGATGCGGATCTCCAGCGTCGGCACGTGTTCCGAGGGGCGGGCGTGCCAGTAGATCATCTTGCGGTCGAGCAGCACCCCCGCGCTGATCAGCCCGTCCACGTGCGCGAGGTACTGGCGCTCGTCCAGCAGCGGCGGCGGTCCCACGGTCGGCCAGGAGGAGTAGGCCACCGAGCGCCAGCTGTCGAGGCCGGTGTCGCGGCCGCAGACGAACGGGGAGTTGCCGGTGATCGACTGGAGCACCGGCAGCCAGGGCCGCATCTGGTTCGCCAGCGCGAGGGCGCGGCCCCGGTCCAGGGAGCCCACGTGGACGTGGCAGCCGCAGACGAGGCGCTCGGGGCCCACGAGCCCGGAGAACCGGCTCGCCATCAGGCGGTAGCGGGCGTTGTCGGTGATCGTGAGCGGCTCGTGCGGC
Source organism: Streptomyces sp. NPDC034086 (assembly GCF_055575515.1). Classification (NCBI taxonomy): domain Bacteria; kingdom Bacillati; phylum Actinomycetota; class Actinomycetes; order Kitasatosporales; family Streptomycetaceae; genus Streptomyces; species Streptomyces sp. NPDC034086. The sequence continues at coordinate 423,539 of NZ_JBVISM010000001.1, read as the reverse complement.
ATGATCACGGGGCTGCCGGAGGCGACCGCGAGGCAGCCGGCCCCGTCGGCGGCCCCGGCGACCGAGTTCCGCAGCCGCAGCAGTTGCTCGCGCAGGTCCTCCCGCTCGACGGCGGGCCGGGTGCAGACCTCCACCTGGGTCGTGTAGAGCTCGGCCTGGACCTGACCGCCCAGCTCCGGGACCAGCTCGCGGATCACCTGCGGGGCCCGGTTCACCGGTGCCCTGCTGGCGCGGTCGACGAGGTGGAACTCCTCCTCCACGCCCATGGTCAGTACGTCCATCGGGTCCTCCTAGCCGAGTGCCCCGCACCTACCCGCAGGCCGTGACCCCATGCCGCGGGCCCGGTCAGAAGGACACGTCCGCGGCGTCGCGGACGTCCGCGTCCATGTTCGTCTCCATCATGCGCAGGGCCGCGTCCGCCAGGTCCGCGTGGATGTGGGCCACGGCGTCGCGGACGACGGTCACCTCCAGGTGGCGGATGTGGGCGTCCAGCGCGGAGTAGAGGACGCACTGCTCGGTCACCTGGCCGCACAGCACCAGCCGGCCGACGCCGAGCCGGCCGAGGAGGTAGGCGAGCGGGGTCTCGTAGAAGACCGAGTGGCGCGCCTTGACGACGAAGAGGGAGTCCTCGTCGGGCCGGACCGGCTCGACGAGGTCGGCGTGGGGCCCGTCGAGGGCCGTCTCCAGGATCTCCCCGTGGTGGGAGCGCCACAACCCGAAGTTGTCGTTCACGTAGATCACCGGGACCTCCCGCTCACGGGCGCGGCGGAGCAGGGCCGCGATGGCGGGCAGGGCGCGGCGCGCCGACGGCAGCAGCAGTTCGGCATCGGCGTACTCGTAGGTGTTGATCATGTCGATGACGATCAGGGCGCTGCCCGGCATGCCGCTCACCTCCTGGGTCCCGGATCCGTGCGGCGCCTGCCCCCGCGGGGGGCGCATACTCACGCCGGGGCAAGGGAAGGCGCCGACTGTCGGTTATACCCCCTTTGCACCTTTTCCGGACCCCCTCAGGGAGGCAGGACCATGCGCGCGTTGACCTGGCAGGGCACGCGGGACGTCCGGGTGGAGACCGTCCCGGACCCCCGCGTCGAGCAGCCCACGGACATCGTCGTCAAGGTGACGTCCACCGGGATCTGCGGTTCCGACCTGCACCTCTACACGGTGCTGGGGCCGTTCATCGACCCTGGTGACATCCTCGGGCACGAGGCCATGGGCGTCGTCGAGGAAGCCGGTCCGGAGGTGTCCGCGCTGCGGCCCGGAGACCGGGTCGTGGTCCCGTTCAACGTCTCCTGCGGGCAGTGCTTCATGTGCGACCGGGGCCTGCACTCGCAGTGCGAGACCACCCAGGTCCACGCGCACGGCAAGGGGGCCGCGCTCTTCGGCTACACCCGCCTGTACGGCCAGGTCCCCGGCGGGCAGGCGCAGTACCTCCGGGTGCCGTTCGGCAACACCCTTCCCGTCAAGGTCCCCGACGGGCCGCCCGACGAGCGGTTCGTCTACCTCTCCGACGTGCTGCCGACCGCCTGGCAGGCGGTGGAGTACGCCGACGTCCCGCCGGGCGGCTCGGTCACCGTCCTGGGCCTCGGGCCGATCGGGCAGATGGCCGCCCGGGTCGCCCTGCACCGCGGCGCCGGGCTGGTGATCGGCGTCGACCTCGTGCCGGCCCGGCTGGAGCGGGCCCGCGCGCACGGCGTGCACACGCTGGACCTGCGGGGGCACGGCAAGGGCCTGGCGGACGAGGTCCGGGCGCTGACCGACGGCCGGGGCACGGACTCGGTGATCGACGCGGTGGGCATGGAGGCTCACGGCGCACCCCTGGCCGCGGCGGCGCAGCGCATGACGGCACGGCTGCCGGACGCTCTGGCCCGGCCGCTGATGGAGCGCGCCGGGATCGACCGGCTGGAGGCCCTGCACACCGCCGTCGAGGTGGTGCGCCGGGGCGGCACGGTCTCCATCTCCGGCGTCTACGGCGGCGCCGTCGACCCGATGCCCCTGATGACGATGTTCGACAAGCAGATCCGGCTGCGGATGGGCCAGGCCAACGTACGGGCCTGGGTGGACGACATCCTGCCGCTGCTGGACGACGCGGACCCGCTCGGGGTGGAGGGCTTCGCCACGCACACCATGGGCCTGGAGGAGGCCCCCCGGGCCTACGCGATGTTCCAGGCCCGGGAGGACGGCATGATCAAGACGCTGCTGAAGCCCTGAGCCGGTCGGGTGCGAGCGGGGCGGTGTCCATGCCCTCGCCGCCCCGCAGGCCGTCGAGGAACTCCCTGACGGCCTCCACGGAGGTGTGGCGCGGCTCCCAGGCCAGCACCTCCCGCGCCCGCGCGCAGTCCATCAGCGGCAGCCGCAGTACGGCGTCGAACAGGTCGGGGGACGCCGGTACGAGGCGCAGCCGCCAGGCCGCCGCGAGCGCCGCGCGTACCGGAGCGGTGGGCACCGGCAGGCTCCGGGCACCGAGGATCCGGCCGAGGACGGCGGCGTCCACCGGCGGGCCGGCGGCCAGGTTGAACGCCCCGCGCACCGGGAGCAGGACGGCCGCCCGGTAGGCGGCGGCGGCGTCGTCGGTGTGCATGGCCTGGAAGCGCAGGCCGGGCAGGTCGGGCACGACGGGCACCAGTCCGGGCCGTACCAGGCGGCCGGGCAGCAGCCGGCCCGCGAAGATGCGGCGCTGTTCGGAGGCGGATTCCCGCTTGAAGAGGAAGGCGGGCCGCATCCGCACCACGCGGATACCGGGGTGGGCGGCCTCGTAGGCGTCCAGGACCCGTTCCAGGTAGGCCTTCTCGCGCGTGTACGCGGCCTGCGGCCAGCCGTGCGTGGGCCAGGACTCGTCCACCGCGCGGTCCTTCGGGCCGGGCGAGTACGCCCCCACGGAGGAGGCGTGGACGAGGGCCGGGACGCCCGCGGCGGCGACGGCGTCGAAGACGCGCAGACCGCCCAGGACGTTGGTGCGCCACGTCTCGGCGGGATCGTGGGTGGGCTGGAACTTCCAGGCCAGGTGGACGACCGCGTCCGCGCCGTCGAAGAGCGGCTCGAGGGGGGTTCCGCCGGGCTGGACGTCCACCGCCTCCCACCGCGTCTTCGGCGGCCGCCAGTGGGGCAGCCGGCGGGCCAGGCCCAGCACGGACTCCACCGCGGGGTCCTCCGCCAAGGCCCGCACCACGCTGGTGCCGACGTTCCCGGTGGCCCCCGTGACCACCACTCGGATCCCGGTCATCGGACCGCCTCCCCCAGGGCGAAGGGACTCTCGTCGAGATGGGCGAGCAGGTCGGCCGGGTGCCGGTACACGGCGCGGGCGCCGGCCTCCTCCAGGTCGGCCCGCGGAATGCCTCCGCACAGCAGCCCCACGCAGGCGACGCCGGCCCGGGTGCCGGCCCGCATGTCCCACACCGTGTCGCCGACGAGGACCGAGCCGCGGGCGGGGGCGTCCGCGAGGCCGAGGGCGTGCCGCACCGGGTCGGGGGCGGGCTTGCCCTCGTCGACGTCGTCGGAACTGGCCGTCGCGGTGATGGCGTCACCGGCGTCGACGGCCCGCAGCAGGGCGCCCAGTTCGGCGTCCTTGGCGGAGGTGACGAGCACCACCCGCCAGCCCCGGCGGTCCAGCTCGCGCAGCAGCCGGGCCGCCGAGTCGAGCGCGGGCAGCCGGTCGAAGTAGGTGCCGTAGAGGGTCTCGTGCGCGGCGGACAGCGCCCCGTCCTGTTCCCTGTCGCGGTCCTCGCCCAGCAGCCGCGCGATCAGGTCCTCGCCGGGGAGGCCGATCGCGCGGTGGATGTCGTGCATCGCGACGTCGTGGCCCGCCTGCCGCAGGGCCTCCCACCAGCAGGTGACGTGGAGGTGGTTGGTGTCGGCGAGGGTGCCGTCGACGTCGAACAGCGCGGCCCGGTTCATGCCGGCCTCCCGGGGTTCGGCGGTCAGTAGCCCAGCTCCCGCTTCAGTTCGGCCTTGTCCATGGAGGAACGGCCGTGCAGGTTGCGGCGCTTGGCCTCGGCGTAGAGCTGGTCGTACGTCGGACCCTGCGCGCCGCTGTGGGAGTGCAGCCCGCCCCTCCGGGAGGAGGAGATGTCCTCCAGCGAGGTCCGGCTCGCCGTCTTGGACTCGCCGGCACGGGCCCGTTCCTTGTTCACGGTGCGCGCCGCGATCTCCTTGGCCCGCTCGGGGCTCTCGCCGCGCTCCTCCGCGCTCTCCTTGATGTGCTCGTACTGCCGTTCACGCTTGGGACTGGAACCGCGGGGCATGGTGACTCCTCTGCCGGGACGGGACCGCCACGGTGAAACCGCTGCGCGGCCGGGTCGGGACGCGGTGGAGCGGGATCCTCAGGTCCTGCTCGGGAACGTCGGTGTCCAGGTCGGCCAGGGCGGAGGCGAACTCCGCGAGCAGCCCGACGGTGATGTCCTCGCCGGGGCAGCGGTGGCCGGTGCGGGCGTCTCCGCCGCCCTGGGGGATGATCTCGCCGGGGCCGGGCTCCCGGCCGACGAAGCGGAGCGGGTCGAACCGGTAGGGGTCGGGCCACAGCTCCGGGTCGTGGTGGTGGCCGTACACGTCGAGGAGCACGAGGGTGCCCTCGGGCACCGCCTCCCGGCCGAAGCGCAGGTCGCGGGCCGCGAGACCGCCGACGAACGGCACGAAGGGGTAGAAGCGGCGCACCTCGTGGGCGAAGGCCCTGGCGTAGGTACCGTCGTCGTCGCGCAGTCCGTCGGCGAGGCGCGGGCGCCGGTGCAGGGCGTGCGCGGCGAAGGCCACCAGCCAGGCGACGGCGACGGTGGGCCGGATGACGTTGAGCAGTTCCACGGCGGCCGTGCGCGCGTCCAGCAGACGTCCGTCCGCGTCGCGGTGCCGGGCCACCGTCTCCAGCGCCGTGTCACCGTTCCCCGTGGGCAGCGCCTGGTGCAGGCGGGTCACTCCGCCGCGGAGCTCGTCGATGGTGCGCGCCAGGGACTCCTCCTGGCGGGCCCGGGCCCGGCGGGCCCGCCAGTGGCGCGGTGCCGGCGTCGCGAAGCCGTCGACCATGGCCACGCAGTCCTCGGAGATCTCGCGGGCGGCGTCCTCGGGGACCGCCAGGCCCGTCCAGTCGCAGACGGCCCGGGCGAGCACCACGGCCGCCTCGTCGAAGAGGACGGCCGGACGGCCCCGCCAGCCGTCGACGGCGGCCGTCCAGTGCCCGCGGACGAGTGCGGCCAGCTCGTCCACCGAGCCGTCCCGCATCAGCAGCGACACGAACAGGGCCTTGCGGACGCGGTGGGTGTCACCGTCCAGGGTGTGGACCGCGCCGCGCCCGAACAGGGTGTCGAGTACGGGGCCGGGGAGGGCTCCGTGACGCAGTACGTGCCGCTCGTCGTAGAAGAACTCCACGGCGGCCGGCCCGTGCAGCAGCAGCGCGGGCCGGCCCATCAGCCGGGTCCGGACGGCGGGCGGGTCGCCGTGGCGGCGCCGCAGGTCGGGGGCCCAGGCGTAGCCCTGGGCCAGCAGGGGGACCGTGCTGTCGATCAATCGGGGCATGGCGGGCGCCTACCCGCGGTCCTCCCGCGCACTCCTGGCACCCGGGGGGTTTCGACGGGCCCCGAACCGGTTAGGCGGCATCCATGCCCGACCGTGACACCGCGCAGGCGGAACCAGGGAGGCGCCCCATGGCCGCTCGGACCTCCTCCCTCGGAGGCGTCGCCCCGCCCGAGAGCCTGCGCCCTCCCGCGCCGGCCGAGGGTCCGTTGCCCAAGGACCACACCCAGGCGATCCTGGAGACCACCAAGCGGGTGGCGGCCCTCCTCAAGCGCTCCGGCCCGCCCTTCGCCCTGGCCGGGAGCGTGGCCGCCTTCGCCCACGGGCTGCCGGCGCGCTTCCAGCACGACACGGACTTCTGCGTACGGCCGGAGGACGCCGACCGGGCCGTGAAGGCCCTGGAGGACGGCGGCATCTCCATGCGCCGCGCTCCGGAGGACTGGCTGGTCAAGGGCCGCTCGGGTGGAGAGGAGATCGATCTGATCTTCGAACTGGCCCGGCGTCCGGTCAGCACGGAACTGCTGGAGCGGGCCAGCGTCAAGGCGGTCGACTCGGTGTGGATGCCGGTCCTCTCCCCCACCGACCTCATGGACAGCCGGCTCGCCGCCCTGTGCGAGCACTACTGCGACTTCGGCGACCTGCTGCCCATGGCCCGCATGCTGCGCGAACAGATCGACTGGGCCCGGCTGGAACGCGACCACCGGGCGGCGCCGCTGCCCGACGCGTTCTTCCACCTGCTCGAAAGGCTCCACGTCATCGACCGCGCGGACGGGGCGGGAGATGGACCGACGGGAGAGAGTGCATGAGCGCCACCCGCATCATCGAGTACCGCATCGAGCACCTGCGCGAGCGGCTGGCCCGGGACGAGCTCGCCGAGCTGGGCGTGCGCGTCGAGCTGCACGGCGCCCGCGCCGTCGTCCGGGGCTGCGTCGGCGACGAGGAACGCAAGGCGGCCGTACTGCGGATCGCGGATGAGGAACTGGCGGGCGTCGACTGGTACGACGACATCACCGTGAGCCGCGCCTGCCCGCCCGACCACGCCGAGGAGCTGTCATGATCCGCGTCGCGGCCGTCGGCGACATCCACCTCGGCCCGGGCAGTGCCGGACTGCTGCGGCCCGCCTTCGACACCCTGGGCGAGTGCGCGGACCTGCTGCTCCTCGCCGGCGACCTGACCCGGCACGGCACCCTCGACGAGGCACGCGTGGTGGCCGCCGAGACGGCCGGGCTGCCCGTGCCCGTGGTCGCGGTGCTGGGCAACCACGACTACCAGAGCGACCAGCAGGAGGCCGTCGCGGACGAACTGCGCTCGGCGGGCCTGTGCGTACTGGAGGGCGACGGCGTCCTCCTCGACATCGGCGGCACCGCGGTGGGGATCGCCGGCACCAAGGGCTTCTGCGGCGGCTTCGCCGGACGCAGCGCCAGCGAGTTCGGCGAGCCGGAGATGAAGTCCTTCCTCCGCTCCACCCGTGCCAGCGCCGAGTCCCTCGGGCGCGCCCTGCGCGAACTGCGCGAGGCCGGCAGCGCGGTGCGCATCGCCCTGACCCACTACTCCCCCGTACCGGACACGCTCGCCGGCGAACCCCGGGAGATCTACCCCTTCCTCGGCAGTTACCTGCTCGCGGAGGCGATGGACGAGGAGGGCGCCGACCTCGCCGTGCACGGCCACGCCCACCTCGGCACCGAGCACGGCATGACGGCGGGCGGGGTCCAGGTCCGCAACGTGGCCATGCCCGTCATCGGCCAGGCCTTCTCGGTGTACCACCTCTCCCCCCACGCCTCCCCGGACGGGGGCCCCGACGGGTCGCACCGGGGCGCGCCGCGCTGGGCTCCGGTCGCCGTCCGGGAGACGAGCGGATGACCGGCACCGTCACCGTCACCGGCCGGGAGGGACCCCGATGACCGGTCGGCCCTCCCCCGCCCGCCCCGCCCAGGACCTGCTGCGGGTCTATCTCAACGACCACCTCGCCGCGGCGACCTCGGGCGTGGAGCTGCTGCGCCGCGCGGCCGGAGCCCGTCGTGGCACGGCCCTCGGACCGCCGCTGGCGGCACTGGCGCAGGAGGCCGCGCAGGACCGGGAGAGCCTGCGCCGCGTCATGGCCGCGCTGGACGTTCCGGAGAAGCGGGGGCGCGCCGCGCTCGGGCGGATCGCCGAGAGGATGGGGCGGCTCAAGCTCAACGGGCGCCTGTTCACCCGGTCGCCCCTCAGCGACGTGCTGGAGCTGGAGGCGATGCGCCTGGCCGTCGAGGGCAACGCGTGTGTGTGGCGCTCGCTGCGCGCCGTGGCGGCCGCCGACGGCCGGATCGACGGCGTACGCCTCCGCGAGCTGCTGCGCCGGGCGGAGCGTCAGCTGCGGATCCTGGAGACCCTGCGCGAGGAGCGTGCCGCCGAGGTGTTCGGCCCGGGGGCGGCGCGGACCACGGCCGGCCGGACCTGACACCCGGCCGGCCGCCGGGGACCGGGCCGCTTCAGTCGCCGGGGGCCAGGAGCATGGTCAGCCGGCCGGTGCCGGGGGCGATGTCCGCCCAGCCGCCGGCGAACTCCAGGACGGCGACGGCGCAGGTCGGCATCGACGCGCGGATCCGCCGCAGGAGGTCCTCCGGGCCGTCCCCGGGCAGGGCGGCGGCCAGTTCGTGGATCCCGGGGTTGTGGCCCACCAGCAGGAGTCCGCTCACGCCGTCGTCCGTGGCGGTGACCGCGGCGAGCAGGGTGTCCATCTCCGCGTTGTAGAGCCTGTCCTCGTACACGACCGGCGGCTGGTCCGGCAGCGGGGGCCGCATCAGCTGCCACGTCTGCCGGGTGCGCGCGGCCGGGGAGCACAGGGCCAGGCCCACCCCGAGCGGGGACCCGCCCAGCCGGTGTCCCATCGCCTCCGCGTCCCCGCGTCCCCGGTCGGCCAGGGGCCGGTCGAAGTCCTCGATGCCGCCCTTGGGCACTGCCTTGGCGTGCCGTACCAGGACCAGTCGTCGCTCCTGCTTCGCGGACACCTCTGCCTCCTCCGGGCCGATGCGGGCGCCTGCCGGGTCAGCCGGCCGGCGCCGTGCCCCTGCCCCGGGACCCCTCGGCCAAACCCGCCCCTCCGCACATGGGGCGCGCCCCCGGGCCCGGCCGGGACGGTCCCCCGCGTTCGCCACGGCACCGCGCGGGTAGGCGCACGCAATGAGCTACGTGAATCCCGGCAGGGAGTACACCCGCGACAGCCGGTACATCGGGACGCGGATCACCGCCGACGGGCGCGAGGGCTTCCCCGTGGAGCCCGGGCGCTACCGGCTGGTGGTGAGCCGGGCCTGTCCGTGGGCGAGCCGGGCGGTGGTGGTACGGCGGCTGCTCGGTCTGGAAAGCGCCCTGCCGATGGCCGTCGCCGGCCCGGTGCACGACGACGACAGCTGGACCTTCGACCTCGATCCGGGCGGCCGGGACCCGGTGCTCGGCATCGAGCGCCTCAAGGAGGCCTACCTGGCCCGGGACCCCGGATACGACCGCGGCATCACGGTGCCCGCGATCGTCGACGTCCCGACCGGCGCGGTGGTGACCAACGACTTCGCGCGGATCACGATCGACCTGTCGCTGGAGTGGACCGCCCACCACCGTCCCGGCGCGCCCGCGCTGTACCCGCCGCCGCTGCGGCCGGAGATCGACGCGGTGAACGAGGCGGTCTACCAGGACGTGAACAACGGCGTCTACCGGGCCGGTTTCGCCGGGACCCAGGAGAAGTACGAGGAGGCGTACGAGCGGCTGTTCGCGCGGCTCGACCGGCTGTCCGGCCGGCTCGCGCACTCCCGTTACCTGGTCGGGGACACCATCACCGAGGCGGACGTACGGCTGTTCACCACGCTCGTGCGCTTCGACGCGGTCTACCACGGCCACTTCAAGTGCAACCGGAACAAGCTCGCCGAGATGCCGGTCCTGTGGGAGTACGCGAGGGACCTGTTCCAGACGCCCGGTTTCGGCGACACCGTCGACTTCGACCACATCAAACGGCACTACTACCTGGTGCACTCCGACATCAACCCCACCGGCATCGTGCCGGCCGGTCCGCGGGCGGAAGCCTGGCTGGCCCCGCACGGCCGGGCCCGCCTGGGCGGGCGGCCCTTCGGCGACGGCACCCCGCCCGGGCCGCCGCCCGCGGCGGAGCGGGTGCCGGCGGACCACAACCCCCTGACGGCCCGGTCGCAGGCGCTCACCGGTTGACGACGGCGCGGACGTTCTCGACGCTGCCGCAGTCCGCGTCCAGCAGCCTCTGGCGTTCCTTCAGGAACGCGGCGCCGAGCTCGGCCCGGCGCTCGTCCGGGACGTTCTCCCGGGCGCCGTTGAGGATCGTCCGCTCCTCCTCGTCCAGGTGGTGGGAGACGGCCTTGACCAGGTCCTCCAGCTTGGAGCCCCAGTCCTCGGAGCCGATGTCGTCCACCTCCAGCAGCGCGAGAAGCGCCTCGTTGCCCTCGTCGTGCTCCTCCACGCCGTGCTCGACTTCGTCGTCGTCCACGTTCTTGTAGCGCTTCAGCGCGCCGTAGACCTCGGCTTCCTCCGCCTCGCCGTGGGCGATGAGCAGCGCCGAGAACCGCGCGAGCGCTCCCGCGCGGTCCGCCTCGACGCTGCGCATCTGCCGGAACAGCTCTTCCATGGTCCGGTGGTCCTTGAGGATCACCTCGACGACGTCCTGTTCCTTCGCTTCGGCGGTCATGGGCCGTGCCTCCTTCGTCGGGGTCCGTGTCGTGTGGCGGTTGCTCGTTCGCGGGCGGTTGAAACCCCTGGTGGCGCCATTCGGCGGCCGCCGCAGGGGGCAGGAGGGACGGGTCAGGCGGGGTGGCCGGCCTCGAGGTCGCGGACCCCGCCGAAGCGCAGCGGCCCGGAGCCGTCGGATCCGCCGCCCTGTTCGACCGGGGACAGCACGAAGCCGACGTGGTCGCCGCCCACCGCGAGGGTCTCCTCGACCCGGCCGGTGAACCAGACGCGCACGTCCGACAGCACGGGGCTGCCGTCCCGGCCGGGCCGCCAGCCCGTGCGGGCGAACTTGTCGACGCTGTCGCCCGTCTGCTCGCCGAACAGTTCCGCCAGGGCCCGCTGCTCCCGGCCCAGCACGTGCACGGTGAGGTGGCGGGCCGTGCGGGCGACGTCGTAGGTGTGGTTGGCGGTGGACAGCCACACCGTGAAGAGCGGCGGTTCGATCGAGCACTGCGAGGCGAAGCCGACCAGACAGCCGGCCCGCCGCCCGCCCGAGGCGGCCGTGACGACGTACATCGTGCCGTCCACCGCTTCGGCGAAGGCGCCGAGGCCGGGGGCGGAGCCGGGTCGGGGATGGGGGTCCGTCACGGTGGTCTCCCGGTGGTGTGGGGGCCGCGCCGGGCGGCGCGGGGGTGTCGTCGCCCATCCTCCGCCGCCGTCACCCGAACGCGGGTGCTTGGGCGGCGCGTGTCCGGGCAGGGGCGGGGGGTACGCCCGATCCGTACGATCCGAAGGAGGTGGATTCGGTGCGCATCGCCTTTCTGACCGCGCCCGAAGGCGTCGAGGAAGTGGAACTGACCGCGCCGTGGAAGGCCGTCGAGGGGGCCGGCTGGAACCCCCAGCTGGTGTCGACCGGGGCCGGGCAGGTGCAGGCCTTCGACCACTTCGACAAGGGCGGCCGCTACACCGTCGACCACGTCCTCGCGGGGGACACGTCCGAGGCCTTCGACGCGCTGGTGCTGCCCGGCGGGGTCGCCAATCCGGACGCCCTGCGGATGGACGAACGGGCCGTCGGCTTCGTCCGCAGCTTCTTCGCCGCGGGCAAGCCGGTCGCCGCGATCTGCCACGCCCCCTGGATGCTGGTCGAGGCCGATGTCGTGCGCGGCCGGACCCTGACCTCCTGGCCGAGCCTGGCCACCGACGTCCGCAACGCCGGCGGCACCTGGGTGGACGAGGAGGTGCGGGTCTGCCGCGCGGAGCCGTCGACGCTGGTCACCAGCCGCAAGCCGGACGACCTGGAGGCCTTCTGCGGCGCCGTGCTGCGGGAATTCGACCGGCACGCGCACCCCTAGGGGTGCGGCCCGCTCACCCGAACGGCGGCGGGCACGTCCGGGGGCCCGCCGGACCGGGCGGGCCCCCGGACGATGCCGTGGGCCGCGCTACCACCGGTACCAGCGCCCGCCGCTGCCGCGGGCGACGAACCCGACCAGCCACAGCACGAGCACCGCGATGGCGACCCACCAGAGGACCTTCACCGCGAAACCCGCGCCGAGGAGCAGCAGAATCAGCAACAGGACCAGTAGGAGCGGAACCATGACCCACCTCCGGATCGAACGGGCGGAAAGCGGCGCCCGGGGGCCGGGTCACCGCACGCAGCGCTTGCCCCGGCGCGCCCGCCTCATTCCCGGGCCGGCCGCGCCGGAAGAAAGGTGAACACCGTGACACGTCCCACCCCGCCCGCGCCGGACGGCCCGCAGCCGGACGGCCCGCAGCCGGACGGCCCGGAGCCGGTCCCGTCCGGACCGCAGCCCGTCCCCCGCGAGCCGGAGCCGGCGGAGCCCCCGTCGGCACCCGCCGCTCCCCCGGACGGCAACCCCGAGGAACCGGTGCCGGAGCCCCCGGACTGAGCGCCGGGTACGCCCCGGTCAGCGCGTCCGGCCCCCCGGCTCGCCCAGGAACCGGCGCAGCCTCGCCAGGGGCCAGGTGTTGATGACGTCGTCCGCCGTGAGCCAGCCGCGCTGCGCCGTGGCCACCCCGTAGCGCATGTACGGCAGGTGGGTGGTGGCGTGTGCGTCGGAGTTCACGGCGAACTTCACGCCGTAGCGCCTCGCGCGCAGGACGTCCTCGTCGCACAGGTCGAGCCGCTCGGGATGCGCGTTGATCTCCAGCGCGGTGCCCGTGCGCGCGCAGGCCTTGAAGACCTCGTCGAAGTCGGCGTCGAGGGGCGGGCGCCTGCCGATCCGGCGGGTCGTGGGGTGGCCGATGATGCCGACGTGCGGGTTCTCGCAGGCGCGGACGAGGCGGCGGGTGAGGTCCTGCCGGCTCTGGTCGAAGTGGGAGTGCACGGAGGCCACGCAGACGTCGAAGCCGGCGAGGAACTCGTCGGGCCAGTCCAGGGTGCCGTCGGGGCCGATGTTGAGTTCGGTGCCGTGCAGCAGCCGCATCGCGCGGTGCGCGCCGTCGAGCGCGCGGACCCGCTCCCGCTGGGCGAGGATCTTCTCGCTGGTCATGCGTTGCATGTACAGGTCCGGGGCGTGGTCGGTCACCGCGTAGTAGGCGTAGCCGCGGGCGGCCGCGGCGGCGGTCATCTCCTCCAGCGTCGCCAGGCCGTCGGTGAGGTCGGTGTGGGTGTGCAGATCGCCCCGGACGTCCTTCTCGGTGAGGAGATCGGGCAGTTCACCGCGCAGCCCGGCCGCGATCTCGCCGCGGTCCTCGCGGAGCGTCGGCGGTATCCAGGGCAGTCCGAGGCGGGCGTAGACCGCCTCCTCCGTCGCGGAGGTGACGCTCTCGCCGGTCCCGGCGTCGAAGAGGCCGTACTCGGAGAGCTTGAGGCCTTGGCGCAGGGCGAGCGCGCGGGTGCGGATGTTGTGCGCCCTGGACCCGGTGAAGTACTGGAGCCCGGCGCCCCAGGAGGCCGGGGGAAGGACCCGCAGGTCCACCTGGAGGCCGGTGGCGGTCCGTACGGAGGTCTTCTTCTCCCCCCGCGCGATGATCTCGGCGGTGTCCGGGAGGCCGGTCAGCGCGTCCATGAACGGGCCGGGCCGGCCGGCCGCGACCAGGATGTCGATGTCGCCGATGGTCTCCTTCATGCGGCGCAGGGATCCGGCGTACGTGCACCGGACGCAGCCGCGGACGTCCGACAGCTCGGCGACGAGCTGCTCGGCGAGGTCCATGGCGGCGCTGATCAGGATCCGGCCCTCGCCGGCCTTCCTGAGGAGGGAGACGCCGTGCAGGATCTTCTCCTCGGTCCGCTCCCCGAAGCCCTTCAGGTCGCGCAGCCGTTCCTGGTGGACGGCCTCGACCAGCTGGCCGACGGAGGTGATGCCGAGTTCCTCGTACAGGAGCATCGCCCGGCGGGGGCCGAGCCCCGGAACCGCGATCAGCTCGCGGACTCCGGCCGGCACGGACGCCCGGGCCTCGTCGACGACCGACATGCGGCCGGTCCGCAGGTACTCCAGGATCTTGTCGGCGACGGACGCGCCGACGTTCGGGATCTCGCGCAGGCCTTTCGCGTCGAGGGTCGAGACGTCCCGCGGGTGGCCGCCGACGGCACGGGCCGCCTTCTCGTAGGCACGGGCCTTGAAGGCCTCCCCGCCCCGGATGGCGATGAGGTCGGCGTACTCCTGGAGCATCGCCTCGACCCGGTCGTTGGCTCGGCCCATACCTCCAGGGTGCCCCGCCCGCCCCCGCCGGGCACGCCGGGCGCCCTTTGCGTGGCGGGTGGCGGGTGGCGGGTCGGTTCAGTGCTCGCAGAGGGAGAATTCCCGTTCGTAGAGCTGCTCGTTGTGTTCGTCGACGAAGAACCTGCGCTCCCGCATGAGCTGCTCGCGGTGCTCCTCGGCCTGCGCGCGCGTCATGGTGGAGGTGTCGGACCACGGTTGCTGCGGCGGTACGTCCGAGGTCGAGACGATCCTCCGCGAGGGGTCGACCAGGAAGAACGCCAGGATCTTGCGGTGTCCCGGGCGGGTGGGGTCCGCGAGGCGGAACGGGCCGACCCGGTGTTGCAGGACGTTCGGGAACGCCAGGCAGCGGCCCGCCGGCGTCGCCACCGATCCCAGCACCTGGTTCAGCGCGTCCTCGTCCTCCAGGCCGTACACCTCGCGCAGGCCGTTGTCGTCGTTCTGCTCGTAGTCCGGGTCGTCGAGCGCGGCCCGGAAACCCAGCCGGCTTTCGGTGATGTTCTCGCTGTCCCAGTAGTAGATGCCGGTCGAGACGATCCGCTCGTTCAGCATGCCCTCGACGTGCCACGAGCCGCCGGGGTACTCGGGCTTCCCGGGGGTGAGGTGGACGGTGGCGAGCTTGACGATGACCTGGAGGCGGCGGCCGCGCAGGTCGACCCGGTCGGCTTCGCCGGGCGGCTCGGGCGGGGTGAAGGCCGGGGCGTCCGGGACGACCGGCCGGCGGTTCTCCCACCACTCGTCCAGGGCCGCTTCCCACGCGCGGCGGGCCTGGGCGTAGGCCTCGTCGTCACCGTAGGCGGACTTGTCCGGGTACTCCGGCTCCGAGTCGTACCACCCGTAGGGATCGGTCTCGATCCGCAGGGGCCGCGGGTGGCGCAGGTCGGTCAGTACGTTCTCGAGCAGCGGGCGCAGGCGGGCGAACAGGTCCGGGAGGACGGCGGCCAGTTCGCGGTGGGTCTCGGGGTGGACGTTGTTCACGTACGAGAGGAAGGTGACCTCGCCGTCCGCACTGACGTCGACGTCCGTGGGGAGCCACTGGTACGTCTCCGAGAACTCGTACTTCGAGTAGCGGTCCGCCGGATTCCGCCAGGCTTCCTCAGGCCCCCCGCTCACGCCGCGCACCAGGCAGAACAGTGAGGGGTGCACCAGGTCCAGCACCTGCCCGTCGGATCCGGGATGCCAGTCCCGTTCGGCCTCGGGGACCTCCTCCAGGACCCGGACCGCCTCGCGCAGCCGGGACCTCAGCTCCTCGTCGACCAGCGTGTCCGACTGCCAGACCCCGTCGACGGCGGACACCTCGATGCCGGTCCGGGCGTCCCGCAGCGCCGCGTAGTGCGCGAGCTCGTCGAGCACGTAGCGGACCTGCGCTTCGGTCATGCCCTGGGCGACCGCTTCCCTGGTCCACCTGGCGACGATGGCCTCGTCGTTCCTCTTGTCCGCCCAGCCGGGCTTCGCCCGGATGTGCGCGCTGCACTCCGTCATCTGCAGTTCGCGCAGCGTGCGGGGCTTGGCGAAGGCTATGGAACGGGTCGCCTGGAAGGGCAGGGGGAAAGCGGGCAGGCCGGTCAATTCTCTTGGTCCCTACGGTCGGTGTGCGGTGGCGGGAAGGATAGCCCAGCACGCCGACACCGCTGCCGCGGGCGGGGGCACGGGCCGGCTCCGCGGTGGGGCCGGCCCGTGCCGCGCCGTCAGCGACGCAGTGTCAGCAGGCCCGGCCGGTAGGGCCACAGGCCGTAGTCGCCGCCGACGTTGGGGTCACGCCCCTGGTAGAGGAACTGCAGGTTGCAGGGGTCGACGGTGAAGGTCTGGTCGGCGGTGGTGCGGATGAGTTCTCCATGGCTGATGTCGTTGGTCCAGGTGGCACCGCTGTTGGCCTTGCCGGCGAAGGGGCTGCTCTCGCTCCCGGCCTGGGGCGTCCAGGTGCCGTCCAGGCTGGTGGCCGTGAACGAGCGGAAGTAGCGGCCCTGCGAGCCGTCCGCCTCGACGATCATGAGGTAGCGGTTCTGGCCCTGGAGCTTGTAGACCTGAACGGCTTCGAACAGGTTCTTCGTGGTGTCGCTCATGATCACGGAGGCGTTCGACCCGAAGCTGCCCGGGAAGTTCCCGATCGGCATGGCGGCGCGGTAGATCTTGCCGTTGTCACCGGCGAAGAACAGGTACATGTGGGTGCTGTCGCCGATGATCGTCTGGTCGATCGGTCCCGTTCCGGAGTCGGCGATGCTTCCGGAGAAGAGCACCTGCTGCGGTGACCAGCCATTGGGGTTGGTGGGGTCGCTCGACGTCCGGTAGGAGAAGGCGCTCCCGCCGCCCCACTGGTAGGTGAGCACCCAGATGTTCTTCGGCGCGAAGTAGAAGAGCGTCGGCGCCACGGCGGACGCCGACATCGCGTTCTGGCCGGCCGTGGCCATCTCCGACCAGTTCGTGAAGGGGCTGAAGTTCATCGAGCCCCAGCTCTTGCCGGTGTCGTGGGTCGTCGCGTAGACGAGCTGGCGGCCGTTGTAGGGGGCGACGGTGAAGTCCTTGAGCGAGGCCCACCCGGGCTTGGGCTGCGCCAGCGGGCCCGTGGACGTCCAGCGGTAGGCCGAGGGGAGATCGCACGTGCCGGGGGTGCCGGCGCCGACCCGGACGAGCCGCCACTGCTGGTTGGTGCCGCCCCAGTCGTCGTACTGGACGACGTTCGCGTTGTCGGCGGTGGAGCCGCCCTGGACCTCGAGGGCCTTGTTGCTGTGGCGCGCGATGAACCTCACGTGGCCGTCCGGGCCGTCGGCCAGCCGCCACTGCTGGTTCGTGCCGTTCACGTCGGCCCACTGGACGATCGCGGCGCCGTTCGCGGTGGACCCGTTCTGGACGTCCAGCACCTTGCCGGAGTGACGGGACTTGATGCGGTAGTAACCGCCGCCGGAGTCGACGAACTGCCACTGCTGCTGGAGCTGGTCGTTCCTGGTCCACTGGGTGATGCGGGCGCCGTCACCGGTCGCCAGGTTGTAGACGTCCAGGGCCTTGCCGCTGTTGCGGTTGACCAGCACGTACGAGGCGTCGGGGTCGACGGCCGCGGCCGCCGCGGGCTGCGCGCCGAGGAAGGCGACCAGGAGCAGCAGGGGTGCGAGGACGGCGAGCAGGCGTCGTCCCGGGTGGACCGGGGATGGAGGGCGGGACCACATCAGAAGGGCTCCTTCGGGAGGTGGGTGCGGGGTGATCCCGACGGACCGCGGGGCGGACGCGTCGAGGGGTCGGGTACGGGAGGGGTGTGGAGGCGGCCGCAGATGCCGAAGCGCTGGTGCTGCGGGCGCTCCAGCCGTGACACCTCGCCTTCGTCGAGGTGGGAGAGGTCTCCGGCCCTCAGCCGTTCCAGCTGGCGGCCGGTCGTGACGGCCGCGGCGAGGGCACCGTCGCGCCAGCGGATCCGCCAGGCGTCCAGGAGCCCGCTCTTCAGCCGGTGGGCCGCGAGGTGGAACTCCCGGAGTCCGCCCCCGCGCAAGGCGAGGAAGCCCTCCAGTGCCAGGTCGCGGCGGCGGCGGGCCGCTGCCGCACGGTCGCCGCTCAGGCCGGCCGCCCTGCGGTAGGCGTGGGGATCGGCCAGTACGGGAGCGGGGAAGGTGAAGACGGCGTCGCCCGCCTCGGGCAGTCCGCCGTTCTGCATGAGCACGACGAGGCGCAGGTCTCCGTCGTTGACGAGGCGGTGGATCGTGCCGGGGGTGAACCAGACGACGTCGCCGGGGAGCAGCGGGGTCTCGTCGGCACCGGAGGTGGTGAGGGTCTGTACGCTGCCGGCGCCGGCGATGACGACGTAGGCCTCGGAGCAGACGAGGTGCATGTGGGGCGTGCCGCCGCACAGCCCGTCGGCGGCTTCCCAGTCGTAGACGGTGAGCCCGGAGATCCCCACGCCCCCGGGGAACGGGCTCACCACGGGTGGTCCGCGAGGTGGCGGGTGACGCGGCCGGCGGTCCACGCGCCGTCGGCCACGGCGATCCGGTGGCGGCGCGCCAGGGTGTCGCCGGGGGCCGGTGGCGGTTCCTCGTCGGGCGAGCCGTAGAACGGGTCGGTCGCGCCGGTCTCGCCGCGCCGGACCGGCAGGCCGGTGATCGCGGCCTCGTACAGGGCGGTGACCCGTACCGGCGCGATGGCTCCGTCCCCGAACCGGACCAGGGCCGCGGACGCGTCCTCGGTCTGGACCCCGCGTGCGGGGCGGCCGGCCATCGCCCGTACCCCCACCGCCCGTTCGGCGTGCGGGAACGGAGGCGTGCACAGGTGCACGAGGTCCGGCTCCTGCTCCTCGGGCACCGTGCGCGGGCCGGTGTGGACCGCGGGGACGCCGTGTTCGGCCGCGGGCTCCCCGGCGCGGGCGGGGTCCACGTCGACGGCCGCCACGACCCGGGCCCGGTGCGCCCGCGAGCGGAGGGCCGGGCCGTGGCAGGGGCCCGCGGTCCCGCCCGTTGCGACGATCGCCGTCATGATCATCCGCCCAGCACCTTCCTGATCGCGTGGTAGGCGGGCTTGGGCAGCAGGTTCTCGTCGTAGGGCAGCGCCGCGCCCTCGCCGGGGAAGGCGGAGGGGATCCACGAGTACTTGTCCGTGTAGTCCCAGAGGGTGACGCCGACGCACCTCCTGACCGCCAGGCAGGCCCTGACGTAGTCGGCGTACCAGGTGGCCTGGGTGGCGAGCGTCGCAGGGGTCGCGGGGAGGGTCATCCGGATGTCGAGCTCGGTGACGGCGACGTCGACCCCGAGGTCGGCGAAGCGCTGCATGTTCCGCTGGACGTCGGCCGGGAAGCCGTACTGGAGTGCCAGGTGGCCCTGGATGCCGAAGCCGTGCACCGGGACCCCGTCGGCCTTCAGCTGTTTGATGAGGGTGTGGTAGGCGTCGCTCTTGGGTCCCACGCCGTCGACGTTGTAGTCGTTGAGGTACAGCTTGGCGTGCCGGTCGGCCTCGTGGGCCCAGCGCAGGGCGTCGGCGATGTAGCCCGGGCCGAGCGTCTTGTAGAAGAGCGATTCGCGGTAGGTGCCGTCCTCGTTGAAGGCCTCGTTGACGACGTCCCAGTGGATCACCCGGCCCTTGAAGTGCCGGACCTCCGTCTGGATGTGGTTCTTGAGGACGGCGCGCAGTTCGTCGGCGCTCCAGGTGCCCTCGGTGAGCCATGCGGGGAGCTGGCTGTGCCAGACGAGGGTGTGGCCGCGGACCTTCTGGTGGTGGGCCTTGGCGAACGCGACGACCTTGTCGGCCTCCGTGAAGTCGAAGACGCCGCGCTCGGGCTCGGTGGCGTACCACTTCATGGCGTTGCCGGGGGTGGTCTGGCCGAATTCGCTGCCGAGGACCTTCAGGTAGGGGGCGTCGGTGAACTCGGGGTTGTCGGTGGCGGAGCCGAAGTACTTGTGGTGCGCGGCGGCCAGTTCGCCGAGCGTCCCGGGCCGGGGCCCGGCGGCCGCGGGCGCCGCGGCGAGACCGGCCGTGAGGCAGGCGGCGGCGGACAGGGCGGTGAGGATCCGTGAGAGGGGAACGGGCAGGTGAACGGACATGGCGGGTGGCTCCTCGGGGTGCGGGCGGCTCGGTCGAGGACGATCGGGGTGCGGGTCGTGCGCGCCGCGGAGGGAGAGGGCGGCGGAGACTCCGGTGGCCGCGGCGGTCCCCGCACGGCGCCGTGCGCGGGGGCGGCGGCCTCGGCCGGCCGCGATGTGAGCGCTAACAAAGCTGGCCGTGCGAGTGCGGTCAGTCGTTTCACGGGGTCTCCTCGGGGGTGGAGGCGCGCGGGACGGGTCAGCCCTTGGTGGCGCCCGCGGTGAGGCCGCCGATCAGCTGCCGCTCGGCGACGGCGTAGAACGCGAGGGCGGGGACCATGGCGAGCACGACGTAGGCGAGCACGAGCGCGTAGTCGGTGGAGTACTGGCCCTGGAACTGCTGGACTCCGACCGGGATCGTCTGCCATTTCGGGTCGTTGAACACCAGCAGCGGCAGGAAGAAGTTGTTCCAGCTCGCGACGATCGCCAGCACCGACACCGTGCCGAGCGCCGGACGCGCCATCGGCAGCAGGATCTGCCAGAAGAAGCGGAACTTGCCGCAGCCGTCCATCACGGCCGCCTCCTCGACCTCCGCCGGGATGGTCCGGAAGAAGCCGCGCAGAATGATGATCGTCATGGGTAGCCCGAAGGCCGCCTGAGGGAGGATCACTCCGAGCGGGTTGTCGAGCAGTTCGAAGCCGCGCAGCAGCAGGAACAGCGGCAGGACGGCCACCGCGAACGGGAACATGAGCCCGATCGTGAACAGGGTGTAGAACAGTTCCCTGCCCCGGAAGGCGTAGCGGGCCAGTACGAACGCCGCCATCGCGGACGCCGCCACCGTGCAGCACGTCGTGCCGATCGCGATGCCCGCGCTGTTGGCGATCTGCCGCCAGAACATTCCGTCGCCGAGGATGCCGGTGTAGTTGCCGGTCTCCCAGTGCTCCGGCAGTCCGAACGGATTGGTCGTCAGCTCACCGGTGCTCTTGAAGCCGGAGACCACCGCATAGAGCAGCGGCACGACGACGAACGCGCCGATCAGCCAGACCACGGCGTGCAGCGACAGGCCCCGTGCCGTCCTGCGGGCGTTCATCGGCCGCCTCCCGAGGTGATGGCCCCGCTCAGGTCACGGCGGAGCACGTAGCGCTGGTAGAAGAGGGAGAAGACCAGACTGATCATGAACAGCACCACGCTGATCGCACTGGCGTAGCCGACCTGGTAGCGCTTGAACCCGAACTGGAACATCGAGAGGGCCATCGTCTCCGAGGAGTGGTTGGGCCCGCCCGCGGTCATGACCCAGACGAGGTCGAAGAGCTGGATGGCCCCGATGACCGAGAGGAAGACGCTGATCCGGATCGTCGGCCCGAGCAGCGGCAGCGTCACGTTCCGGAAGCGCTGCCAGGCACCGGCGCCGTCGATGGACGCGGCTTCGAGGATCTCGGCCGGAATGCCCTGCAGGCCGGCGAGGAAGAGCATCATGTGGAACCCGAAGTACTTCCAGGTCATGACCACGAACAGGGTCGGCATGACCGTCGAGGGATCGGCGAGCCACTTGCCCCGCAGCCCCTCCAGGCCGAGGAGGCCGGCGAGGTGGTCGGCCATGCCCGCATCGGGGAGGAAGACCATCGTGAAGAGGACGGCCGTGACCACCTCGGACAGGACGTACGGCGCGAAGAACAGCATCCGGTAGACGGCCCGGCCCCGCAGCCGCTGGTTGAGCAGGACCGCGGTGAAGAGCGCGAAGGGCAACTGCACCGTGACCGACAGGACGATCAGGTACAGCCCGCGCCCCAGATCACCGAGGAACACCTGGTCGTCGAGGAGCTTGGCGTAGTTCCCGAAGCCGGCGAAGTCGTCCATGGGGCCGACGCCGCCCCACGTGAAGAAGCCGGTCCAGACGGCGATCGCGATCGGTGCGAGGACGAAGACGAGGAAGAGGACCAGAGCCGGGACCAGGAACCAGGCGACCGACGCCCAGCTCCCCAGCCCGCGCAGGAGCGACCGTACGGGGGCGGACGGGTGCACCGGCCCGGCGTCCCGCGTCCGCTCCCGGGTCAGGGTGGACACGGGGCTAGGCACCCTTCGCAGCCTCGGTGATCGACGTGGTGACCTGCTCGGGCGTCTTCTTGCCCGCCAGGAGGTCGGCGACGCTGTCGTTGACCTCCTGGCCCACCGCGGGCGGGTAGGCCTGGTCGAGGAAGAGCTGGAAGCCCGTCGCGTTCACCAGACTGTCGGCCACCACCTTCCTGGTGGGCTCGGTGAGCCGGCTCTCCGCGCCCTTGACCACCGGCAGGTAGCCGTTGGAGGCCAGCAGCTCGGACTCGTTCTCCAGGACGAAGAACTTCAGGAAGTCGAGCGTCTCCTTCGGGGCGCCCTTGCGCAGCGCGAACGCGCTGCCACCGCCCAGTACCTCGGTGACCTGGCCGGCGCCGCCCTCGACCGTCGGGAAGGGGAAGAAGCCCAGGTCCGCTCCGAGGTCCGCGCCCGCGTCCTTCTGCACCGACGGCGCCCACTGGCCCATCAGCTCCATGGCGGCCCTGCCGTTGCCCATGGTCGCGGCCTGGCCGCCGGGGGTGGAGTAGCCGGCGCCGAGGAATCCCGTCTGGAACGGCTGGAGGCCGACCAGCTCCTCGAGGTGGGCTCCGGCCCGGACGAAGCCGGCACCGGTGAAGTCGTCGGTGGCCGCCGCCCGCTGGAGCGCGGGGAGGCCCGCGACGCGCATCGCGAGGTAGGCCCAGTAGTAGTGGCCCGGCCATTTCTCCTTGCCCGCGAGGGCGATCGGAGTGACACCCGCCGCCTTGAGCTTCCTGACGTCCTCGAGGAACTCGGCCCAGGTGGCCGGCGGAGCGGTGATCCCGGCCCGGGCGAAGAGCTTCTTGTTGTACCAGAAGCCGACCATGCCGATGTCGTACGGCACCCCGTAGGTCCGGCCCTCGAACTGGTAGGCCTGCAACGAGACCGGGGTGAGCTCGGACGACCAGCCGAACGCCTCGGTGAGGTCCTCGACCAGCCCGGCGTCGACCTGCTGCCGCAGAACGCCGCCGCCCCACGTCTGGAAGACGTCGGGGAGCCTGCCCGAGGAAGTGGCGGCCGTCAGCTTGGACTTGAAGGCCTCGTTCTCCAACGAGGTCGTCCTGATCGTGACGTCGGGGTGCGCGGCCGTGAACGCGGAGGATATCTGCGGGAACAGCGACTTGCCCGGCTCCGTCGTGGCGATGTTCCACCACGCGAAGGACACCTTGCCACCGGCCGCCGGCCCCGGGCCGGGCCCCCCGCCGCCGCAGGCCGCGGTGAGCGGGACGGACAGAGCGGTCAGGCCCGAGAGCGCGAGGAAGGTTCGTCGACTCGGGGGTGTGCTGGCCATGGGACCTCCGGGGTGCGGAATGCCGGTACGGGTCGGTCAGTCGGTTCATCGGTCCGGCCGGTTCAGCGGGTCAGCCGGTTCAGCGGGTCAGCCGGTTCAGCGGGTCAGCCGGTTCAGCGGGTCAGCCGGTTCGAAAATGTTTCGTAACATTCTCGAATTGACGCTGCCACAAACTAGGAACGTCAGGGCCCACGGTCAAGGCTTCTCACCGAATTTCCTTGAGCAGCAAGCCTCTTGTGCCTTGACAACGCCGTCGCGCCGCCCGGAAACTCTTCGAAAGTTTGCGATTACCTGTCGACATCTCACGGCGTTTCCGCGCGAAGGAGAGAAGTTGAGCGAGCAGCGCCCGACCCTGGCCGTCATCGCCGCCGAGGCGGGGGTCTCCCAGGCCACCGTGTCCAAGGTGGTCAACGGCCGCTCCGACGTCGCCCCCGCGACACGCGAGCGGATCGAGGGCCTGCTGCGCTCCCACAACTACCTCCACCCCGGCGCGCAGGCCAGGGCGCGCCGGTCCGGCCTGGTCGACCTGATCATCGGCGGCCTGGACAGCGCGTGGGCGGTGGAGATCCTGCGCGGCGTCGAGGCCGAGTGCGCCCGGCGCAGCGTCGGCACCGTCGTGTCGCTCGTGCCGCCGGGCGAGGCCACGCCTTCCAGCTGGGCCGCGCTGCCGGTCCTGCACCACAGCGACGGCGTCATCCTCGTCACCGCCTCGGTCACCCAGGCCCAGCGCGCCCAGGTCGAACGGGCCGGGGTGGCGCTGGTCGTCATCGACCCGATCGACCTGCCGGGCAACGGTGTGCCGAGCATCGGCGCGACCAACTGGGCGGGCGGCCTCGCCGCCACCGAGCACCTGCTGGAGCTGGGGCACCGCCGGATCGCCGCGATCGGCGGGCGCAAGGAGATGCTCTGCAGCCAGGCCCGCATCGACGGGTACCGCGCCGCGCTGGAGCGGGCCGGGATCGAGGTCGACCGCGACCTGGTCCGGTTCGGCGACTTCCAGCACGAGGGCGGGTTCCTGCGCGCCCGGGAACTGCTCGCCCTCCCCGAACCGCCGACGGCCGTCTTCGCCGGGAGCGACCAGCAGGCGATGGGCGTCTACGAAGCCGCCCGGCAGGCCGGGCTGAGCGTCCCCCGGGACCTCAGCGTGGTCGGCTTCGACGACCTGCCGATGTGCGAGTGGCTGTCACCGCCGCTGACGACGGTGCGCCAGCCGCTGGAGGAGATGGGCCGGCTCGCCGCCCGCGCCCTCTTCCAGCTCCTGGACGGCCAGCCCCTGGTCAGCCCCCGGATGGAGCTCTCGACCGAGCTCAGGGTCCGGCTCTCCACCGCCCCGCCCCGTTCCTAGGAGAACTCCTTGACCGAGCCCTGGCGTGACCCCCTCCTGCCCGCGTCCGTACGCGTCGCCGATCTGCTGGAACGGATGACGCTGGAGGAGAAGGCGGGGCAGCTCGCCGGCTTCTGGGCGCTGCCCTCGGATCCGGGCGCCCCCGTCGCCCCGATGGAGGACGACTCCGGCGAGTCCGCGCCCGCTCTCGACGACATCGTCGCCCAGGGCCTCGGCCAGCTCACCCGGGTGTTCGGCACCGCGCCGGTCACCGCGGAGGCCGGCATGGAGCGGCTCGCCTCGCTCCAGCGGCAGGTGACCGGAGCCGGGCGGTTCGGGATACCGGCGATCGCGCACGAAGAGTGCCTCACCGGGTTCATGACGTTCGGGGCGACGGTCTTCCCCGGGCCGCTGGCCTGGGGCGCCTCCTTCGACCCCGGGCTCGTGCGCCGGATGGCCGCCGCCATCGGCGCGGGCATGCGGCGGGTCGGCGTCCACCAGGGGCTGGCCCCGGTGCTCGACGTGGTCCGCGACTACCGGTGGGGCAGGACCGAGGAGTGCATCGGCGAGGACCCCTACCTCGTCGGGGCGATCGGCGCCGCCTACGTGCAGGGCTTGGAGGGCGCCGGGATCGTGGCGACCCTCAAGCACTTCGCCGGGTACTCGGCCTCGCGCGGCGGCCGGAACATGGCCCCCGTCGCCTCGGGGCCGCGCGAGTTCGCCGACGTGCTGGTCGAGCCCTTCGTACGGGCACTGCGCGAGGGGGGCGCCCGGTCGGTGATGAACAGTTACACCGACGTGGACGGCGTCCCGGTGGCCGCCGACCAGGGGCTGCTGACCGGACTGCTCAGGGACGGGCTCGGGTTCGGCGGTGTGGTCGTCGCCGACTACTACGCCGTCTCCTTCCTGGAAACCCGCCACGGTGTCGCCGGATCGCGGGGCGCGGCCGGCGCGCTGGCGCTGACCGCGGGGATCGACGTCGAACTGCCCACGGCCCGGTGCTACGGCGAGCCGCTCACCGGACTCGTACGGGCGGGCAGGGTGCCCGAGGAGCTCATCGACCGGGCCGCGGAGCGGGTCCTGCTGCAGAAGGCCGGACTGGGCCTGCTCGACCCCGACTGGGAACCCGTCGCACCCGAGCCGGTCGACCTCGACCCGCCGGAGAACCGGGCCCTGGCCAGGCTGCTGGCCGAACGGTCCACCGTACTGCTCGCCAACGACGGCATCCTGCCGCTGCGGCCGTGCCGGGTCGCGATCAGCGGGCCCCACGCCGACGACCCCCAGGCGTTCCTCGGCTGCTACTCCTTCCCCAACCACGTCGCGCTGCCCGGTGACCCCGGGCTGGAGATCCCGACGCTCGCCGAGGCCCTCACCGCCGCCGGGTTCACCGTCACCTCGGACGATCCGGACGTCAACCTGCTCGTGCTCGGGGACCGGGCGGGCATGTTCGGCCGGGGCACCTCCGGGGAGGGCTGCGACGCCGAGACCCTCGAACTGCCCGGCGGACAGGCCGCGCTCGCCTCCGCCGTCCTGGACTCGGAGGTACCGACCGTCCTGGTCGTCGTCTCCGGACGGCCCTACGCGCTCGGCGCGCCGGCCGGACGCGCGGCGGCCGTGGTGCAGGCCTTCTTCCCCGGCGAGGAGGGCGGGACGGCGCTGGCCCGGATCCTCAGCGGTGCCGCGGAACCGTCCGGGCGGCTGCCCGTCTCCGTCCCCCGCCACGCCGGCGGCCAGCCCGGGACCTACCTGCACGCCCGGCTCGGCGGGCGCACGGACTGGAGTTCGGTGGACCCGACCCCGCTGTTCCCGTTCGGGCACGGGCTGAGCTGGACCCGCTTCACCTGCTCGGAGCTCTCCGTGGACCCCGTCGCCGCGACGGACGGGGCCGTCGCCGTCGCGGTCACGGTGCGCAACGTCGGCGAGGTGACCGGAACCGAAGTGGTCCAGCTGTACCTCTCCGACCCGGTGGCGTCCGTCGTCCGGCCGCGGCGGTGGCTCGCCGGCTTCGCCCGGGTCGAACTGCGGCCGGGCGCGGCCGCCCGGGTCACCTTCTCCGTCCACGCCGACCGGACCTCCTTCACCGGGCTCGACCTGCGCAGACGGGTGGAGCCCGGGGAGATCGGCGTGGCCGTCGGACGGTCCAGCGGCGATCTCCCGCTCCGGGGCTCCTTCGTCCTGGAGGGCCCCGTACGTCACCCGGGGGCCGACCGGGTGCTGTCCGTGCCGGTCGAGATCGTCCCGGTTCCATGACCGGTCACCACGGCGATCCCGTGCTCCCGGGGTTCCGGCCCGACCCGTCCGTCTGCCGGGTGGGAGCGGACTACTACCTGGTGACGTCCAGCTTCGAATGGTTCCCGGGGCTTCCCGTGTTCCACAGCCGCGACCTCGTGAACTGGCGGCGCATCGGCTCCGCGCTGGACCGGGCGTCCCAGCTCGACCTCGACCGGTGCGAGCCCTCCCGGGGCCTGTTCGCGCCGACGATCCGGCACCATGACGGGGTCTTCCACCTCGTCTGCACGCTGATGGACGGCCCCGGTCACTTCGTCGTCACCGCGACCGACCCGGCGGGGCCGTGGTCGGAGCCCCACTGGCTGGACGGCGAGGGCTTCGACCCGTCGCTGTTCTTCGACGACGGACCGGACACCGGCGACGGCGACGGCGGGAACGGCGACGGCGACGGGCTCGGCGGGAGCGGGGGCCGGGCGTGGTTCACGGCCGCACGGGTCGTGGACGAAGCCGCGGGCCGCACCGAGATCTGGATGCGCGAGTACCTCCCGCGCGAACGACGGCTGACGGGGCCGGAACACGTCCTGTGGTCGGGGAGCCGCCCCGGCGCCCGGTGGTCGGAGGCCCCGCACCTCTACAGGACCGGCGGCGGCTATCTCCTGCTCACCGCCGAGGGCGGCACCGATGTGGACCACAGCGTGGTGGCCGCCCGCGCCGGCCGGGTGACCGGCCCCTACGAGGGCGCCCCCGGCAACCCGGTGCTGCCGCCCGCCACGGGCCCGGTCACCTGCACCGGACACGCCGACCTCGTCCGGACCCCGGACGGCGAGTGGCGGGCCGTCCTCCTGGGCGTCCGCCCCGGCTCCGCCCTCGGCCGCGAGACGTTCCTCAGCCGGATCACCTGGGACGCGGGCTGGCCGGTCTTCTCCCCCGTCGTCCACACCGACCCCCGCCGCCCCGTCCATGACGACTTCGCGACGCTCTCCGCGGACTGGAGCTGCCTGCGCACACCGCCGGAGCGGTTCTGGAGCACCGGCGACGGGCTCCGCCTCCGGCTCCGCCCCGAACGCCTCGGCGAACGCACCACCCCCTCGCTCCTGGCCCGCCCCCAGGAACAGCCCGACTGCGACGTCTCCGCCGAACTGTGTTTCACCCCCACCGCACCGGGCGAAGAGGCGGGCCTCGCCGTCGTCGTGGACGACGACACCCACCTCCTCTTCCTCCGCACCGCGGAAGGGCTCAGCCTCCGCCGCGGGGCCGAGGTGCTGGCGGAGGTCCCCGTCTCCCCGGGCCCGGTCCGCCTGGGGGTCCGCATCCGCGGCTACAGCCACACCTTCGCCCACGCGGCGCCCGGCGGAACCTGGCAGGACCTGACCACCGTCGACGCCACCTTCCTCACCCCGCTGTTCACCAGCGTCCAGCTCGGGCTCTACGCCACCTCCAACGGCCGTCCCTCCGCCGGCCACGCCCGTTTCACGGGGTTCGACATCACGTACCCGCACCCGCGGAAACCGCCGGGCGGGCCCTGACGCCGCCGGCGCCGCGGGAGAGCCCGGGCCGTCCTCTGGGACGACGACGGCACGGCCGACCACCTGTGGAGCTTCGTCTGAGCCGCCCCGCCGGTCAGGCGGGCGCGGGCGGGCCGGGGGCCGATTCGCGGACGGTCAGGCGGGTCGGGAGGATCAACGGGCTGGGGCGGTGCCCTTCGACGACACCGACGAGCATCCTGGCCATCTCCTGCCCCAGTGCCCGTACCGGCTGATGGACGGTGGTCAGCGGCGGGCTGGTGTGCCGCGCGCTCGCCAGGTCGTTGAAGCCGATCACCGCGACGTCCTCGGGTACCCGGAGCCCGCGTTCGCGCAGGGTGCGCAGGGCGCCGATGGCCATCGCGTCGGAGGCCGCGAACACGGCGTCCGCGTCGGGGTGTTCGCGGAGCAGCCGCTCCATGGCCACGGCGCCGCCCTCCTCGGTGAACTGCCCGGACCCCACCCCGAGCAGCGGCAGGCCCGACAGGGTCAGACCGTCGGTGAACCCCTGCTCCCGATCGACCGCGGCCCTGGTGTCCACCTGTCCGGTGATCATGACGGGCCTTCGGCGGCCCGTGCGCGCGAAGTGTTCGGCGGCCAGCCGGGCACCGCCCCGGTTGTCGGCGTCCACGTACCAGGCGGGCTCCCCGGTGAGCGGGAGTCCGCCGAAGACCACGGGCAGATCGGCCTGCTCCCCGAGGCGCCCCAGCGGATCGTCGCCCCGCAGCGCCATCAGCATCACGCCGTCGGCCCGGCGGGAGCGCAGCAGCCGCTCGAACTTCTCCCGGCCGCGCGGGGTGTTGGCCAGCAGCAGGATCAGTTCCAGTTCGGTCCGCTCCAGCGCCGCGCTGACGCCGACGATGACCTCCGCGAAGAACGGGTCCGCGAACAGCTCCGGTTCGTCGCTGGCGACCGCCAGCACCACCGCTCCGACCCGGCGGGTCGCGAGGGCCTGTGCGGACTGGTTGGGCACGAAACGCAGCTCGCGCACCGCCCGTTGGACCGCCTCCCGCTTGGCCCGGCTGACGTTCGGGGCGTTGTTGATCACGCGGGAGGCCGCCGTGCGCGACACACCGGCGCGTGCGGCCACCTCGTCGAGCGTCGGCATGCGCTTGGGTGACGGCTCCATGGAAGGACTGCTCCTCGGGCTCACGCGGACGGCGAACAGCGGCCATGATTCCATGCGCCGTCCCGGTTCGGACCTGCCCCGGCGGACGCCTCCCACGCCTGGATCCCGGAAGCGCTTCCAACCCATGACGGCAGAGCGGCCACTCCCGGTGATTCTGTGTTCAACCTCTTGACACACCTTGGCGACGGCGCCAATCATCCCCTCAGCGCGATCCGACCCCTCATCAAACTGGAAGCGCTTCCACTTCCCCACCCCCACCGGAGGAAGACCCATGCGCAAGTCCGTCCGAGCCGCGTCCACCCTGCTGGCCGGTGCGCTCACCGCCGGTCTCGCCCTGCTCAACGCCGGCCCCGCGTACGCCGCCGACCCGACCACCATGACCAGCGGCTTCTACGCCGACCCCGACAACTCCGCCCTGCGCTGGGCCGACGCGAACCCCGGCGACGGGAGGGCCGCGGCGATCCGGACCTCCATCGCCCACACCCCGGCGGCCCGCTGGTTCGGCAACTGGAGCGGCGACATCGCCACCGCCGCCGGCGCCTACGTCGGCCGCGCGGACGCCCACGACAAGCTGCCGGTCCTGGTCGCGTACAACATCCCCAACCGGGACATCTGCGCCGGCCACTCCGGCGGCGGGGCGGGGAGCCGCGCCGCGTACGACGCCTGGATCGCCGCCTTCGCCGCCGGCATCGGCAGCCGCCCGGCCGTCGTGGTCCTCGAACCCGACGCGCTCGGCCACGAGAGCTGCATGACCCCCGCTCAGGTCGCCGAGCGCAACGCCATGCTGAAGAACGCGATCGCCCAGTTCCGCACCAAGGCACCCCACACCTGGGTCTACCTCGACGCGGGGAACCCCGGCTGGGTCGACGCCCCGACCATGGCCCGGCAGCTCGCCGCCGCCGGGGTCGCCGGGGCGCGCGGCTTCGCGCTGAACGTCTCCAACTACTTCACCACCGACCAGAACACCTCCTACGGCAACGCGGTCAACTCCGCCCTGCGCGCCTACGGCTACACCAAGCCGTTCGTCGTCGACACCAGCCGCAACGGCAATGGGTCCGACGGCCAGTGGTGCAACCCCGCCGGGCGCCGGATCGGTACGCCCACCCAGCGCGGCGGCGGTGCCGAGATGCTGCTGTGGGTGAAGATCCCCGGCGAGTCCGACGGCAACTGCGGCGTCGGGGCCGGCTCCACGGCCGGACAGTTCCTGCCGGAGGTGGCCTACAAGATGGTGTACGGCTACTGACGACCGTTCCGACGTCATCCGGGCTTTCAGCCGCAGCCCGGCCGAGCGATCCTCATCGAAATGTTTTCGGTGAGGATCGCTCCATGAAAAGCGGCT
The DNA here is from genome assembly GCF_055575515.1 of Streptomyces sp. NPDC034086. Taxonomy (NCBI): domain Bacteria; kingdom Bacillati; phylum Actinomycetota; class Actinomycetes; order Kitasatosporales; family Streptomycetaceae; genus Streptomyces; species Streptomyces sp. NPDC034086. The sequence continues at coordinate 393,304 of NZ_JBVISM010000001.1, read as the reverse complement.
GCCGGCCTATTCAGAAAGGGGCCGGATTCTCGAAACACTTACGAAACTCTTGACATGTTTCTGCGGTGTTTCCAGACTGAGGCCGAGGCGATACCCCCCGTCTGCGTCCGGGTGCCGGGTGCCGGCCTCGGAAATTCACGCCCCGACGGTGAGCGTCCTTCGTCAATGGACCCGGGCGTCGTTCACGCGGATTCACATTTCCGCGCTCCCATCCTTCCGCGGAATTTCTCTCCTGGAGGCTCTTTCATGGGCTCGAATGCCATTCCCCCGTCCACCGTCCGCCGGAAGGCCGGTGTCCTCCGCACGGCGCTGGTCGCCGGCGTCCTCGGTTCGGCCGCCCTGCTGGTGGTTCCGCTGACCTCGCACGCCGCCGAGAGCACGCTCGGCCGGGCGGCCGGGCAGAGCGGCCGCTACTTCGGCACCGCCGTCGCCTCGGGCAGGCTCGGCGACCCCGCGTACACCTCGATCGCGGCACGCGAGTTCACCATGGTGACGCCCGAGAACGAGATGAAGATCGACGCCACCGAACCCCAGCAGGGCCGGTTCGACTTCGCCGCGGGCGACCGCGTGTACAACTGGGCGGTGCAGAACGGGAAACAGGTGCGCGGCCACACCCTGGCCTGGCACTCGCAGCAGCCCGGCTGGATGCAGAACCTCAGCGGAAGCGCCCTGCGCCAGGCGATGACCAGCCACATCAACGGGGTGATGGCCCACTACAAGGGCAGGATCGCCCAGTGGGACGTCGTGAACGAGGCCTTCGCGGACGGCAGTTCGGGAGCCCGGCGCGACTCCAACCTCCAGCGCACCGGCAACGACTGGATCGAGTCCGCCTTCCGCACCGCCCGCGCCGCCGACCCGGCCGCCAAGCTCTGCTACAACGACTACAACGTCGAGAACTGGACCTGGGCCAAGACGCAGGCCGTGTACGCCATGGTCCGGGACTTCAAGCAGCGCGGAGTCCCGATCGACTGCGTCGGCTTCCAGGCCCACTTCAACAACGACAGCCCGTACCACAGCAACTTCCGCACCACCCTGCAGAGCTTCGCCGCCCTCGGCGTGGACGTGGCCGTCACCGAACTCGACATCCAGGGTGCCCCGGCCACGACCTACGCCAACGTGACCAACGACTGCCTGGCCGTCCCGCGTTGCCTCGGCATCACCGTCTGGGGCGTGCGCGACACCGATTCCTGGCGGTCGGAGCAGACACCGCTGCTGTTCGACGGCAACGGCAACAAGAAGCCCGCCTACACCTCCGTGCTCAACGCGCTCAACGCCGGATCCTCCACCCCCGCTCCGACCCCCACACCCGGCACCGGACAGGTCAGGGGCGTCGGTTCGGGCCGCTGCCTGGACGTCCCCGGCGCCAGTACCACGGACGGCACCCAGCTCAACCTGTGGGACTGCAACAACCGGGCCAACCAGCAGTGGTCGTACACCGCCCAGGGCGAGCTCAGGGTCTACGGCGACAAGTGCCTGGACGCCGCGGGCACCGGCAACGGCACCAAGGTCCAGATCTACGGCTGCTGGGGCGGCGACAACCAGAAGTGGCGCCTCAACTCCGACGGCTCCATCGTCGGGGTCCAGTCCGGCCTCTGCCTGGACGCCGTCGGCAACGGCACCGCCAACGGCACCCTGATCCAGCTCTACTCCTGCTCGGGCGGCGGCAACCAGCGCTGGACGCGCACCTGACGACCCGCCCCGGCGAGGTGCGGGGCGCCTCCACCGCCGACGGCGGCCTCCGCGTCACCACGGCGGAGAAAGCGGCCCGCCCGCACCGGGGAATCCGGTGCGGGCGGGCCGTCCGCGTGGTGACCGGTCAGGCGCAGAGCGCCCCGTTCAGCGTGAAGCGCGCCGGGACCGCGTTGGTCCCCGCGTACGTCGCCTGGAAGCCGAAGGACACGCCGGCGCCGGGCTCCAGCGTGCCGTTCCACCCGGCGTCCCGGGCGGTGACCGTGCTGCCCGACTGGGTCACCGCGGCGTTCCAGCCGTTGCTGATCCGCTGGTCACCCGCGAAGCTCCAGCCGAGGGTCCAGCCGGAGACCGTCGAGGTTCCGGTGTTCCTCAGGGTCACGGTCGCGGTGAATCCGTTGCCCCAGGCGTTGTCGATCCGGTACGCCACCGTGCAGGAGGCCGCCGGCGCGTCGTCGTCCGCCTCCGTCGCCGTGAACGTCGCCGGCCGTACGCCGGGACCCGCGGCCGTGAACGTCGCGCTGCCCGGCGACGCGTCGGCGTCCTGCGCGGCGAGGACCGGAACCTGCTGCGCCGTCGCCCAGTCGGCGGGGGTGAACACCAGGGCCGCGGCGGCCGACAGGTCCTCGTCGCCGGAGTCCCGCGCCACCGTCACCGTCACGTTCTGCGCGGGAGGGGCCGAGAGGCGCACGCCCACCGGCACCGAACCGCCCTCCGGGACCGTCACGGCCGCCGGGGTCACCTGGACGACGGCCGCCGCCGGGGCGCCGCGCCGCTCGGCCGCGAAGGCCGCCAGCCAGGCCAGCGAGGCGTTCCAGTTGATGGCCACCTCGTTGGTGGAGTACGAGCCGATGTCGTCCACGTAGCACGCCGCCGGGGCGCAGCCCGCCAGCTTCTCCCTGGCCACCGGGTCCTCCAGCCCGGCGTTCGGCCCTCCGGCGAAGGACCCGGCCGGCGGGTGCGGCAGCGAGGCGTCGTTCTGGTGCGCCCAGAACCGGTGGTGCTGGTTCTCGGAGGAGCGGTCGCCGTAGCCGGTGACGTAGGAGAGGCCGAGCGCGTTGCGGCCGAGCAGGTAGTCCAGGGTTTCCAGTGCTCCGGCCCGGTAGCGCTGCTGCCCGGTGATCTCGTACGCGACGGCCAGCACCATGGCGTTGTTGGTGACGGCTCCGTTGGAGCCCCACACGTACCCGGTGGCGGGCAGCGGCACCGCGTAGCCCTGGCCGGCCATGGTGGACAGGTGGCCGTCGGCGGCCGCGGTCAGCAGGCCGCGCAGCCGGGTCACGTCGTCGGCCGGCAGGGGCACCCCGGGGACGGTGGCGAGGGTGATGCGGCCGAGCGTCGCGGTGCCGCCCCACCAGAACGGGTCGACGGGCCTGGTGTGGTGCGGGGAGGAGGTGACGGCGTCGCGGTAGGCGGACTCGCCGGTGGTGGCCAGGAGTTCCGCCGCCGCCCAGTAGAACTCGTCGGAGACGTCGGCGTCCTCGTACGCACCGCCGCCGGTGTTGTCGCTCGCCGGGGCGAGCACGTCCGGCTGGGCCTTGGCGGCCGTCCAGGCGCGGCGGGCCGCGTCCAGGCAGCGGGCGGAGAACGCGGCGTCGTACGGTGCGTACACGCGGGCGCACTGCGCGGCCGACGCCGCCAGGTTCAGCGTCGCGGCGGTCGACGGCTTGTGCAGCTCGCGCTGCTCGGCGTCCAGCTCCGGCCGGGTCGGCAGGGCGGTCCACTGGGCGTCGTGCATCTTGTGGAAGGCCATCCCGGCCATCGGCTTCCCGGCCGGGACCTGCATCCGCAGCAGGAACTCCAGCTCCCAGCGGGCCTCGTCCAGCACGTCCGGCGTCCCGTTGCCGCGCTCGGGCACCCGTAGCGTCGCGTCGCCGAGCGCCGCCTCACCGCCCGCACGGCGGGCGCGTTCGTAGGAGTTGACCATTTCCCAGACCGAGATGCCGCCGTTGACCACGTACTTCCCGTGGTCGCCCGCGTCGTACCAGCCGCCGCGCACGTCCAGCCGGTAGTCGCACGCCCCGGGCCGGCAGGGGACGCCGGTGTCACCCTTGTTCGGGGCGACGCCCAGGTGCCCGGCGGGGCGGGCGTACGCGCTGCCGCCCGCCAGGGCGGCGTCGATCGCGATGCCGCTGCGCTGCTGGTAGAAGAACGACATGCTGTCGGCCCGCAGCCCGTCGTACAGGGACGCGGAGATGTCGAAGGGGTGGCTGGTCCGGCCGTCGACGACCAGGGTGAAGCCGGTACCGGTGCCGGTGTACGCGCCGAAGTCCACCAGGTGCGTCGACTGGCCGGACGCCCGGTCGGCGCCGTGCACGGTGGTGGGGCCCGAGGCGGCCACCGCGCCGGAGGCGTCGCGCAGTTGCCAGGTGAGCGGGGCCGTCGCGGAGGCGACCACGGTGGCCCGCTTGGGGCCGTCGGGCAGGTAGCCGAGCTGGTTGACGCGGACGGGCGGGTCGACGGGGGCGGTCACGGGGGCGGCCGCCGCGACCGGGACGGTCAGGGCGGTCGCGGCCAGGCCGCCGACCGCCAGCGCGATGCCGGCGAGCAGGGCGGCCGCGCGACGTGGCACGCCGCGCGCGGAGAGGACAGGAGACACGGTGATGCCTTCCTCGGTGGGGGGGCTGATGGAGCCCTCGGCTGACGGGTTCTCCGCGGACGCGCCGGGGCCGGGCAGGCCCTGGGGGCCTGCCCGGCCTCGTCGTGCGCGGAGCGGTCTCCGGGCGGGGCGCTCCGTTATTCGAGCAGCTCCGCGTACGAGCCCATGGCCAGGGCGATGTCCGCCTGGGCCCAGAACCGGTGGTAGGTGAAGACGGGCGCGGCGCCGCCCGCGAGGTAGGCCTCGACCTTCGGCCAGGCCGGGTCGTTCTTGTAGAAGCCGCGGATCGAGGCGAAGGTGGAGGAGGAGTTCACCGCGTCGCCGTTCGGCATCTTCCCGGTCCACGTGCCGGGCACGTACACCGGGTCGTTGAAGCGCTTGTAGTCGGTCCGGGTCTCCTGGACGGAGAGGCCCAGCGGGTCCCGGTGGTGGGTCCACATGCCGTCGAGCAGGGCCTTGGCGACCCGCTTGGCCTCGGCGTTCCCGGACTTCGCGGCGTAGTAGGTCAGGGTCTTGGCGTACGCGGCGGCCACGCCCACGTCGTCGGTGTAGTCGGCGACGGTGACGTGCAGGCCCGCGTTGGCGCCGGGAGCCGCCGGGTTCCAGGTGTCGGGGGCGCCGGACCACTTGAGGGTGGAGGGGATCCGGTAGGTGCCGTCGGGGTTGACCGTGGTCTTCGACAGGGCCCAGCCCACCCACTTGTCGAGCAGGGTCTTGGCGCCCGCGTCGCCGGTCCGCTCGTAGAGCTCGGCGACCCGCTCCATCGACCAGGCCTGGAAGCCGAACCACTGGTTGGACGGCGGGTCCTGGTAGACCGGCTTCTCGTCGTAGAAGAGGCCGTGGAAGGTGGGGGTGCCGGCAGGCGGCTGTGCGTAGCGCCCCTGCCAGCTGTTGGTGGCGCCGCCCGCGATGGCGCCCTCGTCGGACTGGAGCCAGCGGTAGAACTCCAGCTGCCGGTCGAGGCTGGTCGCCCAGTCCGCGGCGGCGGAGGGCGACGTGGGCTTGAGCGGGGCGTACTCGCTGAGCGCGTAGGCGGCGAGGGGGTTCTGGTACCCGCTGTGCGCGTGGCTCGAGCCGATCCGCCAGGACCAGCCGGCCGCGGTGTCGGCGGCCCCGCCCCAGGCGTAGTACCAGGACATCAGGTAGTGCGCGCTGTCCTTGCCGGTTCCGGCGGGGCAGACGGTGGGGCCGACGCAGTTCCCGGCCTTCTTGAAGTACTTGTCGAACATGGAGTACCGCAGGTAGTCGCCCATCTTCGCCGCCTTGGAGACGGTCGCGGCGACCTGGGTCCCCTTGCCCTGTTCCTTGGCCCAGAGGTCGGCCCAGTAGGCGGCCTGGACGGCACGCGCGTCGGCGTCGGGGGCGTTGGTGAACTTCCACTGCCTGGCGTAGGAGGCGTCGCCGGTGAAGAGGTCGAGGTAGCCGTTCTTGCCGCCGTAGGTGAAGTTGTCGCAGGTGGGGTGCGGCACGGTCTCCCAGACCGATTCCTCGGGTCCGCGCTGGAAGGTGTTGATGTACGAGGGTCCGGTCGCGGCCGGTCCGGCGGAGCACTTCCCGGGCTCGTTGCCGTAGCCGTAGACGTTGTCGACGTCCTGGAGCCAGTGCATGCCGTAGATGTCGTCGGTGCCGTACGCGCTCTTCAGCTCACCGGCGATCGGGTCCGCGCCGGCGGCGACTCCCCCGTCGAGCCTGGCCGGGTACTGCGAGGGGAGGTCGTGTTCGGGTGCGTAGGTGGCGGGTTTGGAGGCGTTGTAGGAGCCGGTCGTCGGCTGGTCGGCATGGGTGGGGATCATGAACTTCTCCATGGTCTCCCACGCGCCGTTGAACTTGGACCAGTCCCCGGTGATCTTCCCGTACATCGCCTGGAGCCAGATCAGGTAGCTGTAGGCCTCCGAGGTCGTCTGGTGTCCGTGGTCCGGGGCCTCCACGATCAGCGTCTCGACGGAGTGGTACGGAATGCCCTCGGGCGAGAAGTAGCCGTTGGCCGGGTCGGTGATCTTCCCGTGGAGGTCGAGGAAACGGGCGTCGTACGTGGACCCGGCGGCCAGCTCGGTGACCGTCACCTCTGCCTTCGCGTGGCCGGGGGCGGTCACGGTGAAGACGGCGGAGCCGCTGCCGGTGGTCCCGGCGGTGACCGTCACCTTCTGGGCGGTGTTCCAGTTCGCCGGGGTGAACGTGAGCGCGGCGGGTGCCGCGGTGAGGTCGGTGTTGCCCGAGGTGCGGGCCACGCCCACCGTGACGTTCGCGGCGGGCTGCTTGGAGAGCTTCACGTCGAAGGCGCCCGTCTCGCCGCGGCGTACGGAGAGCCGCGCCGGGGCGGCGACGAGCGCGGGGCCGGCGGCGACGGTGATGCCGACGGGGGCCGACTCGGCGGAGGCCCCCAGGCTGTCGTAGGCCTTCGCGTAGAGGGAGTGGGGACCGGCCGCGAGACCGGTGGTGTCCAGGGTGAAGGGTGCCGTGGCGTCCGTGCCCAGGAGCGTGGTGTCACTGTAGAACTCGACCTTGTTCACGGTGGCGCCGTCGGCCGCGGCGGCGGTGGCGGCCAGCGGGACGGGAGTGCCCGCCGTGTAGACGGCGCCCGCGGTGGGGCTGGTCAGGACGGCGACCGGGGGCTGGTGGGCTCCCGTGCACGGGGTGCCGTTGACGGCGAAGGAGGTGGGGGCGGCGTTGGTCCCGCTGTAGCTGAACTGGGCGCCGGTGGTGACGGCCGCCCCGGCGGCGATGGTCCTGCTCCAGTCGGGGGCGGCGACGCGGACGCTCTTGCCGGACTGCGTCCACACGCCGTTCCAGCCGTTGGTCAGCCGCTGGTCGCCGGAGTAGTCGTAGGTGAGGTTCCAGCCGTCGAGAGCGGTCGTCGAGCGGTTAGTGAGGGTGAGCTCGGCGGTGAAGCCCGAGCCCCAGTCGTTGGTCTTGTAGTCGACGCTGCACTGCACCGCCGCGGCAGCGGCGGTGGGGGCGCCGACGGCCGTGAAGCCCAGGGGGAGGCAGAGGGCCACGGCCGTGGCGGACGCGGTCAGCAGTCCGCGCCGTCCGTGGGATCCGGGTGGGGGATGTGACGACATGCGGATGGTTCTCCTCGCGGCTCGGGGAGACGGGATGGAGGAACGTTTGCGCACAAGCTCCGAACCAGTGGGAGCGCTCCCACTGTGCAGAGGCGTTCCGGCGGCGTCAAGACGCGTGAAGAGTCGAAAGGAATCCTCGAGGAATTTGCCCGCCCCCTCTTTTGCTTGGCGGCCCTTGACGCTACGGTCTGGCCCCAACCAGTGGGAGCGGTCCCATCAGTCGGCGTGCCGTGAGGGCGCATCCGGCCGGGAGGGCCCGCTCATCGGCTCCCCCGGTCCCCGGGATCGCCCACGACGGCCCGAGCCGGTGCTCACCCACCCCGCCCCGGTCGCGGACCGGGCCCCCGGCCGGGGGCCGGGCGGCGGGCGCACTCCCCGCGGACACGCGTTCACCGGCCGCCCCACGGCCCGGTTCCGACGGCCGCATCCGCTCCGTACGCCGGCACTCCCCGCACGACGGCACCCCTCAGCACGACGGCACTCCCCGCACGACGGCACTCCCCATCCGGCACCGGGCGCGCTACCGCCTGCGCGCCCCGAACTGAGAGGCACCCCCGACATGAGCCGCACCATCCCCCGCACCGCCTTACTGGCGGCCCTCAGTCTCGTCACGGCCGCCGGCGCCACCGCCACGGCGTTCGGCACCAGCGCCGGCGCCGCCACCGCCGGCTGCAAGGTCGAGTACCAGATCTCGAACCAGTGGGGCACCGGCTTCGGTGCCAACGTGATCGTCACCAACACCGGTGACCCGGTCGCCTCCTGGACCCTGGAGTGGTCCTACGCGAACGGCCAGCAGGTCACCCAGGGCTGGAACGCCGCCCTCACCCAGTCCGGGGCCGCGGTGACCGCGAAGAGCATGTCCTACAACGGAGCGCTGGCCACGGGCGGTTCGGCCTCCTTCGGGTTCAACGGTTCGCACACCGGCACGAACGCCGTCCCCGCGGCCTTCAAGCTCAACGGCGTCACCTGCAACGGCGCCACCGACCCGACCACACCCCCTACGACCCCGCCGACCACCCCGCCGACCACGCCTCCGCCCACCGGCGGCAAGGTCGACAACCCCTACGCCGGCGCCAAGATGTACGTGAACCCCGAGTGGTCCGCCCATGCCGCCGCCGAGCCGGGCGGCAGCAGGGTGTCCAACCAGCCCACCGCCGTGTGGCTGGACCGCATCGCCCTCGTCACGGGCACGAGCGGCACGATGGGTCTGCGCGACCACCTGGACGCGGCTCTGACGCAGAAGGGCAGCGGCGAACTCGTCGTCCAGCTGGTGATCTACAACCTGCCCGGGCGGGACTGCTCCGCGCTCGCCTCCAACGGCGAACTGGGCCCCACCGAGATCGACAAGTACAAGACGCAGTACATCGACCCGATCGCCGCCATCCTCGCCGAACCCAAGTACGCGGGGCTGCGGATCGTCACCACCGTCGAGATCGACTCACTGCCGAACCTGGTCACCAACGTCTCCGGCCGCCCCACCGCGACGCCCAACTGCGACGTGATGAAGGCCAACGGCAACTACGTCAAGGGCGTCGGCTACGCCCTGAACAAGCTCGGCTCCATCGCCAACGTCTACAACTACGTCGACGCCGGCCACCACGGCTGGCTCGGCTGGGACGACAACCTCGGCGCCTCCGCCGAGATGTTCAAGCAGGCCGCGACCGCCGAGGGTTCCACCCTCGCCAAGGTGCACGGCTTCGTCGTCAACACGGCCAACTACAGCGCCCTGAAGGAGGACCACTTCAAGATCGACGACTCCGTCAACGGCACCTCGGTGCGCCAGTCGAAGTGGGTCGACTGGAACCGCTACACCGACGAGCTGTCCTACGCCCAGGGCATGCGGGCCAAGCTCGTCTCCCTGGGCTTCGACGCCAACATCGGCATGCTCATCGACACCTCCCGCAACGGCTGGGGCGGCACCGCCCGCCCGACCGGACCCGGCGCGCTGACGAGCGTGGACACCTACGTCAACGGCGGCCGCTACGACCGGCGCATCCACCTCGGCAACTGGTGCAACCAGTCCGGCGCCGGACTCGGCGAGCGGCCGAAGGCGGCCCCGGCCCCCGGCATCGACGCCTACGTGTGGATCAAGCCCCCGGGCGAGTCCGACGGGGCGAGCAAGGAGATCCCGAACAACGAGGGCAAGGGGTTCGACCGGATGTGCGATCCCACTTACACGGGCAACGTGCGCAACGGCAACAGCATGTCGGGAGCCCTCCCGGACGCACCGCTCGCCGGCCAGTGGTTCTCCGCCCAGTTCCAGGAGCTCATGAAGAACGCCCACCCGGCGCTGTGACGCGGGGCGGGTGACGAGCCCGGAGCCTCGTGGAAGCACTCCTTCCGCGGGGTTCCGGGCCTCGGCGCGCTCCGGGCGCGGCGACGGCGGGCCGCCGCCGCTCCGCAGGAGTCCCGCTCCGCAGGAGTCCCGCCGAGGGGGACCCCGCTCAGGCAGACCCCGCTCAGGAGGAGTCCCGCACGACCAGTTCCGTCGGGAGCACCCGGCGCGGCTCCTCGCCCCCGTCCCGGCGCGGGGCGGCGCCGGTTCCGGGGTCCTCCGCGATCTTCCGGAGCAGGAGCCGGGTCATCGTGCGGCCCATCTCCTCGATCGGCTGGCGCACGCTGGTCAGCGGCGGGTCCATCAGACGGGCCACCGTGGAGTCGTCGACCCCGACGAGGGCGACGTCCTCGGGGACCCGCCGCCCGGCCTCGCGCAGCACCCCGCGCGCGCCGGCCGCCATCACGTCGGAGGCGGCGAAGACGGCGTCCAGGCCGGGGGCGCGTTCCAGGAGTTCGCGCATCGCCAGCCGGCCGCCCTCCTCGGTGAAGTCCGCGGTCGCCTCGAGCGACTCGTCGGGCCGGAGCCCGGCCTCGGCCAGGCCCGCGCGGTAGCCGCCCAGCCGGGCGCGCGCCACGTACATGTCCAGCGGCCCGGTGATGGTCGCGATCCTGGACCGGCCGCGCCCCGCGAGGTGGGCGACGGCCGCCCGTCCCGCACCGATGTTGTCGGAGTCCACATAGGCCACCGGCTCGGCCTCCGAGCGCCGCCCGTTCATCACCACCGGCAGGCCCAGCCTGGCGATCCGGTCGGGCAGCGGGTCGTTCCCGTGGACCGATGCCAGCAGGACGCCGTCGACCCGCTGGGCCGCCAGGTAGTGCTCGAACCGCTGCCGCTCGGCCTCGGTGCGGACGAGGGTGAGCAGCAGCTGCTTGTCCGCCTCGGCCAGCTCGGCGCTGACCCCGCGGATCAGGTCGAGGAAGTAGGGCTCCGAGAACAGCCGGGCCTCGGTCTCCGGGATGACCAGGGCCACCGCGTCGGTCCGGCTGCCTGCCAGCGCCCTGGCCGCCTGGTTGGGGACGTACCCCAGTTCCGCGACGGCCCGGGCCACGGCGTCCCTGGTCCGCTCGCTCACCCGCGGCGAACCGTTGATGACCCGGGAGACCGTGCCCCGGCCGACACCGGCCAGGGCCGCGACCTCTTCCAGAGTGGGTCTGGCGCCGCTCTGCCGTCCGCTCACGCTCGTGGACTCCCCTCGTGTTCCCTCGCACTCCGCACCGGGCGCGGGCCCGGCCCGCTGATCAGTTCAGCAGGACGGGGCACCCGCCCGCAGCCGGGGGACACGTTACGCCGACGAACGGGTGGGAGCGCTCCCACAATAGCGCCACATCCCCTGCCGCCACCACGGTCACGCTCAGCCCCCGGCAGGGACAGCACGCCTACGCGGGAGGGAACCCGCACCCGTGACCCCTGTGTAATGAATTCCCGTTCCTCTCTTGACACTTGCACCCGCGAGGCAGCAACCTTCCGGCAACGACGTGGGAGCGCTCCCATCCATGGGTGCGACAACGGCTTTCACATCAGGTCCGGACGGGCCCTGGCCGAGCCGCGAACAGCCCGCCGGACCCTGGCGCACAAACGGCAGCACCTTGGACGAGGAGAGTGGCATGCGCACTTCCAGCAGCAGACACGGACGCGGACGCGGACGCCGCACCGTGGTCAACGCGGTCGCCGCGGTCGCCGCCGTGGCGACCGGTACGGCCCTGCTCGCCGGCTGCGGCGGTGACGGCGACGGGGGCAAGGGCGGCGGCGCGGCCGGCGGCGAGCAGATCACGCTGCGGATCGGCACCTTCGGTTCCTTCGGCTACGACGACGCGACCGGAGCCAAGCTCTACGCCGAGTACATGAAGGCACACCCGAACATCAAGATAGAAGAGTCGAACGTCGCGGACGGCCAGAAGTACTGGGACACCCTCAAGCTGCGCCTCTCCCGCAACAGCGGCCTCGCGGACATCCAGGCCCTGGAGGTCGGCTACATCGCGGAGGCCACCGGACCCGCCATGGCCGACAAGTGGACCGACCTCGGCAAGACGGGCGGCGCGGACCTCGGCGCGTTCCTCGGCTGGAAGGTCAAGCAGGCCACGACGGGCGACGGCAAGGTGATCGGCCTCGGCACGGACATCGGCCCGATGGCGATCTGCTACAACAAGGACCTCTTCGCCAAGGCCGGCCTGCCGACCGACCGCACCGAAGTGGGCAGGCTCTGGGCGGGCGACTGGACGAAGTTCATCCAGGCCGGTGAGGCGTACAAGAAGAACGCCCCCGAGGGGACCTCCTTCCACGACTCCGCGAGCGGCCTGTTCAACGCCGTGATCGCCAGCGAGCCGGTGCAGTACGCCAACGCCAAGGGCGAGCTGGACTACGAGAACAGTCCGGGCGTGAAGAAGGCCTGGGACACCGCCGTGACGGCGGCCAAGGGCGACTTGACCGCGAAGCTGCGCCAGTTCGACGAGAAGGGCACGTGGAACGCGGCCTTCAAGAACGCGAAGTTCGCCACCGTGGCCTGCCCGAGCTGGATGACCGGCATGATCAAGGAACAGGCGGGCGCGGAGAACCAGGGCAAGTGGGACATCGCCTCACCGCCCGTGGCCGGGAACTGGGGCGGCTCCTTCCTCGCCGTCCCGAAGTCGGGCAAGCACGCCAAGGAGGCTGCCGAACTCGCCGCCTGGCTCACCGCTCCGGCCCAGCACGCCAAGGTCTTCGGCGTGAACGGCAACATCCCCTCCTCCAAGGACACCCTCGGCTCCCCGGCGGTGCAGGGCGCCAAGCTGGCGTACTTCGGCGACACCCCGGTCGGCAAGATCTACTCGGAAGCCGCGGCTGGCATCACGCCCGCTCCGATCAGCCGCTGGGACGGACAGGTAAAGACCTTCCTCACCGACAACGGCATCCTCGACATCGAGCAGCGCGGCACCGACCCGGCGAAGGCCTGGGAGAACGTCAGGAAGCTGGTCGCGGACAAGATCGACAAGTAGTGGGCCCGCGGCGCCCCGCCCCCGCCCGCCTCCCGCCGCCTCCCCGCGGACGGCGGCGGCGGGCCGCCGCCGTCCGCGCCACCGCGCCACCGCACGCATCGACCTGGAAGGACGCCCCCGTGGCCACCTCCGTACGGGCGACCAGTGGCGGCCCCCCGCCGCCCGCCGCGCAGCCCCCGGCCCCCAGCACCGGCTCCCGCGAGCAGCGGCCCTCCGGCCGGGGCGGACTGCGCAGCACGCTCTACCGCCTGGACCTGAAGGCGGTCCCCTACGTCTTCCTCGCCCCCTTCTTCCTCACCTTCGCCGCCTTCGGACTCTTCCCGCTGATCTACACGGGCTGGCTCTCGCTCCACCGGGTGGAGCTCGGCGGCAGCGCTCAGTGGAAAGGGCTGGAGAACTACACCTCCCTGGCGGGCAGCGAGTTCTTCTGGAACGCCCTCGCCAACACCTTCACCATCGGCGTCGTCTCCACCGTTCCCCAGCTGCTGATGGCCCTGGGCCTCGCCCACCTGCTCAACTACCGGCTCCGCGGCCGCGGTTTCTTCCGCGTGGCGGTGCTCGCCCCGTACGCCACCTCGATCGCGGCGGCGACGCTCGTCTTCGCGCAGCTGTTCAACACCGACTACGGGCTGATCAACACGCTGCTGGGCTGGGCCGGCTTCGATCCGGTCGCCTGGGAGTCCTCCAAGTGGCCCTCCCAGATCGCGATCTCGGTCATCGTGACCTGGCGCTGGACCGGCTACAACGCCCTCATCTACCTGGCCGCGATGCAGGCCGTCCCCCAGGACCTCTACGAGGCCGCCGCGCTGGACGGGGCTTCGCGCTGGCGCCAGTTCCTCAGCGTGACCATTCCCTCGATCCGGCCGACGATCCTGTTCACCGTCGTCGTCTCGACCATCGGTGCCACCCAGCTCTTCGGCGAGCCGATGCTCTTCGGCGGCAGCGTCGGCATCAGCGGCGGCAGCGGCAACCAGTTCCAGACGCTGAGCCTGCTCATGTACGAGAAGGGCTGGGTGACCGGCGCACTGGGCCAGGCCTCCGCCATCGCCTGGGTCATGCTCCTGCTCCTCCTGCTCATCGGCGGCCTCCAGGCGCTGGTCTCCCGCTCGAACCGCAACCGCGCCCGCAGCCGCGAGCGGGCCGGCCGCACGCACACGAAGGCGGGGAGCTGAACCCATGAGCCGCACACTCGACACGGCCCCCGCCAGGCCGCCGCGCGCCGGGCGTCTTCGCCCGGCGGCCGGCCGCCAGCACCACGCCGGACCGCTGACCTACGTCCTGCTCGGCCTCGCCGCCCTGGTCTCCCTCTTCCCCCTGTACTGGAACCTCGTCGCCGCCTCCCACACCGGTGAACGCGTGGTCGAGGCTCCGGCCCCGCTCCTGCCGGGGCCCCGGCTGTTCGACAACCTCTCCTTCGCCTGGAACCAGGTCGACATGGGCGAGGCACTGGTCAACACGACGGTCGTGGCCGGGCTCGTGGCCCTGTCCACCGTCCTGTTCTCCACCCTGGCCGGCTTCGCCTTCGCCAAGCTGCCCTTCCGGGGCAAGGGCGCGCTGCTGGCGCTCGTGGTGGCCACCATGACGATCCCGCCGCAGCTCAGTGTGATCCCGCTCTACCAGATCATCACCGGCCTGGGCTGGGTCGACCAGCTCCAGTCGGTCGTCCTGCCGTCGCTGGTCGCCGCCTTCGGCGTGTTCTTCATGCGCCAGTACCTGATCGAGGCCCTGCCCGTGGAGCTGGTGGAGGCGGCGCGGATGGACGGCGCGCACAGCCTGCGCATCGTCTGGCACGTGGTGTTCCCGGTCGCCCGGCCCGCGATGGCGGTCCTGGGCATGCTGGTCTTCGTGCAGGCGTGGAACGACTTCTTCTGGCCGTTCATCGCACTGACCCCCGACGGGAACCCCACCCTCCAGGTCGCCCTGGCCGGACTCGGCGCGGGAAACCACACCGTCGACCAGGCCGTCGTACTGACCGGGGCGCTCCTCTCCACCCTGCCGCTGCTGCTGGTCTTCGCCGTCCTCGGCAAGCACATCGTGGGCGGCATCACCGCCGGCGCCGTCAAGAACTGACGCCGGCCGGCGAGGACGGCAACCCCGGCTCCTTCCGGCGGGGCCTCCGGCACCACCGCGTCCGGCACCACCGCGTTCGGCACCACTGCGTCCGGCACCCACTCCATCCGGCACCACTTCATCCAAGCCCGCGTTGGGAGCGCTCTCCTATGACCGCGTCCGAGACCCGGCCGCTCACGGCCGCCCGCACCTTCCCGCCCGACTTCCTCTGGGGCACGGCCACCGCCGCGTACCAGATCGAGGGCGCCGCCCGAGAGGACGGCCGGACCCCGTCCATCTGGGACACCTTCTCCCACACCCCCGGCAAGGTCTTCGAAGGCCACACCGGTGACGTGGCCGTGGACCACTACCACCGGTTCCCCGAGGACGTCCGTCTCATGTCGGAACTCGGCCTGGGCGCCTACCGGTTCTCCGTCTCCTGGTCACGCGTCCAGCCCACCGGCCGGGGCCCCGCCGTCCAGAAGGGCCTGGACTTCTACCGCCGGCTCGTCGACGAGCTGCTCGCCGCCGGCATCACGCCCGCCCTCACCCTCTACCACTGGGACCTCCCCCAGGACCTCGAGGACGCGGGCGGCTGGCCCGAGCGCGCGACCGCGGAGCGGTTCGCCGCGTACACGGGCCTGGTGGCCGACGCCCTCGGGGACCGGGTGAAGCACTGGATCACCCTCAACGAGCCCTGGTGCAGCGCGTTCCTCGGCTACGCCTCCGGCGTCCACGCACCGGGCCGTACGGACCCGGTCGCGGCCCTGCGTGCCGCCCACCACCTCAACCTCGGTCACGGCCTCGCCGTCCAGGCGCTGCGCGCGGCGCTGCCCGGGGACGGTCGGGTCGCGGTCTCCCTCAACCTCCACGAGGTGCGCCCCCTGACCCCGTCGGCCGAGGACCGGGAGGCGGCCCGGCGCATCGACGCCGTCGGCAACCGGATCTGGCTCGGGCCGATGCTGGAGGGCGCGTACCCCGAGGACCTGCTCGCGGACACCGCGCACCTGACCGACTGGTCCTTCGTCCGGGACGGGGACACCGCCGCCGTGCACCAGCCCCTGGACCTGCTCGCCGTGAACTACTACACCCCGACGGTCGTCTCGCACGCGGCGGGGGGCGGGCCGGTGCCGCAGGACGACGGGCACGGGCACAGCGCGCACTCGCCGTGGCCCGGGGCGGAGGGCGTGGCCTTCCACCGGGCGCCCGGCGAGCTCACGGCGATGGACTGGCCGGTCGACGCCGACGGCCTGTACGACCTGCTGACCCGGACCGCCGCCCGGTACCCCGGGCTGCCGCTCGTGATCAGCGAGAACGGGGCGGCGTACGAGGACGAGGTCGGCCCCGACGGCACGGTCCACGACCCGCAGCGCGCCGCCTACGTCCACGCCCACCTCGACGCGGTGCACCGGGCGATCACGGACGGGGCGGACGTGCGCGGCTACTTCCTCTGGTCGCTGCTCGACAACTTCGAGTGGTCCTACGGCTATGCCAAGCGGTTCGGCGCCGTCCACGTCGACT
Organism: Streptomyces sp. NPDC034086; assembly: GCF_055575515.1. Taxonomy (NCBI): domain Bacteria; kingdom Bacillati; phylum Actinomycetota; class Actinomycetes; order Kitasatosporales; family Streptomycetaceae; genus Streptomyces; species Streptomyces sp. NPDC034086. Next base: position 377,074 of record NZ_JBVISM010000001.1, on the reverse strand, counting down.
ACGACACCCTGGAGCGCACACCCAAGTCGAGCGCGTACTGGTACTCCCGCGTGGCCCGGACCGGCGAACTGCGCCCTCCCGGCGGAGCGTAGCGGGCGTGCCGGTGGACCGGCGGCGGTACCGGGCCCACTGACCGGGCCGGTCAGGCCCGTCCCGCTGGGCCCGGTGGAGCGGGCGCTGGTCCCGGCGACCGCAGGAGGGACGGCAGGTCGGGTTCCGGGTCGAGAACGGGACGGGGCGGGGCGGGCACGCGCGGCCGACGCGCCTCAGGCCCCGGCCGACGCCGGGCGGAGCGCCGCCAGCGCGCCGAGCATCAGCTCCAGCGCGAAGGGGTAGCCGCTGTCCCGCATGTCGGCGGCGAGCAGCGGGAAGACCGCGGCGATGTGCGGGTGGGTGTCGGCCGACAGCCTGCCGTAGACCGAGTTCCAGACCGCCGCGTCCGCCTCCCGGGCCGCCTTCGGCAGCGCGAGCGCGGCGGCGTCCTGGGCGGCGAACGCCAGGGCCTGGTCGACGAACGCGTGGTAGGCGCGGACGGCGAGGGGGTCCGGGAAACCTGCCGAGCGGAGGATGCCGACGATGCGCTCGACGGCCCGGGTCTCATGGGGCCGGCCCGTGGTGCGGTACGCGCCGAGGACGGCCGCCTGGGGGTGCGAGAGGTAGCAGGCGTGGATCCGCAGGCCCATCGACCGCAGGTCCTCCCGCCAGTCCCCGGTCGCCTCCCAGCCCTCCTGGGCCCTGCCGATCAGTTCGTCCGCGAGGGCGAGGAGGAGCGCGTCGGTGTTGCGGAAGTAGCGGTAGAGCGCGCTCGGATCGGCGCCGAGCGCGGCGCCCAGCCTCCGCACGGAGAGCGCTTCGGCGCCGTGCTGGGCCACCAGCCGCAGCGCCGTCTCGACGATGAGCCCCTCCGAGAGGACCGCGCCCTGCTTGGTGGGCCTGCGGCGCCGGCGCCCGCCTTCGGGGATGACACGTTCGGACATGGCCGGGACCTTACGTCAACACCATTGACGTGTAAACGGCCTTGCCGCTTCCATGGCGCCACGCCCGTCGTCTCGCGCTCAGGAGTTCTCGCATGGCCCAGGCCGATCTGGTCTTCACCCGCGGTCCCGTCTTCACGGTGGATCCGGCCCGCACCCGGGCGACCTCGCTCGCCGTCATCGGCGACCGGATCGCGGCCGTCGGCCACGACGAGGTACGGGACCTCGTGGGGCCCGGCACCGAGGTGGTCGACCTGACGGGGAAGCTGCTGCTCCCCGGCTTCCAGGACGCCCACACGCACCCGGTCTTCGCCGGGGCGGAACTGGCCGAGTGCGATCTGACCGGCACCGTCGGCGTGGACGACTACCTGGCCCTGGTCCGCTCGTACGCGGACGCCCACCCCGACCGCCAGTGGATCACCGGGGGCGGCTGGTCGATGGAGAGCTTCGAGGGCGGGCTGCCGACCCGTCACCTGCTCGACTCCGTCGTCCCGGACCGTCCGGTCCTGCTGTCCAACCGGGACCACCACGGCGCCTGGGCCAACACCCGGGCCCTCGAACTCGCCGGAATCACGGCCGCCACCCCCGATCCCGCCGACGGCCGGATCGAGCGCGAGCCGGACGGCACGCCCAGCGGCATGCTCCAGGAGGGCGCCACCTCGCTGGTCGGCCGGCTGCTGCCCGCGAGCACGCCGGCGGAACTCCTCGCCGGGCTGCTCCGGGCCCAGGAGCTGCTGCACTCCCTCGGCATCACGGGCTGGCAGGACGCCATGCTCGGTGACCTCAACGGACGGCCCGACCCCTCGGACGCGTACATGACCGCCGCGGGGGACGGCTCGCTCACCGCCCGCGTGACCGGAGCGCTCTGGTGGGACCGGGCGCGCGGCGCCGAGCAGATCCCCGAACTGGTGGCCCGCCGCGAGAAGCTCCGGGCCGGACGGTTCCGCGCGACCTCGGTGAAGATCATGCAGGACGGTGTCGCGGAGAACTTCACCGCCGCCATGACCTCCCCGTATCTGGACGGTTGCGGCTGCGCCACCGCCAACAGCGGCCTGAGTTTCGTCGATCCCGCGGCGCTGCGCGGCTACGTGACGGAGCTCGACGCCCTGGGCTTCCAGGTGCACTTCCACGCCCTCGGCGACCGGGCCGTGCGCGAGGCCCTGGACGCGGTCGAGTCGGCGGTGGCGGCCAACGGACACCGCGGCAACCGGCACCACCTCGCGCATCTCCAGGTCGTGCACCCCGAGGACCTCGCCCGCTTCGCCCGGCTCGGCGCCCTGGCCAACGTCCAGCCCCTGTGGGCGGCCCACGAGCCCCAGATGGACGACCTGACCATCCCGTTCCTGGGTCCGGAGCGCGCCGCCTGGCAGTACCCGTTCGGCGACCTGGTGCGCGCGGGCGCGACCCTGGTCGCCGGCAGCGACTGGCCCGTGAGCAGCCCCGATCCGCTGGCGGGCCTCCACGTGGCCGTGAACCGGCGGGATCCCGAGGCCGGACACGACCGGGTCTTCTACCCCGAGCAGCGGCTCGACCTGCCCACCGCGCTGGCCGCCTACACCGCCGGGGCCGCCCATGTGAACGGTCACGACGACGCGGGCAGCCTGCGGGCCGGCCACCTCGCGGACCTCGTCGTCCTGGACCGCGACATCCTCACGGCCCCCGCCGAGGAGATCGCCCAGGCCCGGGTGGAGCGGACCTATGTCGGCGGCCGGCTCGTGTACGCGGGCTGAACCGGCCGGACCGATGACGCACGGACGTCCAGGCGGGTCGGGACGAGCACCCCCGCCGCCTCCCGCTCGCCGTGTTCCAGGACCGCCACGAGCATGCCGATGCCCGCCTCCGCGACCGCCTCGGGCCGCAGGCTCAGGGTGGTCACGGGCGGCGCGGTGTGCTCGGCGGTGACGTCCTCGCTCACACAGACGAGGAGCAGGTCTCCGGGGACCTCGTAGCCGAGCCGGCGGGCCGCGTCCAGGACGAGGGGCGGACTCGCCTCGGCCACGACGAGGAGGGCGTCGGGCCGTGCCGGGCCGGCCGCCGGGTCACCCGCGAGGGCCGTCTCGACGGCTCGGACGACGGGGCCGTTGCCCGGCGCCGGGGCACGTACCACCCGTTCCGGCAGGCCGTGGGCGGCGCACCACTCCCGGTGCGCGGCGAACACGTCGGTGTGGAAACGCGTGGTGCTGTCCGGCACCACGAGGACGGGCCGCCGGGCCCCCTGTTCCCGGAGGTGGTCCAGGGCGCCGCGCACGGCGGCGCCGGCGTCGACGTCCACCCAGTACGCCCCGGGGCGTCCCTCGACGGAGCGGTCGCTGAACACCGGGATGCGGGCGGCGAGGAGGTCCTCGACGACCGGGTCGCCGGCGACCGGGTCGGCGACGACCACCGCGTCGAGTGCCAGGTCGGCCCACTCGCCCTGCAGGGACCCGGCGGGCAGCAGCACCATGGCGTAGCCGCGTCGCAGCGACGTCGCCGCGGTGGCCGCGGTCAGCCGGGCGAAGTACGGCGACTCCAGGAAGGTCCAGGGGGCGTCGGCGAACTCCCCGACCACGTATCCGATCGACCGGGCCCGTCCCGCGCGCAGCCGGCGCGCAGTGGCATTGGGCCGGTAGCCCATCCTGCGCGCGGTGTCGCGGGCTCTGTCCCGGACTTCGGGAGAGAGCCTTCCGGTGCCGTTCAGTGCCGCCGAGACGGTCGTCTTGGACAGGCCCGCCTCGCGGGCCACGTCGACGAGGCGCACGCGTGGGAGGGGCGGCGAGGGCTGCCCGCCGTGCGGGGAGGCTTCGGTCATGCGACTGATGCTGCCACCCTCGTGACCTTGGGAAAACCGTTCCCGCACGGCCTTGTGCGGGAACGTTCCCGCATCAATACTCGCTCCATCCCCAGCGCCCGTCACTACACCCGTAAAGGGGTGGGTCTGCATGCGCATGTCCCGAAGCATGGCGTTTCTCCTCTGCGCCGCCGTCCTCGCGGCCACCACCGGTGCCTGTTCCGGCGCCACCACGCCCGCGGCCGGCGGCGGCACCGGCTACGAGGTCGCTCCGCTCTCACCGGCCGCCCAGGGCCCGCTGGACTCCTTCACCTGGTCCCTGTACGCCGAGCCGTACACGCTCGACTACGCCCTCGCGTACGACTATCCGCCGAACACCGTGCTCGCCAACGTGTGCGAGCAGCTCATGCGGGTCACGCCCGACATGAGGCTCGAGCCCGGTCTCGCGGTGACGTACGACCGCCCCGACCCGCTCACGCTCGTCTACACCCTGCGCCCCGGGGTGCGGTTCCACGACGGCACGACCCTGACGGCCGACGACGCGGTCGCCTCCCTCCAGCGCCAGATGGACCCGGGGACCGGCTCCCCCTGGGCGTCGGCGTTCAAGAACGTCCGCGCCGTGGAGAAGACCGGACCGCTGGAGGTCACGCTCCGCCTCACCAAGCCCGACGTCCTGCTCCACGAGCTGATGGCCGCCTCCCCCGGCACCATCGAGAGCGCCGCCACCCTCGCCGGGGCGGGCAAGGACTACGGCACCCCCGCGGGCAAGGTCAACTGCACCGGCCCGTACGCCCTCGACACCTGGTCCCCGGGCGCCGAGATCACCCTGAAGAAGCACGACGCCTACTGGGACCCCGGGCTCGCCCCCAGGTCCGCCGCCGTGAGGTTCACCTTCGTCGAGGACCCGGCCGCCCGCACCAACGCCTTCCTCTCCGGGACCGCCGACGGCGGGTACATGGTGGCCCCCGCCACGATCGGACAGCTGCGTTCCGGCGGCAAGGGCAGCGTCCTCTTCGGTCCCAACACCGCCGCGTCGAACCTCGCCGTGCTCGACTTCGGCGGGCCGCTCGGCGACGTGAAGGTGCGTGAGGCCCTCTCCCTGGCGCTCGACCGGAAGAACATCATCAAGGCCGCGGCCGGCGGCGTCGGCGTCCCCGCCAAGGCCCCCGCCGCGCGCGGCGCGTGGGCGCTGGCCCCGGAGAAGACCGCCGCGCTCTACGACACCCTGCCCGATCCCCGTCACGACCTCGACGCCGCGAAGCGGCTCGTCCAGGAGGCGGGTGCCGCCGGCCGCAGGATCACCCTGGCGACCAGCACGCTCGCCCCCGAGATCAGCGTCGTCGCCAACGCCGTACAGGCCGCCGGCCGCGCGATCGGCCTCGACGTCGAGCTGAGGCCGGTACCCCCGGAGGCGTACAGCAGCATCTTCGTCGACCCCGCCGCACGCACCGGCCTGGACCTGGTCATCACCAACGGGTACGACAACACCCCGGACCCGCTGGAGTTCTACCAGTACCTGCGCACCGGCGACTTCGGGAACTACGGCAACTGGTCGGACACCGCCTTCGACGCCGCCTTCGACCGGGCCAACGCCGAACCGGACGCGGGCAGGCGCGCGGAGCTGACTGCCGAACTCCAGAGGATCGCGATGCGCGAACTGCCGGTCATCCCCCTGTACGAAGCGCCGTACGTGCTCTTCCTCGGCAAGCGCGTGACCGGCGCCCCGACCGGGATCGCCCAGCTGTACTACCCGTGGGCCGCCACGATCGGGGCCGCGGCCAAATGACGCGCTACCTCGTCGGACGCGTCCTCGGCCTGGTGGCCGTGCTGTTCGTGACCTCCCTCGTGGTCTTCGGCAGCGTCCACCTGGCCCCGGGCGACCCGGTGTCCTTCCTGCTGCACGGCCGGCCCGCGACCCCCGAGGCGGTGGCGGCCCTGCGCGCCCAGTACCACCTGGACGACCCGCTGACCGTGCAGTACGCCACGTGGCTCGGCGGCGTCCTGCGCGGCGACTTCGGCAGCTCCGCCCAGTTCCACCAGGACGTCTCCGCGCTCATCGGGTCCCGGCTGCCCGGCACGGCCCTGCTCGTGGGGTACGCCGCCCTGCTCGTCGCCCTCATCGGCGTGGCGGCGGGCGTCCTCGCCGCACTGCGTCCCGGGCCGCTGGACCGCGCGGTGCTCCTCGGCAGCGGACTCGCCACCGCCACCCCGCCCTTCGTGACCGCGATCGCGCTCGTGTCCCTCTTCTCCGTCCGTCTGGGCTGGTTCCCCGGCCCCGGCGCCACGGCCGACGGGTTCTCCGCAAGGCTGCACCACCTGACCCTGCCGGCCCTCGCCCTGGCGCTGACCTTCGCGGGGCTGCTCGCCCGGGTGACCCGCTCGGCGATGCTCGACGAACTCGGCCGGGAACACGTCGAGGTGGCACGCGCCCGCGGTGTCCCGGGGCGGACCGTGGTCCGCCGTCACGTCCTGCGCAACGCGCTCGGCCCGGTCGTCACCGTCGGCGGCACGATGCTCGCCGGACTCCTCATCAGCACCTCGATCGTCGAGACCGCCTTCGACGTGCCCGGCCTCGGCTCCCTGCTCGTCCAGTCGGTCACCGCCAAGGACTTCGCCGTCGTGCAGGCGATCACCCTCCTCAGCGTGGGCGCCTTCGTCCTCGTCAACCTCGCGGTCGACCTGCTCGCACCCCTCATCGACCCCCGGCTGTCGCTCCACGGGGAAGGCGCCTCATGACCACCACCGCACCACCGGAGCCCGCCGTCCTGCGCCGCAGGCCCGGGCTGCGCCCCCTGCGCCTCGTCGCCCAGGGGCCGTTGTTCACCGCCGCGGCCGCGGTGCTCGCCGCTCTCGCCCTGACCGCCGTACTCGCCCCCGTCCTCGCCCCGTACGACCCCGAGGCCCTCGACCTGTCGGCGAGCCTGGCCGGGACCACCGCCGAGCACCTCCTCGGCACCGACCAGTCCGGCCGGGACGTCCTGTCGCGGCTGATGCACGGAGCCCTCACCGGGCTGCTCGGCCCGCTCCTCGTCGTCGGCGTCTCCACCCTGGCCGGCACCCTGCTCGGCGTGGTGGCGGCCTGGCGCGGCGGCTGGGCGGACTCCTTCCTGTCCCGCTCGATGGACATGGTGTTCGCGGTCCCCGGACTCCTGCTCGCGATCCTGCTCGTCTCCGTCGTCGGCCCGGGGATGACCGCGCCCGTGATCGCGATGGCGGTGGCCTACACCCCGTACGTGGGGCGCCTCGTCCGCGGCATCGCGCGCCAGGAGAAGGCACGCCCGTACATCGAGGCCTACCGGGTGCAGGGCTGGTCCGGCTGGAACGTCTGCCTGCGCCACCTGCTGCCCAACATCGCCCCCACCGTCTTCGCCCAGTCCGCGATGAACTTCGGGTACGCGCTGATGGACCTGGCGGCGCTCTCCTACCTCGGCTTCGGCGTGCAGCCGCCGACCGCCGACTGGGGCGCCATGATCAACGAGGGCCAGTCGGCCGTCCAGCAGGGGGCGATGCTGCCCGCCCTCGCCCCCTCCGCGTGCATCGTGCTCGCGGTGGTGGCGTTCGGCATCGTCGGCGAGGGCCTCGCCGACCGGATCTCGAGGCGGAAGCGGTGAAGCGCGTGAAGGAACGACGCGAGCAACGCGAACATCGGGAACGGCGGGAACGGACGGACGCGGCCGCGGTCCCGGCCGGCGGCGGGGACCCGGTCCTGGAGATCGACGGGCTCGGGGTCCGGCTGACCGCCGACCGGGCCGCGCGGCCGATCCTGGACGGAATCGGCCTGCGGGTACGCCCCGGTGAGAGCGTCGGCCTCGTCGGCGAGTCGGGCTCCGGCAAGTCGGTCGCCTGCCGCAGCGTCCTCGGGCTGCTGCCCGCCGGAGCACGCACCAGCGGCGAGGTCCGGGTCGCCGGACGGGACGTACTCGCCATGAGCCGCGCCGAGCTGACCGGGCTCCGGGCCCGGCAGGTCGCCATGGTCTACCAGGACCCGCGCGCCTCCGTGAACCCGCTGCGCCGCGTCGGCGACTTCCTCACCGAAGGGCTGCGCGCGGCCGGTACCCCGGCCGCCACGGCGACCGCGCGGGCCCTGGAGCTCCTCGACGCGGTCGGCATCCGGGACCCGCGCGGCGCCCTGCGCCGCCGTCCGCACGAGTTCTCCGGCGGCATGCTCCAACGGGTGGTCATCGCCGCCGCGCTCGCGGCCGAACCCGCGCTGATCGTCGCCGACGAACCGACCACCGCCCTGGACGTCACGACCCAGGCGGAGATCGTCGGACTCCTCACCCGGCTGCGCGCCGAGCGGGGCACCGGCCTGCTCTTCGTCACCCACGACCTCGAGCTGGCCGCCACCGTCTGTGACCGGGTGTACGTGATGTACGCGGGCCGGATCGTGGAGACGCGCGGCACCGGCGAACTGTTCGACCGTCCGCGCCACCCGTACACCGCGGGGCTGCTCGCCTGCACGCCTGCCATCGACGCGGGCGCGCCGGCACCCCGCCCCATCCCCGGGCGTCCCCTCTCCCTGGCCGAGGCGCCGCCGGGCTGTGCCTTCGCCGCGCGCTGCGCCCACGCGCTGCCGCGCTGCTCCGCGGAGAAGCCCGTACTCACCCGGCACGGCGACGGACTCGCCGCCTGCCACCGCGCCGACGAAGGGATCACGCTGTGACGGCGGAAGCGGAACCGGCAGCCGAGGGACGGCCCGGCGAAGGACCGGCCGGCGCAGGCCCGTTCGGCGAGGGATTGGTCGTCGAGGGACTGCGGAAACGTTACGGGGACCACACGGCGGTCGACGGCGTGTCGTTCTCCCTGGCGCCGGGTGCCTGCCTCGCGATCGTCGGCGAGTCGGGCAGCGGCAAGACCACCACGGCGCGGATGCTCGTCGGCCTGGAGCGCCCGGACGGCGGGACCGTCCGCCTGGACGGCCGGGACCGCACCACGCGGCCCCGGCGGCGGACCGAACGGCTGGCCCGGGCCCGGGAGATCCAGATGGTCTTCCAGGACCCGTACCTCTCGCTCGATCCCCGGGTGACCGTCACCGGATGCCTGGACGAGGTACTGCGCCTCCACACGGCCCTCGACGCGCCGGGCCGCGGCGCCCGGGTCGCCCAGCTCCTGGACCAGGTCGGTCTCGGCACGCGCGAGGCCGCCGCCCTCCCCCGTGACCTCTCCGGCGGCCAGCGGCAGCGCGTGGCGATCGCGCGCGCCCTCGCCGTGGAGCCGCGGGTCCTCGTCCTCGACGAGGCCGTGGCCGCGCTCGACGTGTCGATCCAGGCACAGGTACTCGAACTCCTCGCCCGGATCCGCGGCGCGTCGGGGATCGGCTACCTGTTCGTCACGCACGACCTGGCGGTGGTCCGCCACATCGCCGACGAGGTCCTCGTCCTCAAGTCGGGTCACGTCGTGGAGACGGGCCCGGTCTCCCGGGTCCTCGGGACTCCGCGGCACCCGTACACCCGGCTCCTCCTGGACTCGGTGCCCCGGCGCGGCCGGTTCCCCGCGGGCCGGTGAACGCCGCCGGTGCGTCACCGGTCGCGGACGACGATGCGGCGCCCGCTCACCCGGCCGGGCGTCACCGCGATCCACAGGTCGCGTACGCCGCCCGCCCACGGGCGGCTGCGACTGTGCGTCTCGAGCCGCCGCACGGCATCCGGTTCGGTGACCGTCCGCGCGTCGCCGACGACCAGGACGCTCCAGCCCCGGCTGAAGGCGTCATCGATGCGGTCCACCTCGAAGGCGACCTCATGGCCGGCGGCTTCGGCCGGTCCGGCGTCCGCCGACGTCCGGTAGGCGACCTCCGCCCCCACGGACACGTAGTTCACCGGGAAGATCGCCGGCCCGGCCGCGGTGGCCACCGCGATACGGCCCACCCCGTGGCCGCCGAGCAGTTCCCAGCACTCCTGCGTCCCCAGTTCGACGAGTTCGGGGTGGTGGGCCGCCTCCCCCACCCCGGGAGGAACGTCCGCCATCGCCCCCGTGAGGTCCTGGACCGAGGTCTCGAGGGCATCCGCCAAACGCAGCAGCAGCCCCATCTCCGGCACCGAAGGGTGCGTCTCCAGGTACTCGACGTAGTCGGGGGCGGCTCCGATGTGCGCGGCGACGTCCTGCCGGGACAGTCCCAGCTGCTCCCGACGGGCCGCGACCCGGCGGCCCAGGTCGCCCCGGGCCCCGGGCCCGCCCGCGGGAAGACCGGTCTGCGGTCGGTCGGACATGACGGCTCACTTCCCTCGTCGGCGGCGGGCCCGGCGGCCTGAACACCGGACGGGCACCCGTGCGTTCTCACGCTAGGCACCGATCCCCGCCGCCGCACGACGAACACCGGACCCGCCCGCCACCCGAAGCCGACCCGACGCCCGGGCCGGGACCCCATGGCCGGGAAACAGAACCGATGGGCCCTCCGTGGAACGCCGCCTCCCCACGGATGCTGAGGTCGGGAAGGGGCGGCCGCAGCGGCCGTGCCCGTCGAACCGTACGGAGGCACCCCATGACCAGCGCCATCACCGTAGGAGTGGACGGTTCCGCGGAGAGCCTGGCAGCGGCCGGCTGGGCGGCGCGCGAAGCCGTACTGCGGGGGTTGCCGCTGCGCATCGTGCACGCCTGGCTCTGGGAGCCGCTGGACGTCCCCGTCGTGCAGGACGAGGAGACGGCGGCCGAGTCCGCCGGGTGGCCGAGGGCCGGAAAGCGGCCGCGGCCGGCGCCGGGGCCGCCGCGTGAGCGTCACGCGATCCGCCCCCGCCGCCCCGACCGGTCGGTATGCTCGGACGCCTGCCGCTGCCCGTCCTCCCGGCCGAAGGAACCCCATGACCCCTGCGCGTTCCGCGCTCCTGCTCGCCGGGCTGATGGCCTCCGCGGGTGTCGCTCACTTCGTCGCACCCGCGAACTTCGACTCCATCGTGCCGCGTTCCCTGCCGGGCAGCCCCCGGGCCTGGACGAAGGCCAGCGGCGCGGTCGAACTTGCCTTGGCCGCCGGTCTGGCGCTGCCGGCGACCCGGAGGGCCGGCGCCCGGGCCACCGCCCTGTTCCTCGCCGGGGTGTTCCCGGCGAACGTCAAGATGGCCTACGACTGGCGTCACCGCTCGACGGCCGCGCGAGCCGTCGCCTGCGCGAGGCTTCCCCTCCAGGTCCCGCTGATCCTCTGGGCCCGCCACGCCGGTGGGCCGGACGCCGGGCGTGGCGCCGACGGGTGAGGAGGGCGGCCCGGTGGCGGCACGTGCCGGCGCCCGGGCGGGGACGGCGCGATCGCGCTCGTGGACCGGGCCGGCCCCGCCGAGTGCCGGGGCGGCCGGTGCGGGGGCCGGCGCCACCTCGTAGGCTGCCGCCATGACCGAGAAGATCCAGACGCCGACGCCCCGCGACGCTTTCGACCTGCTCATGGCCGGCAACCAGCGCTTCGTCTCCGGCGCCCCCGAGCACCCGAACCAGGACGCCGCACGCCGCACCCAGACGGCACCGTCACAGCAGCCCTTCGCCGTACTGTTCGGGTGCTCCGACTCCCGGCTGGCCGCCGAGATCATCTTCGACCGGGGCCTGGGCGACCTGTTCGTGGTCCGCACCGCCGGCCACGTCGCCGGCACGGAGATCCTCGGGTCCATCGAGTTCGGCGTCGCCGTCCTCAACGCGCCGCTGGTCGTCGTCCTCGGCCACGACTCGTGCGGCGCCGTCGCCGCGGCCTGCTCCGCCCTGGAGAACGGGCAGACGCCGGGCGGCTTCGTGCGCGACGTGGTCGAACGGGTGACCCCCAGCGTGCTGGCGGCCCGCGCCGCCGGACGCGACACGGCCGACGAGATCCTCGCCGAGCACATCGAGCACACGGTGGACCTGCTGCTCGACCGCTCCCGCGTCCTGGCCGAGGCCGTGGCCGCGGGCCGCCTCGGCGTGGTGGGGCTGTCGTACCGGCTGGCCGACGGCAGTGCGCAGCTCGTCGCCGCGCGCGGCATCGACACGGCGGTTCCCTCCGCGTCCTGACCCCCCGGCCACCGGCCCGGTCACGCCCCCGGCCCGCGCCGTACCGGTACGGCGCGGGCCGGGGGCGTGCCGCTCTCACCGGTCGCCGGCAGGCCGGTCGTCGCCCCAGGCCCAGTCGGTCACCTCCGGCATGTCGGTGCCGTGTTCGCGGATCCAGGCGTGGTGGCGGACGCGGGCGTCCGCCATGGCCTGCCGTACGCCCACGGCCCGTACGGCGAGTCCCGGCACCCGGTCGATCACGTCCATCACGAGGCGGTAGCGGTCGAGGTCGTTGCGCACGACCATGTCGAAGGGGGTCGTGGTGGTGCCCATCTCCTTGTACCCGCGGACGTGCAGGTTCGCGTGGCCGGTGCGGCGGTACGCCAGGCGGTGCACGAGCCAGGGGTAGCCGTGGTAGGCGAAGACCACCGGCTTGTCGCGGGTGAACAGGGCGTCGTATTCCAGGTCGGTCATGCCGTGGGGGTGCTCCTCGTGGGGCATGAGCCGGGTCATGTCCACGACGTTGACCACGCGTACGGCGAGCCCGGGCAGATGCTGCCGCAGGAGGCCGGCCGCCGCGAGGACCTCCTGGGTGGGTACGTCGCCGGCGCAGGCGAGGACGACGTCCGGGCCGCGCGTGCCGTCCTCGGTGCCCGCCCATGCCCACGCGCCGGCCCCGCGGGCGCAGTGCGCGCGGGCCTCGTCGAGGGAGAGCCAGTCGAAGCACGGCTGCTTGCCGGCCACGATCACGTTCACGTAGTCGCGGCTGCGCAGCGCGTGGTCCGCCACCGACAGCAGGGTGTTGGCGTCCGGCGGCAGGTAGACGCGGACGACCTCCGGGCTCTTGTTCAGGACGTGGTCGACGAAGCCGGGGTCCTGGTGGGAGAAGCCGTTGTGGTCCTGGCGCCACACGTGGGAGGTGAGCAGGTAGTTGAGGGAGGCGACGGGTGCGCGCCAGTGCAGGGCGCGGGAGGTCCTGAGCCACTTGATGTGCTGGTTGACCATGGAGTCGACGATGTGGACGAAGGCTTCGTAGCAGGAGAACAGCCCGTGCCGCCCGGTCAGCAGGTAGCCCTCGAGCCAGCCCTGACAGGTGTGCTCGGAGAGGATCTCCATGACCCGGCCGTGCCGGTCGAGGTGTTCGTCGGTCTCCAGGACCGGCTCCTGCCATGCCTTGCCGCTCGCGGCGTACACGGCCTGGAGGCGGTTGGAGGCGGTCTCGTCGGGGCCGACGAGACGGAAGTCGCGGCGCTCGCCGGTGGCGGCCATGATGCTCTCCAGCAGCCGTCCGAGTACCCCGGTCGGCTCGTGGCGGGTGGCGCCGGGCCGGTCCACGGGGACGGCGAAGCGTTCGAGCGGGGGCAGGGGCAGGTCGCGGAGCAGCAGGCCGCCGTTGGCGTGCCGGGTCGCACCCAGCCTCCGTTCGCCCTCCGGTACGCATTCCAGCACCCGGGGCCTCGGCCGGCCCGTCTCGTCGAAGAGCTCCTCGGGGCGGTACGAGCGCAGCCACGCCTCCAGCTGGGCCCGGTGGCCGTCGTCATCGCGCACTTCCGCCAGGGGCACCTGGTGGGAGCGCCAGGTGCCTTCGACGGGCAGGCCGTCGACCTCGGCCGGTCCGGTCCAGCCCTTCGGCGTGCGCATGACGATCACCGGCCAGCGCGGCCGTCCGGCGGCGGCACCGGTACGGGCCTGCCGCTGGATGTGCCGGATGCGGTCGAGGGCCGTGTCCATCGCCGCGGCCATGGCCCGGTGGACCTGGTGCGGGTCGTCCCCGGTGACGTGCAGCGGGTCGTGGCCGTAGCCCCGTAGCAGTTCGTCGAGCTCCGCCTCGGGCAGCCGCGCGAGCACGGTCGGGTTCGCGATCTTGTAACCGTTGAGGTGGAGGACCGGCAGGACCGCGCCGTCGTGGACGGGGTCGAGGAACTTGTTGGAGTGCCAGGAAGCGGCGAGCGGTCCCGTCTCCGCCTCGCCGTCGCCGATGACGCAGGCCACCAGGAGGTCCGGGTTGTCCAGGGCGGCGCCGTAGGCGTGCGACAGCGAGTAGCCCAGTTCACCGCCCTCGTGGATCGAGCCGGGGGTTTCGGGCGCCACGTGGCTCGGCACCCCTCCGGGGAAGGAGAACTGCCGGAACAGCCGGGTCATGCCGTCCTCGTCCCGGCTCACGTCCGGGTAGACCTCGCTGTAGCTGCCCTCCAGCCAGGAGTTGGCGAGGACGGCCGGCCCGCCGTGCCCGGGACCCCAGACGCACAGCGCGTCGACGCCGTGCCGCTTGATGATCCGGTTGAGGTGGGTGTGCACGAGGTTGAGGCCCGGGGAGGTGCCCCAGTGGCCGAGCAGCCGCGGCTTGATGTGAGCCGGTTCCAGCGGCTTCCTCAGCAGCGGGTTGTCCATCAGGTAGATCTGTCCGGCCGACAGGTAGTTGGCGGCCCTCCAGTGCGCGTCGAGCGCACCGAGTTCCTCGTCGGTCAGCGGTACGTCGGCCGGACGCTCGTCCTTGCGCATGCTTCCTCCGTCGTGTGGGGCCGCGGCGGCAGCCGGACCGGTGGAGCGGGACCGTCCGACGCCCCGCGCCACAGGAAGGCGAACCGCCGCGACCGGGGCCGGGGCGGTTCACCCCGCGGTCCATGGACACGTGCCCCATGGTGGCCAGTGCACCCGCCGCCCACGACGCTGACACAGCCGAGGCGTCGCGGTAAGGGCCGGATGGGCCACGCGTGAGCACGGGCTCCCGCCTGGGCCTCCCGGGCACCGGCCGCGACGCACCCGCCCTACCGGGTGGCCAGCACCAGTGCCAGACCGATCAGCGCCGGAACGGTCTGCACGAAGAGGATCTTCCGGCTGGCCGTGGCGGCACCGTACGCGCCGGCGACGGCCACACACGCCAGGAAGAACACCTTCGCCTGGAAGCCCACCGGGTCGGACGCCACGGCGCCCCACACCAGCCCGGCGGCGAGGAAGCCGTTGTACAGACCCTGGTTGGCCGCGAGCGCCTTCGTCGCGGAGGCGAACTCGACGCTGGTCCCGAACGCGGCCCGGGCCCGCGGCCCGGTCCACAGGAACATCTCCAGGACCAGGATGTAGGCGTGCAGGGCGGCGATGAGCAGCACCACGACGGTTGCGAGGATCGACATGGGCACCAGGCTCGCACACCCGCCCGCCGTCGGCGTCCGGTCCCCGCCGGGGGAACGGGCTTTGGTCGCACACCTTTGCGGACGCTAGGGTCTGACGCCGTGTTGAGGAAGGTGATGGGGCTCATGGACGAGGACCACGCGGGGCTGGTCGTCGCGGCGCAGGCCGGGGACGACCGGGCGCGCGAAGAACTGATCGCCGCCTACCTGCCCTTGCTCTACAACATCGTCCGGCGGGCGGTGAGCGGACATGCCGACGTCGACGACGTCGTCCAGGAAACGCTGTTGCGCGTGGTGCGTGACCTGCCCGCCCTGCGCGCCCCCGACAGCTTCCGCTCCTGGCTGGTGGCGATCACCCTGCGCCAGATACGCGCCCACGGGCAGCGGCACCGCGTCCTCGCGGGCCGGACGGCGGTCATCGACGAGGCCGTCGACCTGCCGGACGCGGGCCCCGAACCCGAGGACGCGACGATCCTGCGTCTGCACGTGTCGGACGAGCGCCGCCAGATCGCCGAGGCCGGGCGGTGGCTCGACCCCGACCACCGGGTGCTGTTGTCCCTGTGGTGGCAGGAACGCGCCGGACTGCTGAGCCGTGAGGACACGGCCGCCGCGACGGGCCTCACCGTCGCCCATGCCGGAGTGCGCATGCAGCGCATGCGCGAGCAGCTGGACCTGAGCCGGACGATCGTCGCCGCGCTGGAGGCCCGCCCGCGCTGTCCGCGGCTGGGCGAGACCGTCGCCGGCTGGGACGGTCTGCGTACATCGGTGTGGCGCAAGCGGATCGCGCGGCACACCCGCGACTGCCCGGTCTGCTCGGCGACGACGGCGAACCGGGTCCCCGCCGAGCTCCTGCTCCTGAGCCTCGCGCCCCTGGCCGTCCCCGCCGGACTCGTCGCCGCGCTGACCGCCAAGGGCCTGCTGTCGGGGTCGGCCGCCGGCGCCGTCGGCTCGGCCACGGTCCCCGTCGCCGCCGGCACGGCGACGGCGACGGCGGGAGGCGGTCTGCAGGGCGCGCTGACCGGCATGCTCCAGACGGTGACCGCCCATCCGCTGGCGAGCCTCGCCGCCGGCGCGGTCCTCGTCACCGGGGCCGCCACCTACACGACCTGGCCGGAACCGGCGCACCGGGCACCCGGCGCGATCGCCGCTCCCACGCCCGGTGGCCCCACGGCCGTCCGTCCCGCGCCGGCCCCGTCGAGCACCCCCACACCGGCCGGGCCGCCGTCCGCGAGTCCGTCCGCGGTCGCGGGCACGGTTCCGCTCGGCGCACGGTCACTGGAGTCCGTGGACGCACCCGACCTCTACCTGACGTACTCCGGCGACTTCGCGACGCTGGGCGGAGGGTCCGCGTCCGGTGGTGCGCAGGCACGGCAACGCGCGACGTTCACCGTGGTGCGGGGGCTGGCCGACACGGGGTGCGTCACCTTCCGCGCGGCCGACGGCCGGTACCTGCGCCACCACTACCTGCGGCTGCGGCTGAGCACCGACGACGGCAGCGACCTGTTCCGGAAGGACGCCACCTTCTGCCCGCGCCCCGGGTCGGTCCCGGGGTCGGTGACCCTGCACTCCCACAACTACCCCGGATCGGTCATCCGCCACCGCGACGGCGGCATCTGGCTCGATGGCTCCGACGGCACCCGCGCCTTCGCCGGCCAGGCCTCCTTCGTCGTCCGCGCGGCCCGGTCCTGACCACCGCTCCGTGACCGTTCGGGACCGGGCCGCGCACTGACGGCCGGTGAGCCGGCCGCCGGCTCCGGCCCGGCCCGCCCGGCTCCGGTACGCCCGGCTCCGGCACGCCCGGCTCCGGCACGCCCGGCCCACCCCCGGCGGTGAGCCGCCCGCGCGCCTCGCCGTAACACTTTTCGCCTGCGAGATGGATCACGGGCCGATCTCCGGGGTACCGCCGCTTTTCCGTTACGCGGCCCCGTGCCCGGGAGCCTCCACTCCGTGGGGTTCTTTCCCGCCGCTCGCCCCGCGAGCCGGCGGCGAAGAACCCCACCCCCCATCGGCACATCCGCAGGAGAAAGCTCCCCATGACGCGACACACCCGTGAACCCCGCGCGCCCCGTACGCAGGACCGGCACCTCGTCCCGCTCCGCGGCCGCACCCGCACCGCCGCGGACCGGGCCGTACCGGCCGGCGCGCCCGCGCTCACGCACCCCCAGCCGACCCGGGACCACCGAGGAGCGGCGTGAAGGGCCTGCACCGGCGCGGCCGGCGCCGCCGCACCCTGACGATCGGGCTCTCGGCCGCGGCCCTGGTGGCGGGTGTCGTGACGCTCCTCCCCGGCTCCGCCGGAGCGGCGACACCCCTGGGCACGCAGGCGGCGCCCTCGGGCCGGTACTTCGGCACGGCCGTGGCCGCCGGCCGGCTCGGCGACCCGGGCTACGCCGCCGTCCTGGACCGGGAGTTCAACATGGTCACCCCGGAGAACGAGATGAAGTGGGACGCCGTCGAACCGTCCCGCGGCAGGTTCACCTTCGGCCCGGCCGACCAGATCGTCAACCGTGCCGCGGCGCACGGCCAGCGCCTGCGCGGCCACACCGCGGTCTGGCACTCCCAGCTCCCGTCCTGGGTCAGCTCCATCGGCGACGCGAACACGCTGCGCGGCGTGATGAACAACCACATCACCACCTTGATGACCCGCTACAAGGGCAGGATCCACTCCTGGGACGTGGTGAACGAGGCGTTCGCCGACGGGTCGAGCCAGCACCGCGGCTCGGTGTTCCAGAACGTGCTGGGCAACGGCTTCATCGAGGAAGCGTTCCGCACCGCCCGGGCGGCCGACTCCTCCGCCAAGCTCTGCTACAACGACTACAACATCGAGAACTGGTCGGACGCCAAGACCCAGGGCGTCTACCACATGGTCAAGGACTTCACGTCCCGTGGCGTGCCGATCGACTGCGTCGGGTTCCAGAGCCACTTCCGCGCCGGCGGTCCCCCGGCGAGCTTCCGGACCACCCTGGCCAACTTCGCCGCCCTGGGCGTCGACGTCCAGATCACCGAGCTGGACATCGCCCAGGCGTCGCCGGCCCACTACGCCAACACGGTGAAGTCCTGCCTGGCCGTGGCCCGGTGCACCGGCATCACGGTCTGGGGCATCCGGGACGGCGATTCCTGGCGCAAGGGCGAGAACCCCCTGCTGTTCGACAACGGCGGCAATCCCAAGGCCGCCCACACCGCCGTCGTGAACGCCCTCAAGACCTCCCCCGGCACCACCTCCGGCACCGGCACGATCAAGGGCGTCGCCTCCGGCCGCTGCGTCGACGTCCCGGGCTCCGCCACCGCCAACGGCACCCGGGCGCAGCTGTGGGACTGCCACGGACGGGCCAACCAGCGCTGGACCCACACCTCCGGCAAACAGCTGACGGTCTACGGCAAGAAGTGCCTCGCCGCCAAGGGCGGGGGCACCGGCAACGGCACCCCGGTGGTCATCGAGGACTGCGACGGCGGCGCCGGCCAGCAGTGGAACATCAACACGGACGGCACGATCTCCGGCGTCCGGTCCGGGCTGTGCCTCGACGCCGTCGGCGCGGCCACCGCCAACGGCACCACGATCCAGCTGCACTCCTGCTGGTCCGGCGGCAACCAGAAGTGGACCGGCCCGTCCGGGACGCCGACCCCGACGACTCCCGCGCCGACGGGCACGTGTGCTCTTCCGTCGGCCTACCGGTGGACGTCGACGGGTGCGCTGGCGCAGCCGGCGAACGGGTGGGCCTCGCTGAAGGACTTCACCCACGTGACGCACAACGGCAAGCACCTGGTCTACGGGTCGAACTTCTCGGGATCCTCCTACGGCTCCATGATGGCCGGGCCCTTCACGGACTGGCCGGACATGGCGTCGGCCCGCCAGACCGGCATGACCCAGGCCGCGGTGGCTCCCACACTGTTCTACTTCGCGCCCAAGAAGATCTGGGTGCTCGCGTACCAGTGGGGGCAGTGGCCCTTCATCTACCGCACGTCGAGCGACCCGGCCGACCCGAACGGCTGGTCCGCGCCCCAGCCTCTGTTCACCGGCAGCATCCCCCGCACCGAGTCGCCCACCGGCCCGATCGACCAGACGCTGATCGCCGACGACCGGAACATGTACCTGTTCTTCGCCGGGGACAACGGCAGGATCTACCGGGCGAGCATGCCGATCGGCGACTTCCCGGGCAACTTCGGCTCCTCGTACACGACGGTCCTGAGCGACACGCCCGACAAGCTGTTCGAAGCCCCGCAGGTGTACAAGGTCAAGGGCCAGAACCAGTACCTCATGATCGTCGAGGCGAAGGGCGCGCACCAGACGCGCTACTTCCGTTCGTTCACAGCCTCCAGCCTGAGCGGCTCGTGGACCCCGCAGGCCGGCAGCGAGAGCAGCCCCTTCGCGGGCAAGGCGAACAGCGGCGCCACCTGGACCGACGACATCAGCCACGGCGACCTGGTCCGCGACGACCCCGACCAGACCATGACCGTCGACCCCTGCAACCTGCGGTTCCTCTACCAGGGCAAGGCGCCCGCGGCGGACGCCCCCTACGACCGGCTGCCCTACCGGCCCGGTCTGCTCACCCTGCGGCGCTGACCCGCCCCGATCCACCGTCCTACGCAAGGAGAACGACCCCATGAAGAACCCCACGAACGGCGAGCGCCGCGGACGTCACCGCCGTCGCCGGATCGGGACCGGAGTGCTGCTCGGCGTGCCCGCCGTCCTCGTGCCGTACCTCCTGTACGCGCAGGAGGACTCGCAGGCCGCGACGGTCGACGGCAGCGCCTACTACCGGCTGGTCTCCGTACGCAGCGGCAAGGCGCTGGACGTCAACGCCTTCTCCACCGCCGACGGTACCCGCCTCCAGCAGTGGACCGACCAGAACACCGCCAACCAGCAGTGGAAGCTGCGCCCCACCGGGGACGGCTACTACGAGCTGGTGAACCGCAACAGCGGCAAGGTGCTGGGCATAGCCGGCGACTCGACCGCCCAGGGGGCCGCGGTCGAGCAGCAGTCCGACGGCTCCTCCACCTCCCAGGAATGGCGGATCGACGACGTGGACGGTTCCGGCGCCGTCGTCCTCACCTCCCGCAGGAGCGGCCAGGTCCTGGACGTCTCCGGCGGCTCCACGGCCGACGGCGCGGCGGTCATCCAGTACCGCGGCCACGGCGGCGGTAACCAGCAGTGGAAGCTGGTGAAGACGGCCGGGACCAAGGAGCCCGGATCCGGACCGTACACCTGGCGCAACGCCCAGGTGGTGGGCGGCGGCTACGTCACCGGCCTGGTGTTCCACCCGAGGGAGAAGGGCCTGCTGTACGCGCGGACCGACATGGGCGGCGCCTACCGCTGGGACACCGGGGCCGAGCAGTGGATCCCGCTGACCGACTGGATCGGCGAGAAGGACTGGAACCTGCTGGGCATCGACGCGCTGGCCACCGATCCGGCCGACGCCGACCGGCTCTACCTCGCCACCGGCACCTACACCAACGACTGGGCGGGCAACGGAGCGATCCTGCGCTCCAAGGACCGCGGCCGCACCTTCCAGCGCACCGACCTGCCCTTCAAGCTGGGCGGCAACGAGGACGGCCGCGGGGCGGGCGAGCGGCTCGCCGTCGACCCCTCGGCCGGCGGCACGCTGCTGCTGGGCACCCGCAAGAACGGCCTGTGGCGCAGCACCGACCACGGCGCCACGTGGAGCCAGGTCTCCTCGTTCCCCGTCAAGAACGGGGCGAGCAGCGGCGCGGGCATCTCCTTCGTGACGTACGGCCCGGCCGGCAGCAAGACGGTCTACGTCGGCGTCGCCGACAAGTCCACCTCCCTCTACCGCTCCACCGACGGCGGCGGCACCTGGCAGGCGGTCCCCGGGCAGCCGACCGGCCAGCTGCCGCAGCACGGCGTGCTCTCCGGTGACGGCTCGCTGTACCTGACGTACACCAACGCCCCGGGCCCCAACGGCGTGACGGGAGGGTCGGTGTGGAAGCACACGCCCGCCGCCGGGGCGTGGAAGAACGTCTCCCCCTCCCAGGGCACCTACGGGTTCTCCGGTCTGGCCGTCGACCCGCGCAGGCCCTCCACGGTGATGGTCACGACCCTCGGCCGCTGGTGGCCGGAGGACGAGGTCTACCGGACCACCGACGGCGGCACGACGTGGAAGGCCCTGGCCGGCACGTCGGTGCGGGACGCCTCCGCCGCTCCGTACGTGGGCACCGGGACCGGGCACTGGATGACCGCCCTGGCCATCGATCCCTTCGACTCCGGGCACGTGCTGTACGGCACCGGAAGCGGCATCCTGCGCAGCAAGGACGCGGGCGCCTCCGACAGCGGCGGCACCAGCCACTGGAGCGTGGGGGCCCGCGGGCTGGAGGAGACCGCGCTGCTGGACGCCATCGCCCCGCCCGGCGGGGCCCAGGTCATCACGGCCATGGGCGACCTGGGCGGGTTCCGCCACGACTCCCTGACCGAGGTGCCCGGCGGGCGGCTGAACAACCCGATGATGACCAACAGCACCTCGATCGACTTCGCGCAGTCCAACCCCTCGATGATGGTCCGCGTCGGCCGTGGCGGCGCGCAGGACGGCGCCTACTCCACCGACGGCGGGCGCAGCTGGAACGGCTTCCCGTCCGAGCCGGTGGCCGGCGCCGACAGCGGCCGGGTGGCGCTCTCCGCCGACGGCTCGGTCATCGTCTGGACGCAGGCCGGCCAGGCCCCGTACCGCTCGGCCGACAAGGGAGCGACCTGGTCGAGGGCCGGCGGCCTGGGTGCCGGCGCCGTCGTCGTCGCCGACCGCTCCTCGGCCAGGACGTTCTACTCCCTGGCCGGCGGCACGCTCTACGCCAGCACCGACGGCGGGGCGACCTTCGGCGCCCGGGCCGCCGGCCTGCCCGCCGGCGGCCGCCTCGAGGCCGTTCCCGGAGCCGAGGGGGACCTCTGGATCGCCGGCGGCGGCCAGGGGCTCCTGCACTCCACCGACGGCGGCCGCACCTTCACCGGGCTCGCCGCGGTGAAGTCCGCCTCCGCCCTCGGTTTCGGCAAGCCGGCACCGGGCACCTCGTACCAGGCCCTGTACCTGATCGGCACCGTCAAGGACGTCACCGGAGTCTTCCGCTCCACCGACAAGGGCGCCACCTGGCTCCGGGTCAACGACGACGCCCACCGGTGGGGCGGCATCGGCGGCACCGGTGTCATCACCGGCGACCCCGACACCTTCGGCCGCGTGTACGTCGGCACCAACGGACGCGGCCTCCAGTACGGCGACCCGTCCTGACCCGGCGTCCGGACGGGGCCGCGGGGCACGACCGTGCCCGAGCGGCTCCGTCCGGGCGCTCCCGGGGCGGCCGCGGTGGGGCCAGGTTGGTGCGGAACACCAGCGAGCCTCACACCTGTACGGGGGAACGTCACGCCAGGATGGAGCGGCCCCGAGGGCCCCAGCGCCCCGGGCGGGAGGAGAACGCATTGATCACCACGGACATCCAGCGGAACGGCACGGTCCTGGTCAGCGTCACCGGGACACTCGACGAGGACGCGGGCCCAGCGCTCCAGCGGGCGCTGGACGAGGTCACCGCGGACGAACGGGACCTCATGGTCGACCTGCACGGCGCGGCGTCCATGGACGCGGACGGTCTGCTCCACCTCCTGGCCCTGCACCGGCGCGCGGAGAACCTGGGCCTGCGCGTCCTGGTCACGGGCTGGCAGCCCCAGCCCCAGCAGCTCATGGCCGACGTCGCCGGCATCCGCGGGCCCGGCTCGGCCACCGGGGAGCGGTACGCGCTGGCGGGCTTCCGCCGGCTGATCGAGGAGCGGGCCCAGCGGGCACGGGACCTCTCGGATTTCGGTGCCGGATGGCTGTCCCGCGTCTAGGGGCGGGCTGACGGGCCGGTGACGGACGGGTGCGGGCAGTCCCTCCACGGGCACGACCGGCTGCCGGCTCCGACGTGAGCGGCGCACCGCGGCCCGTCGCCCGGGGCGACGGGCTTCGACCGTCTCGCGCAGACGCCCTCGACGGCGGGGACGGCCGCCCCCTCCTCCGGTCGGAGGAGGGGGCGGCCGTCCGGGCGGACGGTCTCAGGCGGAGGCGATGCGGGCGAGGGCGCTCTGGAGGCGGCGGACCACGTCCTCGGCTTCCGCGTACTCCTGGGGGGTCGGTACGACGGCGCCGAAGGTGTGGCCGTCCTCGGCGGGCAGGGCGCGCCAGTGCAGGAGGGGCGTGAGCACCGTGGCGGCAGCGCCGAGGAACCAGGCCGTGTGCCCGTGGACGTGGGCGAGGGCGATGGCGACAGCGGCCAGCGCCTCCCGCAGGTGCTCCAGGCGGTCGATGACGGGCAGCGCCTCCTGCTCCTGGGAGGCGCCGACGGCGGCCTGCAGGTCGACGGCGGCCTTCGCGACCACCGCGCGATGACCGGGCGTCAGAACCCACACCCCGTCACTGATGAGCCCTTCGGCTTCCCCCACCAGATCCTCGACCAGCGTCCTCATTCCCATGCACGACACCCTATGCCGCCGGCGGAGGCTGCCGCTCCATGGCCTGCGCGAGATCGCCGGTCCCGGCCCGCTGACCACCCCTCAGCATTGCCCGCACCCCGGCGTCCGCAGGACCACCCCGACCCGGCCCCGCCGGCGCCCCGGTCCCCACGCGGCCCCCGGAAACGATCGAGGGGCCGTTTCGGATTGCTCCGAAACGGCCCCTCGATCTGCGACTCTCTCGAGTCGGGACGACAGGATTTGAACCTGCGACCCCTTGACCCCCAGTCAAGTGCGCTACCAAGCTGCGCCACGTCCCGTTTACCGCTTCGTGCCCTTCACCTGGGGTTTCCCCTCGTGCCGGGCACATGCAGAACATTACCCCACGCCGAGGGGTGTGTGTGCACGGGTGATCGGCGGCGGGCAGGATGGCCCGGTGAGCGAACGGGAACGGGACCGGGACGGTGAGGGGCGGGCGCGCAGCGCGCGGCCGCGCGACGGGTTGGGGCGGCCGCTGCCGTACGGGGCCGAGGGGGTGGAGCGGCAGCCCGAAGGGGTGGTGCGCACGCCGGCCGGGACGGTGGCGGAGGCGCAGCGGCTGCTGGACGGCGGGAGGCCCTTCCACGCGCACGAGGTGTTCGAGGACGCGTGGAAGTCCCGCCCCCGGGCGGAAGAGGCCCTGTGGCGGGGGCTGGCGCAGCTGGCGGTGGGGCTGACGCACGCCGCGCGGGGGAACGCCGTCGGCGGGGCGCGGCTGCTACGGCGCGGGGCCGGTGCCCTGGCCGGGTACGGGGAGGCGGCGTACGGGGAGGCGTACGGGATCGACGTGGCGGGGCTGGTCGGGTGGGCCCGGGCGCTGGCGGGGCGGGTGGAGGCCGGGGAGCGGATCGACGCGGCGGCCGAAGCCCCCCGGCTGGCCGGGCCGCCGGGCATCCCCTAGGCCGGCTGGAGCAGGTCCCAGCGGTTGCCGTAGAGGTCCTCGAACACGGCGACGGAGCCGTACGGTTCGTGGCGCGGCTCCTCCAGGAAGCGGACGCCCTCCGCGGTCATCCGGGCGTGGTCGGCCGCGAAGTCGGCGGTGTAGAGGAAGAAGCCCACGCGGCCGCCGGTCTGGTCGCCGACGCGGGAGCGCTGGGCCTCGTCCTTGGCGCGGGCCAGCAGCAGGGCGGACTCCTTGGCGCCGGGCGGGCGGACCACGACCCAGCGGGAGCCGTCCGGCCGGGGGGTGTCCTCGGCGAGTTCGAAGCCGAGGGCGCGGGTGTAGAAGTCGATGGCCTCGTCGTAGTCGTGGACGACGAGGGCGGTCAGGGCGATGTGGGAGGGCATGGGCCTATTGTGCGCCGAGGAGGACGACTTCCAGGGTGCGGGGGCCGTGCACGCCTTCCACCCGGTCCAGTTCGATGTCGCTGGTGGCCGAGGGTCCGGAGATCCAGGTCAGCGGGCGGGCGGGGTCGAGGCGTTCGAGGGCCTGCGGGACGGAGTCCACGACCTGGTCCGGGACGCGGACCACGCAGAC
Organism: Streptomyces sp. NPDC034086; assembly: GCF_055575515.1. NCBI lineage: Bacteria > Bacillati > Actinomycetota > Actinomycetes > Kitasatosporales > Streptomycetaceae > Streptomyces > Streptomyces sp. NPDC034086. The sequence goes on along the minus strand of NZ_JBVISM010000001.1, from coordinate 352,329 downwards.
GTGGTGGTCCGGGATCAGGGTGATGCGCCGCCGGCCCTGGTCGGGACCGCCGTCGAGGACGAGGGTGCCGGTTTCGGCGACGGCCAGGGCGCAGCCGGTGACCACGCTGTCGACGCGGTCCAGGTCGTACGGGGTGGAGTCCGCGCGGTCGTGGACGAGGGCCGGGTCCGCGGCGGAGAGCCAGTGCGGGGGCAGGGCGGGCGGGACCAGGACCGTGCGGGCGCCGCGCTCGGCGAGCAGCCGCGCGAGCAGCGGCGGGAGGCCGTCGTCGTCGGTGCGGTGGACCCTCGCCCGGTACTCGGTGAGGTGGGCGGCGAGCAGGTCGGCGCTCTCGGCCGGGGTGCGGGTGCCGTGGACGCGGAGGTAGTCGCGGGGGACGGCGGGGTCCGGGCCGGAGGCGGCCCTGCGGATGCGGGCCAGGATGCGGTCCTTGCTGCTCACGGTCGGCTCCCCCGTTCGCGGGTCCACCAGTCGCGGAAGGGTTCCGCGGGGATCTCGGGCAGTTCGCGGGTGTCGGTCCAGGCGCGGCCCGGGCCCGGCAGCCGGCGCGGGCGCAGCCGGCGGGCGCGGGACAGCAGCCGCTCCCCCGCCCGCAGTGCGCCGGGGCGGTCGAGGAGGAGCCGGGCGGCGCGCAGGGCGGCCCGTTCGGCGGTGTGGCCGTGCGCGGGCCGGATCCGTACGCGGACGCCGTCGCGGGTCACGGGCCCGCCCTGGACGACGCGTTCGCGGAGGTGGACGAGGACCTCGGGGATGTCGATGGCGACGGGGCAGACCTCGTAGCAGGCCCCGCACAGGGTGGAGGCGTAGGGCAGGCTGGCGTCGACGGCGCTGCCGGTGCCGCGGAGTTGGGGGCTGAGGACGGCGCCGATGGGGCCGGGGTACACGGAGCCGTAGGCGTGGCCCCCGGCGCGTTCGTAGACGGGGCAGACGTTCAGGCAGGCGGAGCAGCGGATGCAGCGCAGGGCCTGGCGGCCGGTCTCGTCGGCGAGGGTGTCGGTGCGGCCGTTGTCGAGGAGGACGAGGTGGAAGGCGGAGGGGCCGTCGCCGTCGGCCCCGTGCGACGGTCCCGTTCCGGTCCACATGGTGGTGTACGGGTTCATCCGTTCGGCGGTGGACGAACGCGGCAGGGTCTGGAGGAAGACCTCCAGGTCGCGGAAGGTGGGGACGACCTTCTCGATGCCGACGACCGAGATGAGGGTGTCGGGCAGGGTCAGGCACATGCGGCCGTTGCCCTCGGACTCGAGGACGACCATCGTGCCGGTCTCGGCGACCATGAAGTTGGCGCCGGAGACGGCCACTTTGGCGCGCAGGAACTTCTCGCGCAGGTGGAGGCGGGCCGCTTCGGCGAGTTCCCTCGGGTCGTCGCCGAGTCCTTCGGGGGCCGGCCGGCCCCAGGCGGCCATCTCGGAGCGGAAGAGGTCGCGGATCTCCCCGCGGTTGCGGTGGATGGCGGGGACGAGGATGTGCGAGGGCCGGTCGTGGGCCAGCTGGACGATGAGTTCGGCGAGGTCGGTCTCGTAGGCGGCGATCCCGGCGGCTTCCAGGGCTTCGTTGAGGCCGGTCTCCTGGGTGGCCATGGACTTGACCTTGACCACCTCCCGCTCCCCGGTGGCGCGGACCAGGCCGATGACGATCCGGTTGGCCTCGTCGGCGTCGACGGCCCAGTGCACGGTGCCGCCGGCCGCGGTGACGGCCGCCTCCAGCTGGAGCAGGTAGCGGTCGAGGTGGCGCAGGGTGTGCTCCTTGAGGGCCTTGCCCGCCGCGCGCAGGCCCTCCCAGTCGGCGAGTTCGGCGACGGCGCGGGCCCGTTTGTCGCGGATGGTGTGGGTGGCGTGCCGGAGGTTGGCGCGCAGTACGCCGTCCCGTACGGCCTCGCGGGCGGCGGCGGGGAACGGCGGGAAGGCGGGCATGCCCAGGTGCGTACCGGTCATGGCAGGGGGTCCTCCTCCGTGGCGGCCAGGATCTCGGCGAGGTGCAGGGTGCGCAGGGGGTCCCCGGCACGGTGGAGGATGCCGCCGAGGTGGGCGAGGCAGGAGTTGTCGGCCCCGCACAGCACCTCGGCGCCGGTGGCCCGGGCGGCCGCGGTCTTGTCGGCGCCCATCGCGGCGGACACGTCGGGGTTCTTCACGGCGAAGGTGCCGCCGAAGCCGCAGCACTCCTCGGCACCGGGCAGCTCGACCAGTTCGAGGCCCTTGACGGCGGCCAGCAGCCGGCGGGGGCGTTCGCCGAGGCCGAGGGAGCGCAGGCCGTGACAGGAGGGGTGGTAGGTGACGGTGTGCGGGAAGTACGCGCCGACGTCGGTGACCCCGAGGACGTCCACGAGGAACTCGGTCAGTTCGTGGACGCGCGGTACGAGGCCCTCCGCGAGCTCCGCCAGCGCGTTCCCCCGCCCCTCCTCGGCGGCCTTGCGGCCGATGCGGGGGTAGTGCTCGCGGATCATGGCGGCGCAGGAGCCGGAGGGGGTGACCACGTGGTCGTGGCCGGCGAAGGCCTCGGCGGTGCGGCGCAGCAGCGGCTCGGCCTCGTGGCGGTACCCGGTGTTGTACTGGGGCTGGCCGCAGCAGCTCTGGGCGGCTGGGAAGTCCACTTCGACCCCGAGGCGCTCCAGCAGCCGTACGACGGCGATGCCGGTCCGGGGGTACAGCGCGTCGTTGACGCAGGTGACGAACAGGGCGGCGCGCATGATGGGCACAATAGCCCGGTGAAGAAGTTCTCAGTCATCGGCATAGGCGCGGGCGACCCTGACCACCTGACCCTCCAGGCGGTCCGGGCGATCGGCGCGGCGGACGCATTCCTCATCCTGGAGAAGGGGGAGGAGAAGTCGGACCTGACGGGTCTGCGGCGGGCGATGCTCGACGCGCACGCCCGTCCCGGGCACCGGCTGGTGGAGGGCCGCGACCCGGACCGGGACCGCACCCCCGCCGACTACACCCCGACCGTCGACGGCTGGCGCAGCGCGCGGGCCGAGATCTTCGAGCGGTTCATCGCGGAGGATCTCGCGGAGGGCGAGACCGGGGCCTTCCTGGTGTGGGGCGACCCCTCGCTGTACGACTCCACGCTGGCGATCCTCGACGAGGTGCTGGAGCACGGCCGGGTGGCGTTCGAGCACGAGGTGGTGCCCGGCATCAGCAGCGTGTCGGCGCTGCTGGCCAGGCACCGGACCAATCTGAACCGGGTCGGGCGGCCGGTCCAGATCACCACCGGCCGCCGGCTCGCGGAGGGCTGGCCGCAGGACGTGGACGACGTGGTGGTGATGCTGGACGCCCGGCACGCCTTCACCGCCCACCTGGACCAGGACCTCTACATCTACTGGGGTGCCTACGTCGGCACGCCGGACGAGATCCTGGTCCAGGGGGAGCTGGCCGAGGTCGCGGGCCGCATCGAGGAGCTGCGGACCGAGGCCCGGGCCCGCAAGGGCTGGATCATGGACACCTACCTGCTCAGGCGCCCCTGAGGAAGCCGGGCAGGGCCGCGGCGAGGCGCTCGTACTCCTCGGCCCGGTTGTAGAGCTGCCCGCAGACCCGGATGCCGCCGCCGCCCGGCCGTGCCCAGACCAGCACGCGGATGCGGAGCTTCGCCGCGAGTTCCTCGCGCATGGCCGCGGCTGCGTCCTGGGTCTCGGCGGTGCCGGGCGGCAGCAGCAGCGACCGCATGGCCACGCCCGGGGTGTGCGGGAGCGGGGTCAGGCCGGGGACCCCGGCGAGCAGGTCCGCCCCGTAGGCGGCGAGGGCGCTGTTGTGGGCGCGGACCCGGTCGGCGCCGAGCCGTTCGATGAGGTCGAGGCCCTCGGGGGCGGCCAGCCAGCCGGTGTAGTCGGCGGTGGCGCGGAACTCGACGGAGCGCGGGAAGCCGTGGTGGTCCTGCCAGGACGGGGAGAAGGAACGGACCCGGGCCCGGTGGGCGGGGGCCACGGCGAGGAGGGCGGTGCCGGAGGGCGCGTAGCCCCATTTGTGGAGGTTCCCGAACCAGAAGTCGGCGCCGGCGGGGACGGGTGCGGCCAGCATGCCCGGGGTGTGGGCGCCGTCGACGACGGTGGTGACGCCGCGGGCGGAGAGCTCGGCGAGGAGCCGGGGGCCGGCGATGAGGCGGGCGGTGGGCGAGCTGACGTGGTCGAGCAGGGCCACCTTGGTGCGGGGGGTGAGCGCGGCCAGCACGGTCTCGCGTACGGCGTCCTCGTCGGGCAGGTGCGGGTCGAGGGCGACGGTGGTCACGCGGGCGCGGCGGGCGGCGGCCGCGGTGACGGTGCCGTAGCCGTGGTCGGTGGCGAGGACCTCGTCGCCCTCGGCCAGCGGGATGGCTTCGAACGCCAGGTTGGCGCCCTCGGTGGCGTTGGAGACGAACGCGAGGCCCTCGGGGTCGGTGCCCAGCCGGGCCGCGATCCGCGCGCGGGCGCCGGCCAGCCGGTCGGGGAGGCCGTGGAAGAAGGCGTCGGGGTCGGCGTGGGCCTCGGTCCGCAGGGCCTCCTGCGCCTCGTGGACGGGCAGCGGGACCGCGCCGTAGGAGCCGTGGTTGAGGTGGGCGACGGCGGGGTCCAGCCGGAAGAGGCCGGGGCCGCCGGGGAAGGCGGGCGGGGCGGAGGGGGTGGACGGCGCGGGCACGGGTACCTCCGGACGGGACGAGTCGGGTGCGGGCTCCGCGGCCCGCACCCGGAGCATGCGGGCTCGCGCGCGGCGGCGGAAGGGCCGCCTGGGCCGAATTGGCCTGCCCGGCCGCGGGCCGACCCCCGGGCGTGGCCGGTCCCGCGGTGGCGGCCGGTCCCGCGGTGGCGGCCGGTCCCCCGGTGGCGGGCGCTCCCGCCCGTCCCGTCAGCCCGGGCGGCCGCTGGTCGCCGCGTAGTACTGGAGGTCCTGCACCGGTACGCGGTGGTCCACGGGGTACGGCAGTTCCACCCGTACGGCGGCCTTCCCGGCGCGGACCACCTCCGCCGCGCTGGTGCCCGGACGCAGCGGGAGCAGTTCGGCGTGGACGCCGGCCGGGGCCCGGTGCTCCCGCGCGGCGGAGCCGACGACGCTGCGGACGGTCGCGGGCTCCGTCAGGAAGCTGAGCACCTCGACCGCGTCCCGGGCGGCGGCGCTGCCCCTGCGCAGGGACATCACCAGCGACTGGTCGCCGGTCGGGTCGGCGGCCGCGAACTGGGTGCGGCCGGTGAGGTAGAGGGTGTCCCGGACGATCGGGGGCCAGCCGCCGGTCTTGAAGCGGGTCAGGTAGTAGGAGGTGAGGTCCAGGTAGGCGTGGCCGTTGTTCCGGGACGGGGCGAACTGGCTGCCCTCGGAGTAGTCGTTCCAGGTGGTCAGCTGGACCCAGTCGGCGCCGTCCTCGATGGCGTGGGTCCACGTGGCGCGCAGGGTGGCCGTGTTGCCCGCCTCGTCGTAGACGCCCTGGTTCGGGCGGGCGTCCTGCACGGAGACGGGCTGCATCCAGATCTTGCCCCGCTCGTGCGCCCGCCGGACGTCGGCGGTGGTCCCCTCCTGGCCCGCGTAGCTGCGGCTGCCCCACTCGGAGAACCCGTGGCTGATGGGTGCGAAGGCTTCGTGGTGCGGGCCGAAGTCGAGGAAGAGGGGGACGAAGGCGGTGCGGATCCCGTGACTCGACCTCAGCCGGTCCAGGACGCGGCGCCACCAGTCGGCGCTCTTCTGCTCGGCCTTGAACGGCGACACGACGAGCCGGCCGTCGTCGAGCCGGTGCGCGGCCGGGTGCCCGCCCAGGGCGGCCAGGGCCCCGGCGACCACGGCGGGGTCGTCGGTGTCCAGGGAGGTCATGTCGGGCATCAGCATGACCTTGAAGGCGGGGTCGACCGCGTGGGCGGCCCGCATCAGCAGCCCCGCGCGCTCCCAGTTCTTCCCGGAGAGGGAGAGCAGGTCGAGGGTGAAGCCGTCGATGCCCGCGTTCCGGGCGGTGCGGACCTCCTGCTGGAGGTTGGCGTACTCCCAGTCGCCGTCCTTCGGCGGGACGGGCAGCGGGCGGTCGCGCAGCAGGCCGCCGTACCGCTGGTGCTTGCCGTTCTCGCCCCGGGGGTCGAGGTAGTGGCGGGTGTAGTAGTCGGTTTCGGCGCTCGCGTTGTCCAGGGAGAGCGGGTACGGGGTGAAGTAGTGGGCGAACACCAGCTTGCGTCCGCCGGCGGCCGAGCGCAGCGCGGCGGGTGCGGGCAGGTCGAAGGGCAGGGCCCCGGGCGGGCGGGCCGCGGCGGCGGTGCCGGTAGGGGCCGCGGTCCCCACGGGGGGCGGTGTCCGGTCCTCGTGCCCCGCGCCCGGTCCGGTGGAGGAAGGGACGGGGGCGTCGGGTCCGGTGGAGGCGGGCCCGGCGGGGGCGGGCCGGGCGACGTCCTGGCCGGCCGCGGCCGTGAAGGGGTTCCAGGCGACGCCGGCCGCGACGCAGACGCCGGCGAGCAGGAAGGCCGTGACCAGCAGGGCGAGCCGGCGCCCGGGCGGACGCGAGCGGAGCCGGTGGGACGGGGGTCCGTGCCGGTGCCCTGTCATCTGGATCCCTCCCCTGGACACGCCCCGCCGCCGGGGCTGTTCAGCAGTAGAGCGGATTACCGCCGCGCGGACAACCGTTCCCCGGGAGCCGGGCGCGGTGACGGGCCCTTTCCAGGAGGCGCGGAGCCTGCTGGTGCGGGACGTCGCCCGGCGGCTCTCGTCCCACTTCCGCGACGGCGCCGCGCTGGTCACGGTCAGCCCGGACGGCGGCGTACGCGGCCTCGTGGCCGCGCTGGGCCGCGTACCGGGGACGTCCTTCCTGCCGTGCGGAACGGCCGACGCGGCCTCCTGGCCGGCGGAGCGGGACGTGCTGCTGGTCCTGGACGGCAGCGACCGGCTCGGACCGGAGGCGCTGGCCTGGCTGCGGGAGCCGCTCGCCGCCGCGCCCGGGCCGCGCGTCCTGGCCGCCGGCCGGCATCCGCTCGCCGTGGGCCAGGGCCTGGTCTACCGGCTCTGACCGGCGCCGCCGCCCACCGGGCCCGGGTCCGGTATCCGGTATCCGGTATCCGGGCCCCGGGTCCGGATACGGGTCCGCCCCGGCCGGGCACGGGGCCGGCCGGGGCGGAACGCGTACTGCCTACTGCCGTCGGCGTCAGCCCAGGAGGGCGAGCGCCTGGTTCAGCGTCTCGGAGGGACGCATCACCTTGGCGGCCTTGGCCGGGTCGGGCTGGTAGTACCCGCCGATGTCGGCCGGGGAGCCCTGCACCGCGTTGAGCTCGGAGACGATGGTCTGCTCCCGCTCGGCCAGCGTCTTGGCGAGCGGCTCGAAGGCGGCGGCCAGCTTCGGGTCGTCGATCTGGCGCGACAGCTCCTGCGCCCAGTACATGGCGAGGTAGAAGTGGCTGCCGCGGTTGTCGATGCCGCCGAGGCGACGGGTCGGCGACTTGTCCTCGTTGAGGAAGGTGCCGGTGGCGCGGTCCAGGGTGTCGGCCAGGACCTGGGCGTGGGCGTTGCCGGTGGTGGTGGCGAGGTGCTCGAAGCTCGCGGCCAGGGCGAAGAACTCGCCGAGGCTGTCCCAGCGCAGGTAGTTCTCCTTGACCAGCTGCTGGACGTGCTTCGGGGCGGAGCCGCCGGCGCCGGTCTCGAAGAGGCCGCCGCCCGCCATCAGCGGGACGACCGACAGCATCTTGGCGCTGGTGCCCAGCTCCAGGATCGGGAAGAGGTCGGTCAGGTAGTCGCGCAGCACGTTGCCGGTCACCGAGATGGTGTCCTCGCCGCGGCGGATGCGCTCCAGGGAGTACTTCGTGGCCTCGACCGGGGAGAGGATCTCGATGGTCAGGCCCTCGGTGTCGTGCTCCGCGAGGTACGTCTTGACCTTGGCGATCAGCTGCGCGTCGTGGGCACGGGTCTCGTCGAGCCAGAAGACGGCCGGGGAGCCGGTGGCGCGGGCGCGGGTGACGGCGAGCTTGACCCAGTCCTGGATCGGCAGGTCCTTGGTCTGGCAGGCGCGGAAGATGTCGCCGGCGGCGACCTCCTGCTCGATGACGACGTTGCCCGCGGCGTCGACGACGCGGACGGTGCCCGCGGCGGCGATCTCGAAGGTCTTGTCGTGGCTGCCGTACTCCTCGGCCTTCTGGGCCATCAGGCCGACGTTCGGCACCGAGCCCATGGTGGCCGGGTCGAAGGCGCCGTGGGCGCGGCAGTCCTCGACGACGGCCTGGTAGACGCCCGCGTAGCTGCTGTCCGGGAGGACGGCGAGGGTGTCGGCCTCGGCGCCGTCCGGGCCCCACATGTGGCCGGAGGTGCGGATCATGGCCGGCATGGAGGCGTCGACGATGACGTCGGACGGCACGTGCAGGTTGGTGATGCCCTTGTCGGAGTCGACCATCGCGAGGGCCGGGCCCTCGGCGAGCTCGGCGTCGAAGGAGGCCTTGATCGCGTCGCCGTCGGGCAGGGCGCCCAGGCCGTTCAGGATGGTGCCGAGGCCGTCGTTGGGGGACAGGCCGGCGGCGGCGAGGGCCTCGCCGTAGCGGGCGAAGGTCTTCGGGAAGAACGCGCGGACCACGTGGCCGAAGATGATCGGGTCGGAGACCTTCATCATCGTGGCCTTGAGGTGCACGGAGAACAGGACGCCCTCGGCCTTGGCGCGCTGGATCTGGTCGTTCAGGAAGGTGCGCAGGGCGTCGACGTGCATGACGGACGCGTCCACGACCTCACCGGCGAGGACGGGTACCGACTCGCGCAGGACCGTGGTGGCGCCGTCGGCGGCGACGTGCTCGATGCGCAGCGTGCCGGCCTCGGACATCACGGCGGACTTCTCGGTGGAGCGGAAGTCGTTCTCGCCCATGGTGGCGACGTTCGTCTTCGACTCGGGGCTCCAGGCGCCCATGCGGTGCGGGTGGGCCTTGGCGTAGTTCTTCACCGAGGCGGGGGCGCGGCGGTCGGAGTTGCCCTCGCGCAGGACCGGGTTGACGGCGCTGCCCTTGACCTTGTCGTAGCGGGCGCGGATCTCGCGCTCCTCGTCGGTCTTCGGGTCGTCCGGGTAGTCCGGAAGGGCGTAGCCCTGGCCCTGGAGCTCGGCGACGGCGGCCTTGAGCTGCGGGATGGAAGCCGAGATGTTCGGCAGCTTGATGATGTTGGCTTCGGGGGTCTTCGCCAGCTCGCCGAGTTCGGCGAGGGCGTCGGCGATCCGCTGGCTCTCCTCGAGGTACTCGGGGAAGACGGCGATGATCCGACCGGCCAGGGAGATGTCACGGGTCTCGACATTCACACCGGCCGTCGACGCGTACGCCTGCACCACGGGCAGGAAGGAATACGTCGCGAGGGCCGGGGCCTCGTCAGTGTGCGTGTAGATGATGGTCGAGTCAGTCACCGGATGCTCCGCTCCACAGTCTGCGTCTCTCGTCTGCAACATTGCTCGACATCAAGATATCTCGTGATCGGGGCTGTCCGGACAGCCCCCTCCGCAAGACGTGGCGAGACGCGCGTCACGGGAACGCGAAAGGCGCCGCCACGGGCCCGGGGGCCGGCGGCGGCGCCGTCGTGTCGTGCCCCTCAGGCGGTGAGCCGCTTGGGGTCCGCTCCGTACTGGTTCGGTCCGGCGTCGCCCTCGAGGGCCATCAGGACGATCATCCCGATCCAGCCCACGAAGGGGACGAGCCCGACCAGGTACCACCAGCCGGACCTGCCGGTGTCGTGGAGGCGGCGGACGCTGAGCCCCAGCGTGGGCAGGAGGACGCCGAGGTTGTAGAGGTAGAAGAGGACCGGGTAGCTCCCGAGCGCGAAGTCGAGCGCGACGAACACGGCCACGACCGGGATGCTGCACAGGACGAACATCCAGTATTCCTGGCGGCGCGCGCGGCCGGAGAAGTCCGCGTAGCGCTTGATGACGTCGACGTAGTAGTGCACGAGTCCCCCCTAAGGACGGCATCGACGGCTGGCTCCTCGGCCCGAAGGGGCCGGGCCCGCTTTATGCCCTCCGACCGCCGCGTTCAAGCCATCACGGGACACCCGTGCGAGGCCAAAGGCGTTGTTTTCCACGGGAGTTGAGCACATCCGTGACGGGTGTGCCGGCAGGGGCGGGGCCGGCGTCAGCCGGTGCGGCCGGCCACCCGGGACGCCAGGCGCTCGCGCAGGGCGGCCTTCGCCGCGGGGCACTCGGGGCGGGTGAGCGCGTGGACGACGGTGTCCCGGAGGTGACCGTCCCGCATCACCGTGTGCTGCCGCATGATCCCCTCCTCGGTCGCACCGAGACGGGAGATCGCGGCGCGCGAGGCGGCGTTGCGCGCCGCGACGGCGGCGGTGAAGCCGCGTACGTCCTTGGGTGCGGCACGTTCGGGTGCGGCACGAGGGCCACGCCCAGTTCCCAGAGGGCATCTCCGGCCTGCCCGTTCCCTCGGTTCCCGTGCTGTCGACCGGACCCTACGCGGCGGGCCGGCCGGCTTCACCCGGGTTTCCGGGACGGGACGGGCCGGCGGGAGTGGCGTGCCGCGCCGGTGCGTCGTGGGTCAGATCCAGCCGTTGCGCCGGAACCCCCGGTGGAGGAGGAAACAGGCGACCGCCATCACGCAGAGGACCAGCGGGTACCCGTACGTCCAGTGCAGCTCGGGCATGTGCTCGAAGTTCATGCCGTAGACCCCGCAGACCATGGTGGGCACGGCCACTATGGCCGCCCACGCCGTGATCTTGCGCATGTCCTCGTTCTGGGCGACCGTGACCTGCGCGAGGTGGGCCTGCAGGATCGAGTCGAGGAGGCCGTCGTAGGCGCCGATCTGCTCGGTGGCCCGGGTCAGGTGGTCGGCGACGTCGCGGAAGTAGGCGCGGACCTCCGGCGGGATCACCGGTATCGGCTGCGTCGCCAGGTGCTGGAGCGGACGGCCGAGCGGGGCCACCGCCCGGCGCAGCTCGAGGAGTTCGCGCTTGAGCTGGTAGATCCGGCCCGCGTCGCCGCGTCCGCCGTGGTCGCTGAACACGGCCGTCTCCACCGCGTCCATGTCGCTCTGCACCGCGTCCGTGACGGCCACGTAGTCGTCGACCACGTGGTCCGCCATGGCGTGCAGCACGGCCGCCGGTCCCTTGGCCAGCTGCTCCGGCTCGGCTTCGAGGGCCTCGCGGACGGGGCCGAGGGTGCCGCGCCCGCCGTGCCGGATGGTGATGACGAAGTCCTGGCCGATGAAGGCCATCAGCTCGCCGGTCTCCACCACCTCGCTGGTCGCGGTCAGCTCCTCGTGCTCGACGTAGCGGACGGTCTTGAAGACGGCGAAGAGGGTCTCGTCGTAGCGCTCCACCTTGGGCCGCTGGTGCGCGTGAACGGCGTCCTCGACGGCGAGGGGGTGCAGGCCGAAGAGGGCGGCGAGCCCGGCGAGCTCCTGCTGCGAGGGTTCGTGCAGGCCGATCCAGACGAAGCCCCGTCCGGTCTTGCGGACCCTGCGCAGCGCCTCCTCGGCCTCGGCGCACCCGTCCTGGCGGATGCCGTCCTGATAGACCACGCAGTTGACGACGGCGCTGCCGAGCGGGGAGCGGGCGGGGTGGCTGAGGTCGACGGCCCGCCGGTAGCCGCGGCGCACGGCACGGCGCAGGTTGCTGAACATGGACACGGACGTACTCTCCTTCGGCGGATCAGCGGCCAGTCTGCCACCGCCCCGCCGACGGCCCGCCACGCGCCCGCGCCGGGGCGCTCCTCGCCGCCGCCCTCCCGGCGGCCCGCGCGGCGCGGGCTAGCACGCCGGGGAGGAGCCCTTCTGGCGGGTGAGGTCGCGGTTGTACAGCCAGCCGGTGGTGTTGGTGCCGTCCACGCGCACGAACGTCCACTGGTTGCCGTACGAGTTGACGATGTAGCAGTGGTACCAGAGCTTCGTGCCGCTCTTGACCAGGGTGCCCTTGGCGCACTGCTGGTACGGCGCCGCCAGCAGGTGGTGGTCGCCGGAGATGTAGCCGTAGGTGCCCGGTGTCGGGTCCCGGTGGGTCCAGCCGGCGCAGCCCGTCGGCACGGGGCTGGGCTTGCCCGGGGCGGGCGAGGAGGACTTCCCGGACGGCGAGGGCGTGCCCGGCTTCTTCGAGGCGCTCGCGGACGGCGTGGCCCGGGTCGCCGAGCCGGAGGGCGAGGGGGCCGGGGTGTCCGCGCCCGGCCGGCCGCCGGGCGCCGGGGAGCCGCCGGGCGCCGGTGTGGGCGCCGCCGCGCTCCCCCGGCCCTCGCCGCCGCCGGAGGTCACGGCGTAGGTGACGCCCCCGGCGGCGAGTACGGCGGCCACCGCGACGGCCATCGCCGCACGGCTGCGGCGCCGCGCGCGGTCCAGGGCCGTCGAGCCGGGGTGGCCGGCCGTGACGGGCTGACCGGACGGGGCTCCCTGCGGCGGGAAGCCGGGCCGGGGGGTGGGGCCGTAGGGCTGCGGAAACGATACGGCGCCGGGGCCGGCCGCGAGCGGGGGCCCGAAGCCCGGCACCGGCGCGGGCGCGGGCGCGTACGGGGACGGCGGGACGGGGGCCGACGGGACGGGGGCCGACGGGGCGGGGTCGGACGGCTGCACGGGGGCGGCGCCGCCCGCGGCCACCTGCCGCAGCATCGCGCGGGCCCGCTCGGCGGTCGGCCGGTGCTCCGGCTCCTTCGCCATCAGCTCCCGCAGCACGGGAGCCAGCGGCCCCGCCCGCCGGGGCTCGGGCAGCGGGTCGCCGACGATCGCGGCCAGCGTGGACCACACCGAGGTGCGGCGGAACGGCGACAGGCCCTCCACCGCCGCGTAGAGGGTCATCCCGAGCGACCAGATGTCCGAGGCCGGGCCGGGCTCCCTGCCCTGCGCGCGCTCCGGCGGCAGGTAGTCGAGCGAGCCGACCAGCTCACCGCTGCGGGTCAGCTTCGCCAGGGCCTCGTCGCCGGAGGACTCGATCGTGGCGATGCCGAAGTCCGTGAGCACGACCCGGCCGCCCCGCTCCAGCAGGACGTTCCCCGGCTTCACGTCCCGGTGCAGGACGCCCGCCCGGTGCGCGGCGTCGAGCGCGTCCATCAGCTTGGCGCCGATCGCGGCGGCCTCGTACGGGTCGAGGGCACCCTGCCGCGTCACCAGCTCGTCGAGGGAGGGTCCGTCGACCAGCTCCATGACGATGACGGGCAGGCCCTGCTCGTGGGTCACGTCGTGGACGGTGACCACGCCCTCGTGCCGGATGCGGGCGGCGGCCTGCGCCTCGCGCTCCATCCGGGTGCGCAGGTCGGCCAGTTCGGCGTCACTGGAGTCGGTGTACGCCCGCAGCACCTTGACGGCCACCTCGCGGGCGAGCAGTTCGTCGACGGCCCGGGCGACCACGCCCATGCCGCCGCGGCCGACCACGGAGGTCACCCGGTAGCGCCCTCCGAGCACCTTGCCGACGAGGTCCCCGTCGTTCGCTTCCCCCGTTTGGCCCGCTGGCACCACATGCTCCGTTCCCGACCGGTCGTCCGTCCCGACGATCTACGGGGCACAAGCGTAGAGGCACGGCCTGCGGGCGGACCGGGCGGCCGCCCCCGCGCCGGACTCCCCAGGCCGTCTCTTCCGGATCCTGCCGGTTGGGCCCGCGTTGTCCGGTGCCGTGCGTCGCAAGGCGGAGCGGCTCCCGATGACCGGACGTCCTCGGGTGCCGCGACGACGCGGCGGGGTGCGGTGCCGGGCAGCGCGGGTCGGGCAGGATCCGGAAGAGACCGCCTGGCCTCCGGTGCGCGGCAGAGGGGTCTTCGCTTCCCGGTCGCCGGCGCTGCCGGGCCGCTCGGCGGGGGCGTGGAAGAGGTTGGGCACGCCGGTGCCGAAGGCCTCGCCGGCGAGCCGTTCCAGCGGCACCGCGGGACCGCCTTCCTCGAAGAGGCGCATGCCCTCGCCCAGCACGACGGGGTGGACGAGCAGCGGGAGGCGGTCCAGCAGCCCCGCGGCCAGCAGGTGGCGGACGACGGAGACCGAGCCGCTCACCACGATCGGGTCCTCGCCCGGCTCGTTCTTCCTTCCAGCAGACGCCCGGGCAGGGACCGCCACACCCGCGGGCCGGGCCCGTCCGTCGGGTTCGCGGCCCGGCGGCCGGGGCCGGGCGGGTCCGGTCAGGCCGGCCGCAGCTCCTCCATGGCCGTTTCGGCGACGACCCGCGCGACCAGCGCCAGTGCGGGCGAGTCGAGCTTCCACTGCTGCCAGTACAGCGGTACGTCCAGCCACCGGCCCGGGGCGAGCGGTACCAGCGCTCCGGCCTCCAGCAGCGGCTCCGCCTGCGGTTCGGGGACGAGCCCCCACCCGAGGCCCGCGGCGACCGCGTCCCGGAAACCCTCCGAGGTCGGTACGAGGTGCCGCGCGGCCGAGGCCGGCGCGGCGCCGCCGGTCAGGGCCCGGACGAAGTCGTCCTGGAGGACGTCGCGCCGGTCGAAGACGATCAGCGGAGCCTCCCGCAGGTCCCGGGCCGGGGCCCCCGTCAGGTGCCGGGCGGCGAAGTCCGGGCTGGCCACCGGCAGGTAGCGGGCCAGCCCCAGCGCCCGAACGGTGCACCCGGCCACCGGGTCCGGGGAGGAGGTGACGGCGGCCATGACCTGCCCCTCCCGCAGCAGGGCGGTGGTGTGGGACTCGTCCTCGCGGTGGAGCTCGAAGCAGATCGGCGGCTCCTGCGGCACGCGGGTCAGCGCGGGCAGGAACCACGTGGCCAGCGAGTCCGCGTTGACGGCGATCGGCATCCGGACCGGTCCCAGCCCCTCCGCCGTCCCCATCCCGAGTTCGGCGCGCGCGTCCCGCTCCAGCCGCGCCAGCTGCCGGGCGAAGCGGATGACCACCTCGCCCGACTCCGTCGCCCGGACCGGCTTGGTCCGCATCAGCAGGACCCGCCCGGTGCGCTGCTCCAGTGCCTTGACCCGCTGGCTGACGGCGGAGGGCGTCACGTGCAGGGCCGCGGCGGCCGCGTCGAAGGTGCCTTCGTCGACGACCGCGAGCAGCGTCCGCACCTGGTCCAGGGGAAGATCGTCCATCACGAGCGCTAATGATACGTAAATATCTTTAGCTGTACTCAGTGACACGCCATCCGTACGGTCGGAGCATGACGAACGGCATCACCCCCGCACTCCTGGCCGGTTTCGGTACCGGCCTCTCCCTCATCGTCGCGATCGGCGCGCAGAACGCCTTCGTGCTGCGCCAGGGCGCGCGCCGGCACGCCGTGCCGGCGGTGGTGGCCATCTGCGCCGTCTCCGACGCGGTCCTGATCTTCCTGGGCGTGGCCGGGGTCGGCGCGTTCGTCACCGCCTGGCCGGCCGCCCTGACCGCCGTCGGGATCGCCGGGGGCGGCTTCCTGATCTGCTACGGGATCCTCGCGGCCCGGCGCGTGCTGCGTCCCGTCCCCGGGGCGGCGCTGAGCTCCGAGGGCGCCACCGCGGGCTCCGCCCGCGCGGCGGTGCTCACCTGCCTCGCCATGACCTGGCTCAACCCGCACGTCTACCTCGACACCGTGCTGCTGGTGGGCTCACTGGCCGCCGACCGGGGTGATCTGCGCTGGGCCTTCGGCATCGGGGCCGGGCTGGCCAGCCTGGTCTGGTTCGGCACCCTCGGCTACGGCGCCCGGCTGCTCAGCGGTCTGCTCGCGAAGCCCGGCGCCTGGCGGGCGCTGGACGGGCTGGTCGCCGCGACGATGGTCACCATGGGCGGACTGCTCCTCGTACGGGCCTGAAACCGCGCCGCCGCGCCCGGACGCCGTCCTGGGAACGTGGTGCGGGGCCACCGTCCCGGGACGTGGTACTGATTCCGGTACGACCCGGTCCCGCCCGACCCCGATCCCGGAGCCGCCGCCGTGCCCGACCGCCCCACGCCCGAAGCCGTGCGCGCCTACTACGCCGGCCGGCCCGCCCCGCTCGTGGCCGCGACCGGGATCGTGCTGGACCCGCGCGGGCGGGTGCTCGTGCTGACCCCCTCGTACAAGGACGGCCTCGAACTGCCCGGCGGCACGGTGGAGGACACCGAGACCCCCGAGGAGGGCCTGGCCCGGGAGCTGGCGGAGGAGCTCGGCCTCTCCGTCCCGGTCGGCCGGCTGCTGGCCGTGGACTCCTGCCCGCCGGGCGCGCTCGGCCGCTCGATCGTGGTCCACGTGTACCTCGTGGGGCCGCTGGCCCGCGCCGCCGTCGACGGGATCACCTTCGCGGACGGCGAGGTCGCCGAGGCCCGCTGGCTCACCCCGGAGGAGGCCGCGGAGCAGCTGTCCGGCCGGCTCGCGCCCCGGCTGCGCGCCGGGCTGGCCGCCCTGTACTCCGGTTCCGTGGCGCACCTGGTCGACGGCGTCCCACAGCCCGGCTCCCCCGCCGGGCTGGATCCGGCCGACCGCGCCGCCCTGGAACACGCGGGCCGTTACGACGCCGCCGGCCACCGCGCCGCCCGGCCCAAGGCCCTCACCGCCGCCAACGTGGTGTTCACCGACGGGGCCGGCGGGGTCCTGCTCGTCCGGCCCGGGTACGGCGAGCCGGACCGCTGGCTGCTGCCGGGCGGCGGCGTCGACAGCGACCTGGGCGAGACCCCCCGGGACGCGGCGGCGCGCGAGGTCCGGGAGGAGACCGGGCTCGAACGGGTCCCCGGCCGCCTCCTCGCCGTCGACTGGACCCACCGGACGGGTTACCCGGCGCGGATCCGCTTCCTCTACGAGGGCGGGGTCCTCGGCCCGGCCGACCTCGCGGCGGTCCGGCTGCCGCCCGCCGAACTGGTGGAGTGGCGCACGGCGCGCCGCGAGGAGCTGCGGGGGCTGGTCAAGCCCCGCCTGCGCCGGCAGATCAAGGCCTGCCTGACCGCCCTGGCCGAAGGCACCGGCCCGCTGGAACTCCACTCCGGCCGCCCGGTGACCGCGGCCTGACCCGACCGGTTCCCGCCGCGCGGCCGCCCGGCGCCGGCACAGCCGAAGGGCGGCTCGCCATACCCCCTACCCCTTTGGAGTATGGCGGGGCGGCCTCTACGATGCCGCCATGAGTACGGGTACCGGTACGAGCACGGGCGCGCGGGCCGCGGGCGGGGCGAGGCCCTCCCCGCCGGCCCTCCGGCTGCTCCTCGTACTGGCGGTGCTCACGGGGATCCTCGGCATGCACGGGCTCGGCCCGGGAGCGGCCCCGCCGGCCGCGGCGCACGCGCCCGCGGCGGCGCACGCCTCCGCCGCCGGGCACCCGTCCGCCGGCCACGGTGGCCGCGCCCACGCGGGCGACGCCCGGCACGACGGCCCCGCCGACGGGCACGCCCAGCACGCCGACCCCACCTGCGCGGCACCGGGGACCAGCGGTCCGCCGGCCCTGTACCCACCGGCGGCCACGCCCGGCGGGATCCCCGCCGCGGTCCGGGCGGCGCACGGCACCGTCCTCCGGGCGACGGCGTACGGCCGCGCGCCCCCGTCCCTCGGCGAACTGCAACTCCTGCGCGTATAGGGCGGCCCCCGCCGGCGTTCCACCCGGCCGAGGATCCCGTACGACCCAGCACAGGAGAGACACCATCATGACCGTCACGCGTTCCCCGCTCCGCCGCACCACCGGGCCGGCCGCGGCCGCCACCGCCGCCCTCGTCCTCGTCCTCGCCGCCTGCGGTGGGAACGACGGCTCCAGCAGCCACCATGACGGGGCGTCCGCGTCCCCGTCCACGTCCGCCTCCCCCACCGCCCAGCCGTCCGGACCGGCCTCCGCCGGCACCGCGCAGGCCCCGAACAACGCCGCCGACACCGCGTTCGCCCAGGGGATGATCCCGCACCACCGGCAGGCGGTGGACATGGCCGGCCTCGCCACGACGCGCGCCGGATCGGCGGAGGTCAAGGAACTCGCCGCCGAGATCAAGAAGGCCCAGGACCCGGAGATCAGGACCCTGACCGGCTGGCTCGGCGCCTGGGGCGAGCCCGTCCCGCCGGCCGGTACGGCGCACGACGGCGGACACGGCGGCCACTCCGCGTCCGGGATGATGACCGCCGAGGAGATGGACCGGCTCACGAAGGCCAGCGGCGAGGCCTTCGACACCGCGTTCCTCGAGCTGATGGTCAAGCACCACGAGGGCGCCGTCGCCATGGCCCGGCAGGAGCGGTCCAGCGGCAGGTACCAGCCCGCCAAGGACATGGCCGCCGCCATCATCACCTCGCAGAGCGCCGAGATCGCCCGGATGAACGCGCTCCTCGGCAAGCGCTGACCCGGTCGGCCGGGGTCCCCACGCCCCTCGGGGCCCCGGCCCGCCCGTCCCCGTTCCGGCCGCCGGTCCGGGTCCCGGACCCGGGATCAGCCGCCGACCCGCGCGACCATCAGGGCGATGTCGTCGTCGGCCGCCGCCGGGACGAGGTGCGTGATCAGCGAGTCGCACACGTGGTCCAGCTGGCGCTGGGGATCCGCGAGGAGCTGCGTCAGCTCCTTCAGCCGCTCGTCGAGGTCGCTGCCGCGCGCCTCGATGAGTCCGTCCGTGTAGAGCACGAGGAGGCTGCCCGGGGGCACCTCCACCTCGGTGGGGGTGAACGCGATCCCGCCGACGCCCAGCGGGACGCCGGGCGGGGTGTCCAGGAGGCGGACGGTGCCGTCGGGGAGGGCGAGGGCGGGCGGCGGGTGCCCTGCGCGGGTGACGGTACAGCGTCCGGTGGCCGGGTCGCAGACGATGTAGAGGAAGGTCGCGAGCATGGGCTCGGCCAGGTCGGCGAGCGCGGCTTCCATCTGGTGCAGTAGCCGTACGGGCGAGAGGTCCAGGCGCGAGAGGGAGCGTACGGAGGCGGAGAGCCGGCCCATGACGGCGGCGGCGGCGATGCCGTGGCCCATCACGTCACCGATCAGCAGGGCCGCCTTGCCGCCGGACAGGGCCAGGACGTCGTACCAGTCGCCGCCGACCTCGTTGACGTCGCTCGCGGGCAGGTAGCGGTGGCTGACCTCGATGCCGGGCGGCGGGGTGATGTGCTGCGGGAGCATGCTGCGCTGGAGGATGACGGCGGTCTCGTGCTCGCGGTGGTAGAGCCGGGCGTTGTCGATGCTGAGCGCGGCGCGGGCGGCGAGTTCCCCGGCGAGGGTGACGTCCTCGGCGGTGAACGGTCCCAGGGGGCGGGTCCGGTAGAAGGTGGCGACGCCGAGCACCGAGTCCCTGGCGACCAGGGGGGCCATGGCGAACGAGTGCACTCCCGCGGTGAGCAGCTGCGCCGGTTTGGCCGAGTGCCGGGCGGCGGGGGCCACGGCCTGCTCGTCGAGGCGGGCGATGAGGAAGGGCTGCCGGGCGGCGAGGGCCTGGGTGTAGGGGGCGGTCATGGGGAAGGTGAGGGTGCGGCCGAGGGGGGCGAGGATGTCGGTCAGTTTCGATCCGGACAGCGGTGCCCGGCCGAGCCTGCGCAGGGCCACCCCGCCGGTGAGGCCCATGCCGGGCTCGTCGCCGCGGGCCAGGGCGTCGAGCACGTCGACGGTGACGGCGTCGGCGAGGCGCGGTACGGCGAGGTCGGCGAGTTCCTGCGCGGTGCGCTCCAGGTCCAGGCTGGAGCCGACGCGGATGCTGGCCTCGCTGAGCAGGGCGAGCCGGCGCCGGCCGGCCTCGGCCTCGAGGTGGTCGCGCTGCTGCTCGGTGATGTCGACGAGGGAGGCGATGACCCCGATCGGCATCCGGGCGGGGTCCTCCACCCGGACGTAGGAGCACGACCACACCCGGTCGTGGTCCGGCTGGGAGGGGGTCCGTCCGACCCGGCGGCGGTCCAGGACCGGCTCCCCCGTCTCCAGGACCTGCCGCATGGCCTCCTCCATCTCGAGGGCGTTCACCTCGGGGAGGATCTCGGCCAGGCGGCGTCCCACGTGCGCCGACTCGGGCAGCCCGTTCATGGCTTCGAGGGCGGCGTTGACCTGGAGGAACCGCAGCTGGGTGTCGAGGATGGCGATGCCGACGGGCGAGCGCGCGAAGAGGCCGTCCCAGACGGCGGAGGACCCCCGGATGCGCCGGGCCGCGTGGGCGTCGGCGGCGAACACCAGCACCGTCGAGCCGTGCTGCCGGTCGGACACCGGGGTGGCCCAGATCTCGACCTCCAGGGGGTGCCCGTCGCGGTGCCAGGCCGTGACGGTGCCCATCACCCCGCGTCCGGAGGCCGCCGCCTCCCACAGGGAGCGGCCCAGGCTGCGGTCGGAGCCCGGGTGCAGCAGGTCGGCGATGTGGCGGCCGAGCATCTGGGGCGGGGTGTAGCCGAGCAGTTCCTGCGCGACCTGGTTCCAGCGCACGATCGTCCCGTCGGCACCGGTGGCCACGAGCGCGACGGGCAGCGCGCCCAGCCAGCCGCCGGCGGACTGCGCGGCGCTGCTGATCAGCTCCTCGACCGGGACCTGCTCGTTCATGGAGCCCCGCTCACCCGGCCGCCCCTCACGGGGCCCCGCTCGTGTGGCACCTGCACGCCTCCATCGTCTGCCGCCCGGCCCGCCCCCGCCTCCCGGCGCACCCGCCCGAACGGACGCCGCGGCCCGGCGGGCGGTCCGCGGCCGGTCGAGACGGCTGCCGCGCGGCTTGCCCGGAGCCGGTCCGGTGGCGTCGCGGTACGCCGGCCGGTGTCTCCTCGCCGGTGCTCGCCTCGGCGCGCCGGTCGAGATCCGGCCGGGACGTCAGGCCGTGGGTCCCGCATCCGCGTGAACCACCTCCGCCTCGACTGAGCGCTGCCGCAGCCCGGCGGCGATGAGTTCCATCTCGACCCTGGTTCCCACCAGCCCGGTCTCTGTCAGCTCGGCTGCCCTGGCCTTTGCCTGCGTGAGCGTCACGCCAAGCACCTCGCGAAGAGCGCGCAGGACGTTGACCGGACTTGACCCGGGCCGGGTCAGAAGGAGCCGGGCAGGTCCGTGTTCGGACAGGAGCGCCTGGCGGATCTCGTCAGGAGTCTCACCGCCGCTGCTCTGCTCGCACCACCCCAGGGGGCATGACCCGCAAGCACCTTCCGTCCCCCACCACAGGCGTCCGCGGTCGGTGAACTGGCCGATGTCACGTGTCAGCACACCCCCGCAGGCATCGCACCGTGCCGCGGTCTTCACACCCTGGGTGATCACCGTGCTCCTCGTCGTCGGCCCCTGCTCCGTATCGTGATCCAGCGGCCTCCGTACGTCGACCGCGTATCTTCGCCGTCGCGCCGCGGCCACGGCCGTACTCCCGCTCCGCGCAGGGGCCGGCTCACCGTGCGGCTCCGGCGGTGGCCCTCCGCCGCGGCGGCGCGTCGCCGGCTGCCGGGAACGGTGGGGTCCGGCCGCTCGCGGTGGCGGGGAGCGGGTAGGTGCGGGGCGGGGTGGGGAAGGAGGGAGCCGTGGCAAGGGACGAGGTGGTCGCGCGGCTGTTGCGCGAGCACGGGCGGACGTACGCCGAGGAGGCCGGGATCAGGCTGCGCGACAAGCCGGCGCCGCTGTACCGGCTGCTGGTGCTGACCGTCCTGTGCTCGGCTCCGATCAGGGCGGCGACCGCCACGGCCGCCGCCCGGGAGCTGTTCGCGGCCGGGCTGCGCACGCCCCGCGCGATGGCGGGCTCGTCGTGGCGGACGCGGGTGGCCGCCCTCGGGCGGGCGCACTACGTCCGCTACGACGAGAGCACCGCGACCGCCCTGGGAGACGGCGCGCGGCTGCTGCTGGAGCGCTACGGCGGCGATCTCCGCCGGCTGCGGGACCGGGCCGCGGGTGACCCGGAGGCGCTGCGCGCGCTGCTGCGCGAGGTTCCGCGGATCGGGCCGGTCGGCGCGGACGTCTTCTGCCGGGAGGTCCAGGCCGTCTGGCCCGCCCTGCGCCCCTGCTTCGACGGGCGCTGCCTGTCGGCCGCCGCCGGGCTGGGGCTCCCGCGCACCGCGGACGGCCTCGCGGCCCTCGTGGCTCCGGACGGTCTGGCCCGTCTCGCCGCCGCCCTCGTGCGCGCCGGGCCGTAGGGGCGCCGGCGGGCACGGCGGGCTGCGGGGTGCGGGGCGGCGGGTCACGGAAGCAGGTCGGCGCCGGCCGTGGGAGTGTCGTCGAGGAAGCCGCCCGACTGGTGCTGCCACAGCTTGGCGTAGGCGCCGTCCGCGGCGAGCAGCTCCTGGTGGGTGCCCTGCTCCACGATCCGGCCGTGGTCGAGGACGACGAGCCGGTCCATGGTGGCGACGGTGCTGAGCCGGTGCGCCACGACGAGCGCGGTCCGCCCTTCCATGAGGCGCCAGAGGGCGTCCTGTACGAGGATCTCGCTCTCGGAGTCCAGGGCGCTGGTGGCCTCGTCGAGCAGCAGGATCGGGGCGTCGCGCAGGATCGCCCGGGCCAGCGCGACCCGTTGGCGCTGTCCGCCGGACAGCTTGACCCCGCGCTCGCCGACCATGGTGTCGAAGCCGTCCGGCAGGGCGTCGGCGAACTCCGTGACGTGCGCCGCCTCGGCGGCCCGGCGGATCTCGGCGTCGGTGGCGTCCGGGCGGGCGAACGCGATGTTCTCCTTGAGGGTGCGGTGGAACATCGCCGGCTCCTGCGGCACGTACGCCATCAGGCCGCGCAGGTCGGTCTGCGACACCCGGCTGATGTCCTGCCCGCCGACCGTGATCCGTCCGCCGTCGATGTCGGTCATCCTCAGCAGCAGCCGGGTGAGGGTGGTCTTGCCCCCGCCGGAGCGACCGACGAGGCCGATCTTCGTCCCGCTGGGTACGGCCAGGTCGAGCCCGTCGAAGAGCGGTTCCGCGCCCGCGTGGGCGAAGCGCACCCCTTCGAAGCGCACGTCCGCTCCCTCGGGCAGCAGCGGTTCCGGGGACTTCGGGTCGAGGACGGTCGGCGGGGTGAGCAGCAGCGCGGTGAACTGTGCGGCCTCCGTCATCGAGCTTTCGAGGCGGCGGTAGATCTGGTTGAACTCGAACATGATCCGCGTCGCGTTGCTGTAGTAGGTGAAGGCGACGACGACCGTTTCCACGCCGTGCCCCCTCCCGGCGAGCCCCACGGCGATCAGCATGCCGAGCGCGTTGGTCAGTACGGACATCGGCGCGACCAGCGTGTCGATGCGCAGGTTGCCGTAGTCCCACGAGCGCACCATGAGCCGCCGCGATTCCGCGACCCGCCCACGGTGTTCGGCGGCCTCGCGCGCCTCGGCGGCGAACGCGCGGACCGTGTCCATGTTCATCAGGCTGTCGGCGACGTGGCCGGAGACCCGGGCGATGGCCTCCTCGCGCTCGTCGACGAGGGCCTGGCGGCGGCGGATGAGGGGGGTCGCGCACAGTGCCGTCAGCGCGATCATCGTCAGGAGCGCGACGACGAGGAGCGGTTCGTACTGCCACAGCACCACCGAGCCGAAGATCAGGGGTACGAACTTGCCGGCGATCTGGAAGGTGAGGGTGTCGACGAACTCCTCGAAGCGGGAGGCGAAGCTGAGGACGCGCTTGGTGAGCGAGCCGGCGAAGTTGTCGTGGAAGAACGCCGCGTCCTTGGCGAAGAGTTCGTCCATGCCGAGTACGTAGAGCCGTTCGACGCCGTAGGCGTCGACGCGGTTGAGGCAGTGCAGTCCGAGCCGCCACAGCGCCTCGGACACCAGGAGGACGGCGCCGAAGCCGATGACGTACGGCAGGACCGGGCCGATGCCCGCGGCGACGGCTGCGTCGTCGCCCGCGATCCGGCCGACGAGTTTGGCGACGACGAGCGGCGCGATGTAGTTGATGCCGATGTTGCCCAGTGCGGGGAGCAGCATGGCGGGCAAGGCCAGCCACCGGAGCCGGACCAGCTCCCGTCCGTAGTGGCGCAGTGCGAGGAGTACCGGGCCCCTGCCCGGAGGACTTTGCTGTGACTCAGGAGATCCCATACCAACCCTGTGCGGTGTGAGCGGCGTCAGGACAGGAGTCGCAGTGTTCCGCAGGACCGCTGACGCCGTCCAAGCGTTTTCTCCGTCTTTCCGTCGATCGGATGGTGTCTGCCCCCTTACCGCACGGTGGGCCCGCCCCGGGGTCGGCCGGCGGTGATGGTCTTCAGGGCGAGGGCGCGCAGGGGGGCGGTGCGGCGGCGGGCCTCGCCGTGGTAGACGGCGTTGGTGAGGACGGCGAGGTAGCGGCCCGAACCGGGGGCGAGGTAGAGGCTGGTGCCGGTGAACCCGTGGTGGTGCGCGACCCCGCCGGGGGTGCGGATCCAGGACAGGCCGCGGTCGGCGCCCGGCTCGATCGGGGCGAGGGGCAGGACGGAGGCGCGGAGCCAGTCGTGCGGCCGGCCGCCGGGGGCCAGGAGGTGCTCGGCGTAGCGGGCGAGGTCGCGGGCGGTGGAGAAGACCCCGGCGTGGCCGGCGACGCCGCCGAGGAGGGCGGCGTTGTCGTCGTGCGCGGTGCCCCAGATCCGGGGGGCGCCCGGGACGCGGGGTTCGGTGGGGGCGACCCGCGGTCCGCGGGCGACGGGTCCGTACGTGGTGCCGCTCATGCCGAGGTCGTCCCACAGGGCGCGGGCGAGTTGGTCGAGGGGGGTGCCGTGGGCGTGGGCCAGGGCCAGGCCGAGGAGGATGTAGCCGCGGTTGACGTACCGGTGCGCGCCGGGGGTGCCTTCGAGGGGTTCGCGGCACAGGAGTTCGTGCAGTGGCCGGCCGGTGCCGCGGTAGCGGTCCAGGCGGGTGGAGGCCTTGAGACCGGCGGTGTGGGTGAGGAGCTGCTCGATGGTGGCCTCCCCGCTGGGTGCCGGTCCGTCGATCGGGGGCAGGACGTCGCGCACCGGAGTGGTGCGGGAGAGGACCCCGGCGTCGAGGGCCCGCCAGACGAGCGGCCAGGTGGCGACGACCTTGGTGAGGGAGGCGAGGTCGTAGACCGTGTCGGGGTCCGGTGCGGTGTCACCGAGTTCGTCGGCGATGCGGCCGGCCCGGAGGAAGCGCGGGGGCTCGCCGAGGGTGCCGAGGGCGATGACGCCTCCGGGGGCGGCGCCGTCGGCGACGGCCTGGCCGAGGGCTTCGGCGAGGCGGGTGGTGTCGTCGGACGTGAACGGGACGGGCGTCATCGTCATTCTTGCCTCCGTGGTGGTGGTGTCGTCACCGAAAGAAAGTCGGGCCGGGGCGAATCCTTCCGGTCCCTCCCCGCCTCTTGTCCGTGTACCGATCGAACACACGGCAACCCGGAGGAACCCCCATCATGATCACTGGTCTCGTAGCGGTCGGAGTCCTGCTCGTCGGCGCGTGCGGCTGGCACCTGATGCGGCGCTACAGGAGCCGGGGCTGACCAGCGACCGCACTCACGGCACCCGCCGGAAATGAGCAGCACATGAACCAACGCTTCCACTGGCCGGACGATCGGCTGATCAAGGCCGCGCAGGACGGGGACGTCCCGTCGCTCACCACCGTCGTGATGGAATCACAGCCCCACGTACGGAAGTTCGCGCTCACGCTGTGCGCCTCGCCGCAGGACGCGGAGGACGCGGCGCAGGAGGCGCTGATCATCCTCTACCGGAAGATCGGCTCCCTGCGGGCCACCGGCGCGCTCGCCTCGTGGATGTTCCGCATCGTGCGCAACGAATGCCTCCGGCAGGTGCGCCTGCTCGCCCCGCGGGGCGACGGGGCGCCCGCCGGAGCGGAGGACGCCGCGGAGCCCTCTGCCGAGGAGGCGGTCCTGCGCGGGCTGGAGGCGGAGAGGATCGCGGCCGCGGTCAGCGCCCTCCCCCGGGACCAGCGCCAGGTCCTAATCATGCGGGACGTACAGGGCCTGCCCGGCAGGACCGTCGCCCACGCGCTCGGCCTGAGCACCGCCGCGATGAAGTCGCGGCTGCACAGGGCACGCGCGG
This sequence comes from Streptomyces sp. NPDC034086, assembly GCF_055575515.1. Lineage (NCBI taxonomy): Bacteria > Bacillati > Actinomycetota > Actinomycetes > Kitasatosporales > Streptomycetaceae > Streptomyces > Streptomyces sp. NPDC034086. The sequence continues at coordinate 326,772 of NZ_JBVISM010000001.1, read as the reverse complement.
CCCTTCGCCTCGCGCTGGCCTCGCCGGCCGGCCCGGGGACCGAGGGGGCCGTCACCCCACCAGTCGGAGGAGACACACGACCGTGAACCCCGTGGACACCGTGAAGCCCGTACGGCCCGCCCCTTCCGGCCCGGACTTCGCGAGCAGTTCCGTCCCGCGTCATCTGGTGCGCGGCGCCATCGGCTTCGGCCTGATCATCGGCTCGATCGCCCTGGTGCCCGCTTTCGGCCCGGTCGTCCTGCTGGCGGCCCCGCTGTCCCTGATCGCGTTCCGCGGCTGCCCGACCTGCTGGATGGTGGGGCTGGCGCAGACCGTTTCGCGGGGCCGGCTGGAGCGCCAGTGCGAGGACGGCGTTTGCACCCTCACCCGCGCGACCCCGGCGGCCGACGCCCGGACGTGAGCGAAGGGGCCGTTCCGGACCGCTCCGGAACGGCCCCTTCGCGTGCCGGTGGGCCCGCTCGGCACCGCCACGGGGCGCACCCGCCGCCCCGGTGTCCGGATGTGACAGAACATGGTCATTGCGGCCCTCCCGCCGGCGCGGAATGATCGGCGCATGCTTCCACCGCACAGAGTCGTCCTCACCGCCTTCCCCGGTGTGGAACTGCTCAACGTCACCGGGCCGGCCGAGGTCTTCTCGATCGCCACCCGGGTCGCCGGCGCCGGCCGGCGCGGCTACACCGTCCGCATCGCGACCCCCGGCGGTGAGCCGGTGGCCACCGCCGGCGGGATCCGGCTGATGGCCGATCTCACGCTGGACGAGGTGCACGGCGACGTGGACACCCTGCTCGTGTCGGGTGCCGTCCGGGTGGACGGCCACGGGGTGGAGCCGGTGCTCGACGCCGCGTTCATCGACTGGCTCCGCGCCGCGGCGCCGGGGGCGCACCGGCTGGGATCCGTCTGCTCGGGCACGCACCTGCTGGCCGCGGCCGGTCTGCTCGACGGCCTCTCGGCCACCACCCACTGGAGGACGGCCGCGCGGCTGGCCGCCGATCATCCGCTCGTCACCGTCGATCCCGACCCGATCTTCATCCGGGAGGGCCGTCTGTGGACCTGCGCCGGCATCACCTCGGGGTTGGACATGGCGCTGGCCATGGTCAGCGAGGACCACGGGCCCGAACTGGCCCTGGCCACCGCCCGCACGATGGTCATGTACGTCAAACGCGCGGGCGGCCAGAGCCAGTTCAGTGTCCCGCTCGCCGTTCCGGCCGACCCCGGCGACCGGATCGACGGCCTGCGCGCGTGGATCGGCGAACACCTCACCGAGGACCTGTCCGCCGAGGCCCTGGCGGCGCGGCTCCACCTGAGCGTGCGCCACTTCTCCCGGCTCTTCCACCGGCGCACCGGCACCACCCCGGCCGCGTACGTCGAGTCCGTCCGGCTGGAGGCCGCCCGCCGGCTGCTCCAGGACAGCGGCCGCGGCCTGCCCGAGGTCGCCGCCCTCAGCGGCCTCGGCTCCGTCGAGAGCCTGCACCGTTCCTTCCGGCGCCGCCTCGGGACCACTCCCGCCCAGTACCGGCGCCGTTTCCACTGATCCGCCCGTCACCGGCCCCGGCGCCCGCGGACCACCGCGCGCGGCGGAGCACGGTCATGCCCCCAGGAGAGAGCCATGTCCCGAACCAAGGTCGTCCCCATCCCGGTCATGGGCCGGCACCACATCAACGCGTACCTGCTGCTGGGCCGCCGGCCCGTCCTCGTCGACGCGGGCGTGCCCGGCAGCGGCCGCAGGATCCACGAACAGATCGCCGCGCACGGTGTGGACCCCGCGGACCTGTCGCTGATCGTCCTGACGCACGGCCACATCGACCATTTCGGTGCGGCCGCCGAACTGCACCGCCTGACCGGGGCGCCCGTGGCGGGACACGTCGCCGACCTCGGTCCCTTCCGTACCGGCCGCGTCCGCGAACCGTACCTTCCGACCGGGCCGATGGGCCGCCTCATGGCCAGGAACAAGAACCTGCACGTACGGGTCGAGCCGTTCGAACCCGAGGTCCTGCTGACCGGCGAGACGGACCTGGAGGACTTCGGGATCGCGGCGCGCGTCATGCCCACCCCCGGGCACACCGCCGGGTCGGTCTCCGTCCTCACCGGCGAGGGCGACCTCGTCGCCGGCGACCTGATCGCCAACTCCTTCTTCGGTCTCGTCCGGGGGCGGCCGGCCAACCCTCCCTTCCACGACGACCCGCTGCTCAACCTGGCCAGCCTGCGCAGGATGCTCGCCCTGAACCCCACCCGGCTCCACGTCGGACACGGCACCCCCCTGGACCCGGACCGCGTCCGGCGCTGGGCCTCCCGGGAGCACGAGCGGCTGTCCCGGCTGGAGGCGGCCGGGCGGATCCGCGTCCGCACCGAGGACGCCACCGCCTGACCCGCCCGCTGCGGGGTCACGGGGCGCCGGCGCGGCCCGGCTCCTCCCCGTCCCGCGGTTCGCTCACGTGACCTGGGCCGGGCGCAGCAGGTGCGGTCCGCCGGAAGCCGTCGGCGGGGTCATCGCACGCCTCCCTTCGCGTTCTCCTCGTCGACGATCTCCGCGTCGACGACCTCTTCCTCCGTGCCGGACGATCCGCCGCCGGTCGATCCGCCGCCTGTCGATCCGTCACCGGACGGCCCGCCGCCGCCCGCTGCTGCTTCCCGGGTCTCGTACAGGGCGGTTCCGATCTTCTGCGCGGCGGCACCGGCGCGTTCCGTCGCCGCGCGGATGGCCGCCGTGTCCTGGCCCTCGAGCTTCTCCTTCAGGTCCCCGACCGCCGTCCCCGTCTCCGTCCTGACCTCGTCCGGGATCTTGGACTCGTTGTCGCGCAGCAGCTTCTCCGTCTGGTGGACGAGCTGCTCGGCGCGGTTGCGGGTCTCGGCCTCCTCCTTGCGGCGGCGGTCCTCCTCGGCGTGCTGCTCGGCCTCGCGGACCATGCGGTCGATGTCCTCGCGGGGCAGGGAGGAGCCGCCGGTGACGGTCATCTTCTGCTCCTTGCCCGTGCCGAGGTCCTTGGCCGTGACGTGCATGATGCCGTTGGCGTCGATGTCGAAGGAGACCTCGATCTGCGGGACGCCGCGCGGGGCCGGCGGCAGGCCCGTCAGCTCGAACATGCCGAGCTTCTTGTTGTACGCCGCGATCTCGCGCTCGCCCTGGTAGACCTGGATCTGCACCGACGGCTGGTTTTCCTCGGCCGTCGTGAAGATCTCCGACCGCTTGGTCGGGATGGTCGTGTTGCGCTCGATGAGCTTGGTCATGATGCCGCCCTTGGTCTCGATGCCGAGGGACAGCGGGGTCACGTCGAGGAGCAGGACGTCCTTGACCTCGCCCTTGAGCACACCGGCCTGGAGGGTGGCGCCGATGGCCACGACCTCGTCCGGGTTGACGCCCTTGTGCGGGTCCTTGCCCGTCAGCTCCCTGACCAGCTCCGTCACGGCCGGCATGCGCGTCGAGCCGCCGACCAGGATGACGTGGTCGATGTCCGAGACCTTGATCTTCGCGTCCTTGACCGCGTTGTGGAACGGCGCCTTGCAGCGCTCCAGGAGGTCGGCGGTCAGCTGCTCGAACCGCGAGCGCGTGAGCTTCTCGTCCAGGTGCAGCGGCCCCTGGGCGGAGGCGGAGACGTAGGGCAGGTTGATGGTCGTCTCCGTGGCGGCGGACAGTTCGATCTTCGCCTTCTCGGCCGCCTCGCGCAGACGCTGGAGCGCCATCCGGTCCTTGGACAGGTCGATCCCGTACGCGTTCTGGAACTGCTTCACCAGGTGATCGACGATCTTCTGGTCCCAGTCGTCACCTCCGAGGTGGGTGTCGCCGTTGGTGGACTTGACCTCCACCAGGCCCTCGCCGATCTCCAGGAGCGACACGTCGAACGTGCCGCCGCCCAGGTCGAAGACGAGGATCGTCTGGTCGTTCTCCTTGTCCAGGCCGTACGCGAGCGCCGCGGACGTCGGCTCGTTGATGATCCGCAGCACCTTCAGGCCCGCGATCTCGCCCGCCTCCTTGGTCGCGGTGCGCTGGGCGTCGTTGAAGTACGCCGGGACGGTGATCACCGCGTCCGTGACCTCCTCGCCCAGGTACGCCTCGGCGTCGCGCTTCAGCTTCTGCAGGACGCGCGCCGAGATCTCCTGGGCCGTGTACCGCTTGCCGTCGATGTCACCGGCCTCCGGGAAGCGCCAGCCGGTCTCGCCGACGTGGCGCTTCACGGACCGCGCGGTGCGGTCGACGTTCGTCACCGCCTGCCGTTTGGCGATCTCTCCGACCAGGACCTCTCCGCCCTTGCCGAAGGCCACCACGGAAGGGGTGGTCCTGTTTCCTTCGGTGTTGGTGATGACCGTGGGCTCGCCGCCCTCGAGGACCGCCACGACGGAGTTGGTCGTGCCCAGGTCGATCCCGACTGCGCGTGCCATCATCGGCTCCCTTCAGGTCGATTCGGACGTCATCGCCTTTCGGTCGGTCGTGTCCGTTCCCTCGTTTCGGGCTGTTCAGGACGCCGGGCGGCCCGGCGAAGGCCGCCCGCCTCCACGTCCCGCCGCGCGCCCGTCAGGCGTCGATCTCCTTGCGCGAGCCGTCTCCGGCCGCCCTGATCTCGACCTTCCGGGGCTTCGCCTGCTCCGCGACCGGAATGCTCAGCCGGAGCACGCCGCCCTCGTAGGAGGCCTCGATGCGTTCGGTGTCCAGGGTCTCGCCGAGGAACAGCCGGCGGCTGAAGGTGCCGGAGGGACGCTCCGCGATCAGCACGTCGCCGTCGTCGCCGGAGGCGGTGGTCCGCCGCTCCGCCCTGACGCTGAGGACGTTCTGGTCGACGTCCACGTCGATGGACGCGGGGTCGACGCCGGGCAGGTCCATCTCGACGACCAAGGCGTCACCCTCGCGGAAGGCGTCCATGGGCATGCCCTCCGGCCGGGTGGCGGTCCCCAGGAAGCGCTCGGTCAGCCGGTCGAGTTCGCGGAAAGGATCGGTTCGCATGAGCATCGTCGTTCACTCCTCTCCCGCACGTCACTGATGCACATGGCAACACCACCTCTATAGCGCGCGGCAATAAACTTGACAAGAGTCGACTCAAGGGAGGGTGGCGGACCCGGGGCCGGTGCCCGCCGCCGCGGACCTCAAACAAAGATCACTCGATGGTGCATTCGGGCCGCTCGCGGCGGGCGCGGTCGCCAGACTCGAACCGCGTGGCGCGGAACACCGTTGCGCGTGCTCCGCGCCGGCCGGCACGGAGCCGGGACGGGCCTCGCCGTGCGGGAGACATGCTGTGACACACCACGACGGCCGCGAGCCGCGGCTGACCGAGGACGCCGTGGCCCTGGTGGCCGGCCTCGCCGATCTGGCGGTCAGCGGTCTGAGCAGCGCGGTGGACGGCCTGAGCGGCCTGCTGCGCCGCGCCGACCTCGGGGACCTGCTGGCCGACGGGCAGGAGGAGACCAAGGCGCGCGGCCGCCTCTTCCTCGACCGGCACGCCGCCCCGCCCGCCCACCTGGAGATTCTGGCCCGCACCGTCGCCGCCCGCGTCCGGGCGGAGAGCGGCGATGAGTGAAGGGGAAGCGCACGCCGTCCTGAAGGACCGCGTCGACCGGGTCCTCGACGGTTTCGTCTCCGCGGAAGCACGGGCGCTGGCGGACATCGACGCCTCCCTGGCACCGGTCGCGGAACGACTGCACGCCGCGACCGCACACGGCAAACGCCTGCGGGCGGCGTTCTGCTACTGGGGATGGCGCGGGGCCGGCCAGCCGGACAGCGAGGCACTGGTGCGCGCCGCCGGCGCGATCGAGCTGGTCCACGCGGCCGCGGTCGTCCACGACGACCTGATCGACCACAGCCGCACCCGGCACGGCCGGCCCACCGGGCAGATCGCCCTGCGCGGGGTCCTCACCGGCCATCCGCGGCCGAAGGCCGGCGCACGGGCCCTGGCCATGCTGGTGGGTGATCTGCTGATGTCGATGGCCGGGGACCTGTTCAGCACCTCGGGACTGCCCGGCGCCTTCCTGAGCAGGGCCCGGCCGCTATGGGCGGTCCTGGCCCGCGAACTGGTGGCCGGCGAATGCCTGGAAGTCCTGCGCACCGGCTCCGCCCCGGACCCCGGCGCGTCGGTCAAGGTGATCCGCTACAAGACGGCCAAGTACACCGTGGAGCACCCCCTTCGGATCGGCGGCCTGCTCGCCGGCGCCCCACCCCGGCTGATCCGCGCCTACAGCGAGTACGGCCTGCCGCTGGGCGAGGCGTTCCAGTTGCGCGACGACCTGCTGGGGCTGTTCGGCGATCCGGAACGGACCGGCAAGGACCCCGCGGACGACCTCGCGGGCAACCGGCCCACCGCGCTGATGGCCCACGCGCTCACCTCCGCCACCGAGGCGGAACGCGGCGAGCTGCGCCACCTGCTCGGGCGGGCGGATCTCGGCGAGCGGCAGGTGGAGCGGGTGCGGGAGATCGCGCACCGCACCGGGGCCGTCGCCCGCGTCGAAGACATGATCACCGCCCGGTTGCGCGAAGCGCACGACGCCCTGGCGGACGCCGACGTGACCACCGAAGCCCGCACGGCACTGGCGGACCTGGCGACGCTCTCGGCCACCCGCGTCCACTGACCGCCATCCCACCGGAACACCGGGAGCAGCACGATGACCTACACCCAGGCGTCCATGGACGCCCTGCGCACCACGGGGGACGAACTCGCCGACGCGACCGTGGCGGCCCTGTTCGAACACGGCGACGTGGGCAAGTTCAACACGCTCATGCGCCACTTCTCCAGCGTCGGGCAGGACCTCCCCGAGGGCCTGCCCGAAGTCGCCCGCGCGTACCTGCACGAGACCGCCACTCCCCCGGCCTGGGTGGACTGGGGCGAGATGGAGAAGGCGCGGATGTTCTTCATCGACAACAACGTGCACATCTCCACCGCGCTGTCCTTCGCCTCGATGCCCGCCTGCTACGTCCTGCCGCACGTGGCCAGGCTGCTGTCGGCCACCCACTCGCTGAAGTACCCGTCCAAGCGGATGGCCGAGACGGGCCAGTTCACCGTCTACCTCATGCGGCCGGACGCCTTCGAAGCGGGCAGCCGCTTCATCCCCGCCGCCCAGAAGGTACGGCTGCTGCACGCCTCCATCCGCCACCACCTCGGGCGCGAGGACCGCTGGGACACCGCCGCCCTGGGCACGCCGATCTGTCAGGAGGACATGATCGGCGGGCAGATGATGTTCTCCCTCCAGGTCCTGGACGCCCTGCACCGCCTCGGCATCCACATGAGCACCGAAGGCGCCGAGTCGTACTACTACGCCTGGCGGGTGGTCGGCGCCATGCTCGGCGTCGACCAGGACCGGGCACCGGAGGACCTGCCGTCCGCCCGCGCCTTCTCCGACCTCTACATGACCCGTCACATGGGCCCGAGCGAGGAAGGCGCGCTGCTCACCCGCCAGCTCATCGACCTCTACGAGGAGGTCGTGCCCGGCACCTTCTTCGACCCGCTCGTCTCCGCCCTGATCCGCTACCTGATCGGCGACACCTGCGCCGACTGGCTGCACGTCCCCCGCACCAGCTGGGACACCCTGGTCAAGGCCGCCCCCGCCCTGCTGGGGGTGCTGGAGACGATCGAGGACCGCTCACCCCTGGCGGGCTGGGCCCTCGACCGGCTCGGACACCTGACCAGCGTCCTCGAACTGTCCGCCCTCACCCGCGGCCGCGTGATGCACTACGCCATCCCCGAACAGCTCAAGAACGACTTCGGGGTCGGCGGCACCATCCCGCCCAGGAGCCGCTGGACCCCGCCGCCGGCGACCGTCTCCCCGGCATGCCAGGAACCGCCCGGCGCGCCGGGCTCCCCGGGGTGAGGTGACCGTGCCGGGCCGCGGCACGGCGCGGGCCCAGCCGGTGGCGGCTCCCCCGCCGCCGGGCGGCCCCCGCCTCCGTATACTCCCGGTGTTCCGACGGGGGCCGGTGGCGCGCGGGACACGACCGGGTGGGGAGGATCATGCACGTGGGCTTGACGAGGGACCCCGGCCGTCCGCATCGGCCCGTCAGGGCGGCGGGCGCGCCGGCCGCCGTTCGGCGCACCCGGACCGGCGGGGGCGACGGCCTCCCGGGACCGCTCCGTCCGCCGGGGGCGGGGCAGCCGTGAGCACGGGCACCGTGGAGCCCGCCGCGTCGCCGCCCGGGGGCGGTACCGACGCCTGGCGGGTCGAGGTCGACGCGGCGCCGGGCCGCCTGGTCGTGGCCGGGGTGATCGGCATGGCACGGGAGCACGCGCACGCCGCCGTACAGGTGCTGGCGTGCGGCACCGGCAGGGTGCTGCTGAGCGACGGGCGGGACGAACTGCCCGTGCGAGCGGCCGTCATCCCCGCCGGGCACGCCCATCGCGTGCGTCCGGCACCGGGGCCGACGCCGATGGGGGTGATGGTCTACCTCGACGCGGACACCACCGCCGGACGCGCCCTGCACGACACCGCGTCCGGTGGCGGCGTGGCCTGCTGGGCGGCCGCCGCGTCCGTGTTCGCCGGGGCCGGCTCGCCGTCCGCCGCCGTGTCGGTGGCGGGCGTGCTGCGGGCGCTGGACCGGCTCGGCGCCGCCGCCCCCGGGCAGCCCCGGCACCCGGCCCTCGCGGCGGCGCTGGCGGCGCTGCCGGGCGCGGTGGCGGACGGGCCGGTGCGGATGGGCGAGGTCGCCGCCCGGGCCGGGGTGTCCGCGAGCCGGCTGGGGCACCTGTTCGCCGAGCAGTTGGGCTGGTCGTTCCCGGCGGCGGTGCGGTGGGCGCGGCTGCACGCCGCGATCGTCTCGGTGCGCGGTGGGGCGAACGCCACCGAGGCCGCGCACGCCGCCGGGTTCTCCGACAGCGCCCACCTGACCCGCGTGTGCAAGGCCATGTTCGGCATCACCCCCTCCCAGGCCCTGGCCGGCGCCCACTGGACGCCGACGGCCGGCCCGGACACGGGGCCGGACCGGTAGCGGATCCGTTCAAGCCGTCGGACACCGCGGCCGCGAGGCTGTCGGTATGCCTACAACGACCGCCGCGGCGCCCGCCGTCGGCCCCGCTCGATTCCTGGTCCGGTACGCGTACGTGCCGTTCATGCTGCTCGGCGTCAACGGTGCCGCGATCTGGCTGGTCGCCGCCGGCGCCCCGAAGCCGTGGCTGCTGGCGCTGCTGGCGTTCGCGGTGGGCTGCTCGTTCGTCGCCGAACGCGTGCTGCCGTACCTGCCCGCGTGGAACACCCCGGACGGGGACGGCCGCCGCGACGCCGTCCACGCGTTCGTCAACGAGGTGTTCACCCTTGCCGGACTCGCCGTCGTGCCGGCGGCCGCCGCGCTCGCGCCGGCCGGAGGGGTGTGGCCGGACAGCTGGCCGCTGTGGTGCCAGGTGCTGCTCGCCATCGCCGTCGCCGATCTCGGGATCACCCTGGTGCACCGCGCCAGCCACCACGTCGGCTGGCTGTGGCGGCTGCACGCCGTCCACCACAGCGTCAAGCGTTTCTACGGCTTCAACGGCCTGATGAAGCACCCCCTCCACCAGAGCCTCGAGACGCTCGGGGGCGTCACCCCGCTGCTGCTGCTCGGCATGCCCCTCGACGTCGCCTCCGTCCTGGCCTTCACCGTCGCCGTCCAGCTGCTCCTCCAGCACTCCAACGCCGACTACCGCACCGGCCCGCTCAACAAGGTCCTCGCCCTCAACCAGGGCCACCGGTTCCACCACCTGAAATGGGCCGGCATCGGAGACGTCAACTTCGGCCTGTTCACCCTGGTCTGGGACCACGCCATGCGCACCTACACCTACGACCCGGACCGGCGGTTCACCTCCGAGGACCTGGGCATGGCCGCCAAACCCGACTACCCGGCCTCCTACCTCGCCCAGCTCGCCGAACCGTTCCGGTCCGGCAAGCCGGACACCGGCGCCCCGAACACCGGCGCGCCGCGGACCGGCGCCCGCACCTGACGCCCAGCCGGGCGTCCTTGATCACGGCGTGCGGCCACCGCCGCACCCCCACGCACCCCCATGGCCGCCGGCCCGCCTCCGGGCCCGGCCGCGACGGGATCGACGAAGTCTGGAGGACCATGACCACCACCGACCCCCTCCCCGCCAGGGAGCGGTCCGCACCACCGCCCGCGGCCGGTTCCGCGGCGGGAGACGCCACGACGGGGCTGCTGCGCCCCCACTACACGAGCTTCGCGGTCGTGGTGACGCTGCAGGTCATAGGCGCCCTCGCCGGTCTGATGCCGCTGCTGGCCGTCGTCGAGCTGGGGCGCACCCTGCTGGCGCCCGGCCCGGTCGATGAAGGCCATGTCCGGGTCGTCGTGCTCGCGGGTGCCGCGGGCCTCTTCCTGCGGCTCCTGTTCACGGCCGCTTCGTCAGGACTCGGACACGTCGTGGACGGCCAAGTGCAACTGGCGCTCCGCCGGCGGCTGGCCGAGCGGCTCGGGCGGGTACCGATCGGCTGGTTCTCCCGGCGCCGGACCGGTGAGCTGGCCAAGGTGGTGGGGGACGACGTCAGCGCGGTGCACCCGTTCATCGCGCACGCCCCCGGCGAGCTGGTCTCCGCCTTCGTGGTCCCGCTGGCGTCGCTGGTCTACCTGTTCACCGTCGACTGGCGGCTCACCCTGATCACGCTGATTCCGGTCGTGCTGGCCGTAGCGCTGGTCCCCCTGATGATGACCCCGGCCCGGCTGCGCGAGCAGCGGGAGTTCGACGCGGCCATGGGACGGATCTCGAGTTCCGTCGTCGAGTTCGTCCAGGGCATCGCGGTGGTCAAGGCGTTCGGGGCGTCGGGGCGCGCCCACCGCAGGTTCCTGACGGCCGTGGACGACTTCGTCGCCAGCTTCTTCGGAATGGTGCGCGGGCTCGCCGGCATCGCCGCGGGGATGCAGGTGGCGCTGTCGCCGCCGTTCGTACTGTCGGTCGTCCTGATCGGCGGTACGACTCGGATCACCACCGGTGGCATGGCTCCGGCCGACCTGCTGCCCTTCCTGCTCCTCGGACTGGGACTGACCGCTCCGGTGGCGGCCCTCGGCCACGGGTTCGACGACTTGCAGGCCGCCCGCCGCGCCGTGGGCCGGATCCGGGAGGTCCTCGCGGTGCCGTCGCTGCCGGAGCCCGCGCGCCCGGTGGCACCGCGGGGTCACCGGGTGGAACTGCGCGGCGTCCGATTCGGCTACGAAGCCGGCCACGAGGTCCTGCGCGGGGTCGACCTGGTCCTCGAACCGGGGACGACCACCGCGGTCGTGGGGCCGTCGGGCAGCGGGAAGTCCACGCTGGTCCAGCTGCTGCCCCGGTTCTTCGACCCGACCCACGGTTCGGTGACCCTGGGCGGCGTGGACCTGCGCGAACTGGGCAGCCGGGAGCTCTACCGGACGGTCTCGTTCGTCTTCCAGGACGTCCGCCTGCTGCGCGCGTCGGTCGCCGACAACATCGCGCTGGCGGTACCGCACGCCGGCATCGACGACGTGATGCGCGCCGCCCGGCTGGCGAACGTCCACGACCGGATCCTCGAACTGCCCCGCGGATACCGGTCGGTGATCGGTGAGGACGCCGGGCTGTCGGGTGGTGAGGCACAGCGGATCGCGCTCGCCCGCGCACTGCTCGCCGACGCGCCCGTCCTCGTGCTCGACGAGGCGACCGCCTTCGCGGACCCGCAGACCGAGCAGGCCGTGCGGCGGGCCCTGGCGACGCTGGAGGGCGACCGGACGGTCCTGGTCATCGCCCATCGCCTGGAGACGATCGCCGACGCCGACACCGTCGTGATGCTGGAAGACGGACTGATCGTCGAACAGGGCCGGCCGGCCGAACTGCTGGCGCGGTCCGGCAGGTTCGCCGCGTTCTGGCGATCCCGGAGGACGACGCCGGCCGACCCGGTCGCGACGCCGGACGACGTACCCCAAGGAGGCGGGACCCGATGATCCGCATGCTGCTGCGCGTGCTGGGCCGCGAACACGCCCGGCCGGTGCGTCGCACCGTGGCCCTGATGACCACGACCGCGGTGGTCGAGGGCCTGTCCTACGCCCTGCTGGTTCCCGTGCTGCGGGCCCTCTTCGGCAGCACGCCCGAAGACGCCTGGCCCTGGCTGATCGCGTTCGGGGCCGCGGTCGCGGGCTACGCGGTACTGCGTTACGTCAGCGACCGGTCCGGTTTCCACGCCGGGACCACGCTGCTGCGCGGCACGTACCACCGTCTCGGCGATCACCTGGCCCGGCTGCCCCTCGGCTGGTACGACGCGGGCCGCCTCGGAGAGGTGTCCGTCATGGCCAGCCGCGGCGTCCTCCAGGCGATGGGCGTGATCGCACACCTGCTGGGCCCGTTCATCTCCGCCTGCGTGACCCCGCTGACGGTCGTCGTCGTCATGCTGGCCTTCAACTGGCAGCTCGGTCTGGCCGCGATGGCCGCCGTACCGATCGTGGCGGTGATCCAGATCCGGACCGGCCGCTCGATGGCCGCCGCCGACGCCGAGCGGCACGCACGCGACCGCGAGGCCACCGGCCGGGTCATCGAGTACCTCCAGGCCCAGCCGGTGCTGCGCGCCGGAGGCCGGACCGTCGAACGCTTCGGGCTGCTCGACGACTCGCTGCGGGACGTCGAGCGCGCGTCCCGGCGCTCCGCGCTGTCCGCGCTGCCCGGCGTGGTGGGGCTGACGCTCGCGGTCCAGACGGCGTTCACCGTGGTGCTGGCCCTGGGCGCCTACCTCGCGCTCGGCGGGGACATCGGCGCGGCGGAGGTCCTGTCGATCCTGGTGCTGGCCGCCCGCTGCGCGGACCCGCTGCTGTCCCTGGCGGACCTCGGCGGCCAGCTCCGCGGCGCACGGTACGAGCTGGCGAGGCTCGAGGAGGTGCTGCGCACCGAGCCGCTGCCGCAGGCTCCCGAACCGGTCCGGCCGGTGCGCCACGACCTGGAGTTCGAGTCCGTCTCCTTCCGGCGCGGCGGCCGCACGGTGATCGACGGCCTGTCGTTGTCGTTGCCGCAGGGGCAACGGCTGGCCGTGGTCGGCCCCTCGGGTTCCGGCAAGAGCACGTTCCTCCAGCTGCTCGCGAGGTTCTACGACGTGGACGCGGGCTCCGTGCGCGTGGGCGGTGTGGACGTACGGGCGGTCGACCCGCAGGTGCTGATGGAGCAGTTCGCCATCGTCTTCCAGGACGTCTACCTCTTCGACGGCACGATCGAGGAGAACGTGCGCCTGGGCCGCCCCGACGCCGACGAGGCCGAGGTACGGGCGGCAGCGGCGGCGGCGCGGCTGGACGAGGTGGTCGAGCGCCTGCCCGGTGGCTGGTCCGCGCATGTCGGCGAGGGCGGGGCGCTGCTCTCGGGTGGTGAACGCCAGCGCGTCTCGATCGCGCGGGCCCTGCTGAAGGACGCGCCCGTCGTGCTGCTGGACGAGGTGACCTCGGCACTGGACCCGGTGAACGAGGCGGCCGTCCACGAGGGCATCGAACGCCTGATGGCCGGCCGGACGGTGGTGACGGTCGCCCACCGGATGCGGACCGTCCGACGCGCCGACCGCGTCGTCTTCCTGGACGGCGGCCGGATCGTGGAGGAAGGCAGCCACGACGAACTGCTGCGCCTCGGCGGCCGCTACGCCGATTTCTGGAACGTCTCCCTGGCCGCGGGCGGCGCGTGACGCGCCGGGCCACGGCGGTCGGACCGGGCCGGCGGCCCTGCCGGAGCAGGTGCGCCGGCCCGGTCCGGGCCGCAAGACGCGCAGGCCGTATGCGTCCGGCGGTCTGACACCTGGGTCAGGCGCGGTCCGGACGCGCCGCTACTCGGCGGCCCGGGGTTTCGTGGTCGTCGCGGCAAGGGCGTCCGCGAGGCGGGTCCTGCTGCTCACTCCGAGCTTGCGCAGGGCGTTGGCGACGTGGTGTTCGGCGGTCCGGGGCGAGAGGCTGAGCTGCTCGGCGATGGCGCGGTTGGAGAGTCCTCGTGCGGCGAGCACGGCGACCTGGTGTTCCCGGGGGGAGAGCTGGTCGCCGTATCCGACGGGGCCGCGCTTGTTGGTACGGGTGAGCCCGTGGTGGCGCAGCAGGCGGTTGCCGTTGCCGCTGTCCCAGGTCGCGCCGATGCGTCCGTAGATCTCCAGCGCCCGGTCGCCGAGCTCCTGTCCCCGCCGGCGGTCGGCCGGAAGCACGCAGCGGGCGGCGCCCTGGACGGCGTGTCCGGTCTCGAGCGGTCTGCCGGCCTCGGTCCAGGCCCGGGCGGCCCGGGCGAAGAGCGCCTCGGCGGCATCGGGGCGCCGGCCGGCCGCGGCGAGGTGGGCGCGGCAGGCGAGGAGCGACGCGGTGGCCGCCGGGGCACCGCGTCCTTCGATGCCGTCGGCGAAGTCCCCGACGAGCTGCCGGGCTTCGGCGTGGCAGCCGGTCCGGACGAGGGCCTCGACCGCGACGGGGGCCAGATCGGTGGCCCAGAGCCATCCGCCGGTGCGGCGGATGTGGCCGAGGGTGTCCGCGGCGGCGGCGTGGGCGTGGTCGGGGCGGTCGGCGGCGAGGTGGATGCGGGCGAGGGCGGCGGCGGAGGCGGGCAGGACGATCCCGGTGTCGAGCTGGGAGGTACGGGCGGCGTTCGTCAGGTCCTGGCGCGCGGTGGCGGTGTCCCCCCGCTGGTGGAGGGCGAGCAGCCCGCGGACGAGGAGGGCCTCGGCGGTGAGGTCGCGGATGCCGGCGTAGAGGTGGACGGCGCGCTCGACGCGCGCGGCGAGGCCGTCCCAGTGGCCGGTGGTCCAGGCGAGGAGCAGGTGGGCGGTATCGGCGAGCCCTTCGAGGTAGGGGATGCCGTCACGTCTGAGGAATTCGTCCGCCTGGGCGAGGTGGCCGCGGGCGGCGGTGGGGTGGCCGAGCGCGATGGTGGCGTGGGCGAGGTTGACGCGGGCGCGGGCGAGCTGGACCTCCTCGGCCGGGCCGGAAGGGGTCCGGGGCAGGGCCGCTGCCGCGTTCCACGCTTCCGGGTCACCGGTGAACATGAGGACGCTGGCCCGGTTGACGGCGATGGCGGTGCGCTGGACGGGGTCCGTGATGCGCGGGACGAGCGCTTCCGCCCGCTCCAGCCATCCCAGGTGCTGGGTCAGCGGCCAGCCTTGGACGACGGGGAGGGCGATGGTGGACATGGCGCGGGCGGCGAGCTCGGGGGCGGTGTCGGTGAGTTCGTGTGCGGCCCGGGCGAGCTCGGCCAGCCCGGCCAGTCCGAGACCCGCCTGGTTGCGCATGAGGGTGCCCAGGTAGAGGCGCAGCTCGGCGGCGGCGGCACGGGGCGGGTCGTCCTCGGTGAGCGTCCGGCGCAGGGCGGGGATGATGGCGTCGTCCGGCATCGCCGACAGGGCGGCGTTGCCGAGTTTGAGGCCGAGCCGGATCCGGGCGGCGGCGCAGGGGTGGTCGCTCAGCGCCGTCAGGTAGTGGCGGGTGGCGGTGCCGGTGTCGCCCTGGGTGGTGGCGCGGTCGCCGGCGGCTTCGGTGTAGCGCAGGTACGCCTTGGTGTGGCCGGCCTGCTGGTAGTGGTGGGCGATCTGGGCGAGGGGCGGTGGTGAGACGTGGGCGAGGACGGCCTTGGCCGCGCGCAGGTGCAGGGGACGCCGTTCGAACTCGCAGACGGCTTCGTAGGCCGCCTGGCGGGCCAGGGCGTGGCGGAAGTCGAGGGTCCCGGCGGCGGCGGGGTGCAGGACGCCGTGTTCGAGTGCCAGGGTGACGGCCCGGCGGGTGTCGGCCTCGTTCAGTCCGGTGATATCGGCGAGCAGGTCGACGGTGACGGGACCCGCTGCCACGGCGGCGGCGGCGATGACGTCGCGGGCCTGCTCCGGGAGGAGTGCCAGACGTTCCAGGAACACGCGCCGCACCGGGGCGGGCAGGATGATCGTGTCGTCGTCTTCCAGGGTGCTGCCGTCGCCGTCGCCGTCGGTGATCAGCCGGATGACTTCCTCGATGGCGAAGGGGATGCCGGCGGTGCGGCGGTGCAGACGTTCGGCGCAGTGCTCGGACGTGTGGTCCGCGCCCATCAGCCGGGCCGCCAGCTCTCCCGTCTCCGCCGCGGTCAGGGGGCCCAGCCGGACTTCGTGGACGTGTGGGCCGGACAGCCAGGAGGCCGGTCCGCGAGGTCCTGCGGCGTGGGGAGCGTCGTCCCGGTCGGTGAGTACGACCGTGAGGCCGGCGGGCAGGCAGGTGGTCAGGACCCGCAGGAACTCGCGGGTGCTCGCGTCGGCCCAGTGGACGTCCTCCAGGATCAGGACCGCCGGGTCTATGGACCGGAGCAGTGCGTAGATGGCTCCGTGCAGGCGGTAGGTCTCGGCCGGCTCGTAGCTGATGACGGAAAGTGACGGTGGCAGGAGGTCCGCGAGGTCGGGCAGGAGGAGACGCAGGGCGCCCGCGAGTGCGGGTACGTCCCGCAGCGCACGGGCCGGGAGACAGTTGAGCGCGGCGATGACCGGTCCCAGGACCGGTGTTCCCGCCGTCTCGGAGCACTGCCCGATCAGGTGCGGGAGGCCCTTCAGCGCGGGGGCCCGAAGGAGCTCCTGGACGAGTCGCGTCTTGCCGATGCCGGCCTCACCGGTGATGACGATGATGCTCGGCGGCCGGGCCGCCACGCGCGACAGCGTCGCGAGCTGGGCCGCGCGTCCGATCAGGGGGGTGGGGATGGGCCGTGAAGCGTGCACGGGAGGCTGGCTCTCCTGGGGGGTGATGCGGGGGGATGCGCCGCGCGGGGGCTCTGCCACGAGCCGTACGGGCCCGCCCCCGCGGGGCCCGTACGGCGGTGCCGTGGGGTCAGTGGCGTTCCGACAGCTGCTGGTCGTAGAGGCTGGCGGGTGCCACCGCCTTGCCGGGGCTGACGACGGTCCCGAGTGCGGGTGGGGTGGGGAGTTCCTTGTCGTGCTTGCCGGGGACCTGCTTGCCGGTGATTCCGTAGGCCCAGTTGTTGGCGGTGGGCGGCGTCAGGATGGCGTACTTCGCGGCCTTGGTGTTCCAGAACATGTTGTTGGCGCCCTGCCAGCCGTGGCCGGTGCCGCCGTCCCAGGCGTTGGCGGCGATGAACGCGCCGTCGCCGCCGCTGATGGTCAGCTGGTCGTACAGGGTGCCCGAGGCCCAGCGCATGTGCGGGCCGGCGTCGACCTGTCCGTGACCGGTGACGGACGTGGCGGTGGAGCGGGTGAAGACGTTGGGGCCGGCGGCGAAGGCCTGGGTGGTCCATGCGTGGACGCGGTCGCCGGTGACGGTGGTGTCACGGACCAGGACCTGCTGCCCGCCGACCATGAACGCGGGCGGCGGGGCCAGCCCGTCCGGGACCGCCATGTTCAGGTCGGCGGCCCGCTCGATGGTGACCCGGCTGGCGTTGTCGTTGACGTAGAACCCGGAGCCGAAGCGGGTCAGCTTCACGTCCTTGACCCACACGTCCCGTGCGGCGCCGATCGTCACCAGGCGCGAGGCGAAGGCGCCGGCGTCCTTGTTCTTGCCGTCCTCGGGCCGCCCGTAGTCGGGGTCCTCGGTGAAGGCCTTGGCGTCCGCGGCCAGGTTCTCCACGCCCGCGTCGGTGACCTGGCCGGCGAGGGTGTAGTGCCAGGCGGTGCCGCCGCCGTACTTGTTCTCGATCGCGGTGGTGATCGGGGCGTCCAGCGTGAGGGTCTTCCCGGAGACGGCCACCACGGTGCGTACCGCGAGGATGCCCGAGTTCGGCGTCCAGGACTCCCCGCCGGGGATCTTGTTCATGCCGATCGCGTCGATCCACTCCTGTGTGGTCGGGCGCTGGACCACGATCCGCTCGCCCGCCTTGAACGAGGAGGCGTCCTGGAGGGTGACCTTGGTGGCGCCGACGGGCACGTCGTCGGCGATCGCCACCCGCTGCCCCGTCCGGGTGTAGTCAGCGTCCCCGCCGATGGTGATCAGCGATCCGGGCACGCCCTTGGCCTCGAGCAGGGTCCCTCCCTTGCCGACGTCGGTGCCGGAGCCGCGCAGGACGACTCCGTCCGCCAGCTTCAGGGAGGCCGTGACCCGGAACCGGCCCGGGCCCAGGAGGACCGCCACGGGCCCGCCGGCGGTCTTGGCCTTCTTCGCGGCCGCGTTGACGGCGTCCTGGATGCGGGGGGTGTCGTCACCGTCGCCGGCGCGCTCGTCGACGCGTATGACGACCGCGGCGGCGGGCAGGGCGACACCGCCGCCCTTGTAGCCGGCCGAAGAGAAGTCGGGGATGCGGTTCCCGGACGCGTCCGGCGTGTAGGACAGCTTGCCGTTGACCAGCTCCAGCGAGGGCACCTTGGCCGTGCCCGGCGGTGTGGCCTGCGCCGCCTGCTCGTCGCTCTGCACCCACACGACCGCCGTCGTCGCGAGCGCCGCGACCGCGCAGGCGGCGGTGATGCGGCCCGCGCTCATCGTCCTGCTGTGCCGCCCCTTGCCCTTCCGGTCCGGTGCCGGCTTCTTCGTACGCCTGGCGCTCATCGCGCTGCTCCTCAAAAGTGGTGCGGGGGCCCTACTACCCGGTAACAGGAAATCGTAGGTCCAATGGAAAATCTAGTCGAAGATTCTTTGGTGATAGAACCGTGATGCGTAAGGATCTGCGGTCAGGACCCGCCGGGCGGAATGGCCCGGCGGGCCGACGGGGTCAGAACTTGAGGGACCAGGCGTTGATGGAGCCGGTGTCGTCCTTGGCGTTGTCGGCAACGCGCAGGTTCCAGGTCACCGTCAGGGCCGCCGGCGCGTTGCCGCCGACCCCGGAGGCGCCGCTCGGCGGCGGAGTCGTGCCACCGTTGCCGACGCGGAGCAGCTTGTTCGGGGATCCGGCCCTGGCGTCGGTGACCTCGTCGGGGGTGGCGTCGGCCCCGAGCTCGTCGCGGACCCGCGCCGTCGGCCAGGACGGGTTCGCCGCGAGGACCAGGGCGGCCGCGCCGGCCACGTGCGGGGAGGCCATGGACGTGCCGCTCTTCACCGCTGTCGCCGTGTCGCCGGAGCAGGAGGCCGAGGTGATGTTCACGCCCGGGGCGAACACGTCGACCCCTCTGATGACGGTCGACCACGGAGCGGACCCACCGCGGTCCCGCACCCGTACGGCGACCGGCTTCGCGCCCTTCGCGACCCCGTAGGCGCTGCCGCCGGCCGTTCCGGCGACGTGGGTGCCGTGGCCGCTGCAGCCGAAGGCGTCGGAGTCGTTGGAGTCGTTGGGGTCGTTGTCGACGAAGTCGTAGCCGCTGACCGCCCGGCCGCCGAAGTCCTGATGGGTGAGGCGGATGCCCGTGTCCACGACGTACGCGGTCACGTTCGCGGCGGTACCCGGGGAGGCGTACTTCCCGTCCAGCGGCAGGTCCCGCTGGTCGACGCGGTCCAGACCCCAGGTCGGACCGGGCTGCGTCTCCGCGGCGCGCGCCATGCCGTCGGCCTCGACCCGGGTCACCGCCGGGTTCGCGGCGAGACGCTTGGCGGCGGCCTCCGGCAGACGGACGGAGAAGCCGCGCAGCGCGTCGGTGTACACGTGACCCAGCGCGCCGCCGTGCGCCTCCACCAGGTCGCGGGCGTGCCGCTCGACCTCACCGCGTCCGACCGACGCGTTCAGGGTGACGATGCAGGAGTCCCTCACCACGTCGGCGCGCCCGGCGCCGACGATCACCCCCTCATCGAGGGAGGTGGGGGCCACGCTCACTGCCGTACCCGCCCCGACCAGCAGGGCAACACTCGCGCATCCTGCGGCCACCGCGCGCAGACCCACAGCGTGGGAACTCATGCAGATTCCTCCTCGACGACTGTCCGGACCACGCCGGCCCGGCAACCACGGAGCGACCCCCGCCTTCGGGGCAGGACGAAACCAGGCCGCGGCGGCCTGGCGAAGCCACCGCGACCCGGATCCGTACCCTTGGGCCCCACGACCGTCCGGCCCGTGCCCGCGGTCCCCGCAGCGTGGGGCGGGCACGACCGCGAGACCCCTGCGGCCATGCCCACGCTCGACGGCCACTCCCCTGGGGGAGGCTCCGTGGCACATCCGGCCGCGTTCGAGCGGGCGGCCGGGGTGTGCCTACGGACGAGCCGCCGTCGAACTCCCCACAGCATCGTCCGAGCAGGGGGAACGAGACAATCCGTATCGGTACCTAAAAATTTCGCCGGCCGCCCGGCCGGCCCGACAGGTCCCGGAAAACGAGCAAGGGGCCGTTCCGGATCGCTCCGGAACGGCCCCTGCGCGTTTCCCGCCGACACCGACCGCACGGTGATCGCGACCGGCGCTCCGCTGCGCACGGTCGGGCGGGCGGGTCCGGGCCGCGGGCGCGGGAGTGGGGGTCAGGCGGACGTCGGGGTCCGTCAGACGAGGTGGATCGTGAAGCGCCTCACGACCTGGGGGGTGGTGGCGATCGTGTCGGAGTGGACCCAGCCGCGGGCCTTCTTGTACTCCCCGGTGCCGCCGGTGATCGCGCTGTCGAAGGGACCCTGGTCGAGGTAGTTGAAGTACACCCCCTGCGTGGTGAGCTGGCCGCCCGGCAGGACGTAGGTCACGAGGCACTGCTCCGCTTCGTCGGCGCCGCCCCGGGTGGTGGTGCAGGTGCCGTGGGTCTCGCCGACCCTGTTGTGGTCCTCGTCGAAGAGGACCGAGCGGACGACGACTTCATCGCCCTGCGAGACGCTGCCGGGGGTGACGGGGAAGCGGCTCAGCTGCTGCACCTCGGCCAGGAGGGTGATGGTCCGGTCCTTGTCCCTGTCCTGGGCGGAACCGGTGTCCGTCGCGGCGGCCGCGACGGGGGTGCAGGCGAGGAGGGTGACCAGCGTGGCCGTGCCGAGGCAGGCCGCTCTGATGGGGCGCATCGTGCGTCTCCTGAGGTCGGTGTTCGGGAATGACCGGATGGCGAACTTCCATCCGATTTTGTTCGATTCCCTTCATACCTCCGCCCCCGCCGCACCACGGAGCACCCGGGCACGAACCACCGGAACATCCAGCCGGTCGGACCAAAGCCGACCCGCCCGCACGGGCCGTCCCGGCCCCGGCAGGTCCAGAAAACGATCAAGGGGCCGTTTCGGATTGCTCCGAAACGGCCCCTGATCTGCGACTCTTTCGAGTCGGGACGACAGGATTTGAACCTGCGACCCCTTGACCCCCAGTCAAGTGCGCTACCAAGCTGCGCCACGTCCCGATGCCCGTTGACCTGGGGTTTCCCCCCGGCCCGACCGGCACGAGAACAATACCGCACTTCGAGGGGTGGTCGCGCGCACCTTTCCGGCGCCGACGCCGGGCGGGGTGCGGGCGGGCCGGGGCTTGACCTCGAGCATGCTTGAGGTCCGATCGTTGCCCGCATGACACGGGTATCCGCGGACACCGGGCTCCGCTACGACGATCTGGACCGGCTGATCGCGCTCATGACCGGGGCCGAGAAGCACGGGCCCGCCGCCACCTCCACGCTCGACGTGCTGTGGGTGCTGTACGACCGCGTCCTGCGCGTCGGTCCCCGCAGCGCCCAGGACGCCGGGCGGGACCGGTTCCTGCTGTCCAAGGGGCACGGCCCGATGGCCTACTACGCCGTGCTCGCCGCCAAGGGGTTCTTCCCCGTCGACTGGCTGCCCGGCTTCGGCACGTACGATTCCCCCCTCGGCCACCATCCCGACCGCACCCTGATCCCCGGCGTGGAGATCGGCAGCGGCTCCCTCGGGCACGGCCTGCCGCTCGCCGTCGGCAGCGCGCTCGGGCTG
The DNA here is from genome assembly GCF_055575515.1 of Streptomyces sp. NPDC034086. Classification (NCBI taxonomy): domain Bacteria; kingdom Bacillati; phylum Actinomycetota; class Actinomycetes; order Kitasatosporales; family Streptomycetaceae; genus Streptomyces; species Streptomyces sp. NPDC034086. The sequence continues at coordinate 305,219 of NZ_JBVISM010000001.1, read as the reverse complement.
CGCGCCCAGGGGCTGGACGAGGCCGCCGTGTGGGTGCTGACCGGGGACGCGGAACTCGACGAGGGCAGCAACCACGAGGCCATCGCCCACGCCGGCTCGGCCGGGCTGGGGGCACTGCACACCGTGGTGATCGACAACGACTCCGCCACCCACGGCTGGCCCGGCGGGATCGCCTCCCGCTTCGAGGCGGCCGGCTGGAGCGCCGTCACCGTGGACGGACGGGACCACGCGGCGCTGCACGCCGCCTTCACCGCACCGCATCCGGGCCGGCCGCACGCCGTGGTCGCCCGCGTCGAGAAGAAGTCCTGAAGGGGGAACGGCATGGACACCATGCGGGAGCGGTTCATCTCGGTCACGTCGCGGCTGCTCGACGAGGACCCCCGGCTGGCCCTCGTGCTCGCCGACATCTCCGTGGACGGGTTCCGGCCCGCCCTGGAACGCCACCCGGACCGGGTGATCAACGTCGGGATCCGCGAACAGCTGCTCGTCGGCGTGGGCGGCGGGCTCGCCCTCACGGGGATGCGCCCCGTGCTGCACACCTTCGCCGGCTTCCTCGTCGAGCGGCCGTTCGAGCAGGTCAAGCTGGACTTCGGGCACCAGGGCACGGGCGGGGTCCTGGTCAGTGCCGGCGCCAGCCACGACTGGCCGGCCGGCGGGTTCACCCACATGGCACCCGGCGACGTGGCGCTGCTGGACACCCTCGACGGCTGGACGGTCCACGTGCCCGGCCATCCCGACGAGGCCGAGGCGCTGCTGCGGGACGCGTACGCCGCCGGGGACGACCGGGTGTACGTCCGGCTCTCCCAGCAGTCGAACGGCGCGCCGCGCTCCGTCGGCGACCCGCGCTTCCAAACCGTACGGGAGGGCCGCGCGGGCGTGGTGCTCGCCGTCGGCCCGCTGCTCGACAACGTCCTCGCGGCGACCGGGGGCCTGGACGTCACGGTCCTGTACGCGGCCACCGTGCGCCCCTTCGACGACGCGGCCCTGCGCGCCGCCGCCGGGCGGGCCGCGGCCGACGTGGTGCTGGTCGAGCCGTACCTCGCCGGCACCTCGGCGGCGGCCGCGGGGCAGGCCCTGGCCGAGGTCCCGCACCGGGTGCTCGCCCTGGGCGTCGGGCGGGCGGAGCTGCGCCGCTACGGGACCGTGGACGAGCACACCGCCGCCCACGGCCTGGACGCCGGCTCCCTGCGGCAGCGGATCACCGCCTTCCTGCGGTGAGCGCGGCGGGCCGCCGGGGGCGCCTCACGCGCGGCGGTCCTCCCGGCGCCGCAGCAGCTCCGCCAGCTCGGCGGCCAGCGCCTTGACCGTCGTGAGGCCCTGCGTCCCCCACCGCCTCGGCACCACGTCCACCGCGCACACCGTGCCGAGGACGAAGCCGCGCCGGTCGGTGAGGGGCGCTCCGAGGTAGGAGCGCACCCCGCTCTCGTCGACGACGGCGTTGCCGGCGAAGCGCGCGAAGTCGCGTACGTCCTCCAGGACCAGGGCCCTGCGCCGGACCACCACGTGCGGGCAGTAGCCGTGGTCCCGGGGCAGCGCCCGGGCGGGGTAGCCGCTCGCCGCGGCGTCCGGCGCGTGGTGCAGGCCCGCGAAGAACTGCCGTTCCTCGCCGACGAAGTTGACTCCCGCGTAGGGGGCCTCCAGCGTCCGGGCGACCCGGCGCGCAAAGGCGTCGAGTTCCTCGTCGGCCCGCTCGCCGAGGTCCATCTCGCGCAGCCGTACGGCCCGCGCGGGTGCCTCCCGGTCCACCGGGGTGAGCAGCAGGTGGCCGGTCGACTCGTAGTAGGTCATGGTGGTTCCCCCGGATCGGTATGTGGTGGGCGGCCCTGCCGGGCCGTGGACAGCAGGTGGTGGACGAGGGCGGCCAGGGCCCCCGTACCGGAGCGGGTCAGCCGGGCGTCGCAGCGCACGACGGGCACGTCCGGGCCGAGCCCCACGGCCTCGCGGACCTCCTCGGTGGTGTAGCGGTGGCTTCCGTCGAACTCGTTGACGGCGACGATGAAGCCGATCCCGCGGCGTTCGAAGAAGTCCACGGCGGGGAAGCAGTCGGCGAGGCGGCGGGTGTCGGCGAGGACCACCGCGCCGAGCGCCCCCGCGCACAGCTCCTCCCACAGGAACCAGAAGCGCTCCTGCCCGGGGGTGCCGAAGAGGTACAGGACGTGCCGGTCGTCGAGGGTGATGCGCCCGAAGTCCAGCGCGACCGTCGTGGCCGTCTTCGCGGCCGGCCCGTCGAGCCGGCCGGAGCCCTCGCCCAGGCCGCTCAGCAGCTCCTCCGTGCACAGCGGCTCGATCTCGCTCACCGCGCCCACGAACGTGGTCTTCCCGGCCCCGAACCCGCCCGCGACCAGGATCTTCAAGGTCGGGGGCAGAGCCGGGGCCTCCGTCTCACAGCCGTCGGCGCAGGCCATCGAGCACCGCCCTCAGCAGCGACAGGTCGTCGGCGGCGAACGAGCCGCCGCCGCGGGGGAACCGGGGCGCCTGTGCCATGACGGCCCCGTACTCCATCAGGTCGGACAGCAGCACCTTCACCACCACGGCCGGGAGCCGCAGCTGGCCGGCCACCTCGGCCACCGTCACCGCCGCCGCGCCCGCGCACAGGCGCAGGGCGAGGGTGTGCTCGGTGCCGAGCGGGACCCCGGGGCGGACGCCGGTCGCGGTCATCACGGACAGCAGGTCGAGGGTGACGGAGGGGCGGGTGCGGCCGCCGCTCGCCGTGTACGGGCGCATCACGCGGCCCGCGGAATCGTCCAGCCAGGGGGTGTCCCGGGCCGTGGGGAAACCGCCGACCGGGAAACCGCCGACCGGGTAACCGCCGACCGGGTAACCGCCGGCCCCCCTCGCCCAGGCCCTCATCGCTCCGTGTCGGCGACGGGCCGGCGCGGCGGAGCGGCGAGGTACGGCCGTACGCTCTTGACCAGCATCGCCATCTCGTAGCCGAGCACGCCGGCGTCGGCCTCCCGGTCCGCGAGCACGGCCAGGCAGGTGCCGGAGCCGGCCGCCGAGACGAAGACGAGCGCCGTGTCGAGTTCCACGACCACCTGCCGGACCTCGGCGCCGTCCCCGAAGCGGGCTCCGGCGCTGCGTCCCAGGGAGTACAGGCCGCAGGCGAGGGCGGCCATGTGGTCGGCGCTGTCGGAGTCCATGCCGTGGACGCAGGTGACGAGTCCGTCGGCGGTGAGGAGGACCGCGCTACGGGTGTACGGCACCCGTTGGACGAGACCGCTGAGCAGCCAGTCGAGATCGGAGAGGCTGCTTGTCCTGGTCGCCAGTTCGCCGGCCATGGGGGTGTGCTCCTTGCTGGGGTTCATGCCTGTTGGTCCGACTGGGCGAGGCCGAAGCCCCGCTGGAAGGCCGCCATCAGGCCGGGGTCGTGCACGGGTCGTTCGGTCGCGTCGGTCCGCCGGGGGGCGGGGGCGTCGCGCAACTGGGGCGCGAGGTGCTGCTGGGCGTCGCGCCGGGGCAGGGACGGCCGGGCCGTCTCGGGGGCGGGGGTCTGGTGCGGGATGCGGCGCGGCAGGGGGGCGGGGGCCGGTGTCCCGGCGGGGGCGGGCCCCGGCCGCGGTTCCGCCGGCCGGGCGGCCGCCGGGTGACCTCCCGGGCCGGGCCGCCTGACGGGTTCGAGTCCCGGGGGCGGGGCCGGCTCCGGGGTCTCCCAGGGGGCGTGGCCGGGCTCCGGGCCCCGGACTTCGAGCGGCCCCCGCGTCGCGGCAGGGCCCGCCTCCGGGTGGGTGCCGGGGGCCGGGGCGGGGCCCGCGTCCGACGCCCGGGCAGCGGCCTGGGCCGGGTCCCCCGCGTGACGCCGGTCCGGGACCGGGCCGCCGTCGGGGACCGGAGGCGAGGGCGGGTCCGCGTCCGACGCCCGGGCCGGCGCGGCCGACAGGTTCGCGGGGCGGACGGGGGCTGCCGCCGGGACCGGGGTCTCGGGGAGAGCGGGAGCAGGGCTCGCGGCGGGAACGGGGGCCTGGGCGGGGGCGGGAGCGGGGGCCGGGGCGGGGGCGGGGGCGGGCCAGGAGACGGTGCCCCACGAGGTGGCGCGCGAACCGCCCGCCGCGTCGGCGGCGTCCGGGGGCTCCGCGCCCAGCAGGCTCTGGGGCAGCACCAGTACGGCGAGCACCCCGCCGTAGATGTTGGACTTCAGCTCGACGGCGATCCCGTGCCGCCGGGCCAGCGCCGACACCACGAACAGGCCGATCCGGCCGTCGGCCAGCAGGTGCCGGACGCTCACCTGGTCGGGGTCGCGCAGCAGCGTGTTCATCCGGTGCTGCTCCTCCGCCGGCATGCCCAGTCCGCGGTCCTCCACCTCGACCGCGATCCCGGCGGTGACCCGCTCCGCCCGCACCACCACGTCCGTGTCGGGGGCGGAGAACACGGTGGCGTTCTCGACCAGTTCGGCCAGCAGGTGCACCACGTCGGCGACGGCGTGGCCCCGGACGGTGCCGCCCGCCGGGGGCACCACCTTGACCCGCGTGTACTGCTCGACCTCGGCGACCGAGGAGCGCAGCACCTCGCTCAGGTCGATGGGCCGGGTCCACTGGCGCCGGGAGGCGGCCCCGCCGAGCACGGCGAGGTTCTCGGCGTGCCGGCGGATGCGGGTGGCGAGGTGGTCGACGTGGAAGAGCTCCTTCAGCAGGTCGGGGTCCTCGACGGTGTCCTCCAGCCCGTCGAGCAGCGTGATCTCGCGGTGTACGAGCGACTGGAGCCGGCGGGCGAGGTTGACGAACACCTCCACCTTGCGGTCGCTGTCGGTCGGAGGGGCCGGCAGGGCCACCCGTACGAGGGTCGCCCGCGCCTGCTCCCGCGCGACCCGCAGCTCCTGCGCGAGGAGCCAGAACTCGTCCACCGCGGCCTGGTCGTCCCGGGGCGGGGTGCCGGTCCGGTCGCCGCGCGCGGGGCGGGCCACCGCCTCGCCGCGCTGGAGCCGCTCGCCGGCGGTCCGCAGCTCCTCGCGCCCCCGCACGCTGGAGCGGCGCAGCGCCTCGCAGCGGTCGCGGACGGATGTGGCGGCGCGCCGGGCCCCGAGGAGGGCGGCGGCGAGCGCGCCGACGGCGAGCAGGGCGCACCCCGCGAGCACCGGCCACAGCCGGTCGTCCCGTCCGCCGGAGCCCCCGCCGAGGTGGAGGGTGAACATGACCGCGGCCGCCCCGCTGAGCCCGGCGGCGAGCGTGGGCAGCACGGCGGCGCGGACGATCTGGGGGCGGATCTGACGGCCCGGACCCGTCACGGCGTGTCTCGACGGGGCGTGGCGGGCGGCGCGGAGTGCGGACATCGGCGTCCTCGGTACGTGGGGCCCGGCCCCCAGCGTGTCGCGGGGTCCGGTGTTGATCACCGGATACCCACGCTAGACCGCACGGTCCCGCGGAAGGCGCCCAGTTGGGGAACTTCACCGGGGTGCTTCCCGCTCCCGACGGAGCGCTCGCACGACAGCCCGAATGCGCCGGTCGCACGGACATCGGGCCGTTCCGCCCCGCATGGGCGCGGGAGGCGCGGGCAGGGGCAGGGCCACGGGACGAACCAGGAGGGAGCAGTCATGGAGGACACGGCGCAACGGGGTCGGGAGCCGCGGAAGGGCCGGGAGGAGCAGGCGCAGGACCATCCCGGCCCCGACCCGGTGCACCCGGAGGCCAGCAAGCCGGTGGCGGGCGCGACGCCCGAGGACCTCAGGAGGCGGCAGGAGCGGAGGATGGGCGGCGACCACGGCGGGGACAAACGGCACGGCGAGCGAGGTGACCACGGCGGCCACGGCGAGGACGGCGGCCACGGGCGCCGCTGACGGCCGCGGAGTGCGCTGACGGTCCGGGGGCGGGCCGGCGGCGCGTCGGCCCCCGACCGGGCCGGCGCGGCCGCGGCTCGCCCTACGGGCCTTCGTCGTACGTACCGGCCTCGATCTCCAGCGCGAGTTCCTGGAGGACCTCGACCGAGGAGATGTCCGTCCGGCCGCTGTCGTGCGCCATCGCCAGGCTGGTGAAGGCGAGGCTGAACCCGGAGACCATCGTGTGCAGGGCCGGGCCCAGCGCCCGGGCGACCAGCGCCGCCACCTCCTGGGGGGAGGCGTCGGCGGGCACCCGGATGGAGGGCAGCATCTCGTTGAGGAGCAGGGTGGCCACTCCCGCCGTGTCCGGCGGGGCGTCGTCGTCCTCCGCGAAGTCCCCCGCCTCGGCGGCCCGGCGGATGTCCTGGGCGTCGGTGAGGATGCCGATCACCCGCTTGAGTACCTCTGCGCGTTCCATTCCGGGAGCGTAGTCCCGCGCACCGCCCCCGCCCAGGGTCACGCGCGGCCGCGCGTGACGGTGGCGCGCTCGCTATCGTGGGTCACCGAGCAGCCCGTCGAGCGAAGGCGGTGAGCATGGCGGCAGTCTTTCCGGAACCACCCGCCGGGTCCACGGCGACCGAGGCGCCCCTGGTCTCCCCGGTCGGTTCCCACAACGAGTGGGACCCCCTGGAGGAGATCATCGTCGGGCGCCTCGACGGCGCGACCTTCCCCTCCCGCCATCCGGTCGTGGCCTGCAACATCCCTCCGTGGGCGGCGCGCCTGCAAGGGCTGGCGGCCGGCCGCAGGTACCCGCGCGTGCTGGTCGAGTCGGCCCGGCAGGAACTGGAGGACTTCGTCGCCCTCCTCCAGTCGCTGGGGGTCACGGTCACCCGCCCGGACCCGGTGGACCACTCGCGGCGGTTCGCCACCCCCGACTGGTCCTCGCGCGGCTTCTGCCACAGCTGCCCCCGGGACAGCATGCTCGTCGTCGGTGACGAGATCATCGAGACCCCGATGGCCTGGCCGTGCCGGTACTTCGAGTCGCACGCCTACCGCACCGTCCTGAAGGACTACTTCCGGCGCGGCGCCCGGTGGACGGCGGCCCCGAGGCCGCAGCTCACCGAGGCCCTGTACGACCCGGACTACCGCGTCCCCGAGGACGGCGCGCCCATGCGCTACGTCCTCACGGAGTTCGAACCGGTCTTCGACGCCGCCGACTTCGTACGGGCGGGGCGCGACCTGTTCGTGACGCGGAGCAACGTCACCAACCGCATGGGGATCGAGTGGCTGCGCCGCCATCTCGGACCGGGCTACCGGATCCACGAGATCGAGAGCCGCTGCCGGACGCCCATGCACATCGACACCACGTTCATGCCGCTCTCGCCCGGCCGGGTCCTGGTCAATCCCGAGTACGTCGACGTGGACCGCCTGCCCGAGGTGCTGCGTTCCTGGGAGGTGCTGGTGGCGCCGGAACCGGAGCCGGTCGAGGGGGCGCTGCTCAGGCTCACGTCGATGTGCGGCAAGTGGCTCAGCATGAACGTCCTGATGATCGACGAGAAGCGGGTGGTCGTGGAGCGCCGGCAGACCGGCATGCTCAGGGCGCTGGAGGCCTGGGGCTACGAGCCGATCCCGTGCGACCTGCGGCACTACGCGCCGTTCGGGGGTTCGTTCCACTGCGCGACGCTCGATGTGCGCCGCCGCGGCACGCTGGAGTCGTACGTCCCCTGAGGTCGGGGGCCGGCCCCGTCCGGGCCGCCGGGCCGGGCCGGGGCGGAGGCGCCGCCCGACGCCCCGGCCCCGGCTCGCGGCCGCGCCGGTCAGGTGGCGGGGTAGGGGGCGTACTTGAGGCGCCGCGCGAGGTGGGCGGTGTTGGCGGCCAGCGTGGCGGTGGTGGCCGCGGTCTTCTTCGGCGTTTCGCCGAGATCCTGGTAGTCGGTGCCCTGCATGGCCTCGCCGACCCAGTACGTGACGGCGTTCGCCGGGAGGGTGAAGCCGACGTCGTTCAGCCCCTGGAAGAGGTCGGCGCTGACCTTGTGGGCGCCGTCCTCGTTGCCGACGACGCAGACGCCGGCGACCTTGCCGTAGGTGAGGGGGCGGCCCTCCTCGTCGCTCTCCCCCAGTTCGGCGTCGAGGCGTTCCAGGACGCGCTGGGCGACGCTCGCGGGATGGCCGAGCCAGATCGGCGTGGAGAGGATCAGGATGTCGGTGCCGAGGATCGTCTCGCGGATCTCGGGCCACGCGTCGCCGTCCCCCATGTCGGTCCGTACCCCGGGGCGGACGTCGTGGTCGACGACGCGGATGGTCTTGCCCGTGACGCCGTGGTCCGCGAGGGCGGCCATGGTCTGTTCCGCCAGCAGGTGCGAGCTCGAGGGGGCGGGGGACGGCGTCAGCGTGCACACCAGCGCGACGGCGCGCAGCGGGGTGGTCTCTTTGGCTTCCATGCCGCGCGCTTACCCAGAACGCCGCGACCGACCCGGCCGGGCGCATACTGGCCCCATGACCGGGGCGACGGCCGCCGTACGGAAGCTGCGGCGGCAAGCCGGCGAGGCGGTGTTCCTGCGCGTCGCCGGACCGGACGGCGCGCGCAACCGCGAGCGGATCCACGGCACCCCCGGGCCCCGGTGGTTCGAGCCGGGGCGGCCGGTGCGCCGGGTGCACGGGGACGCGTCGATGTTCGTCGGCGGTCTGGCGGCCCTGCTGCTCCAGTCCCTGCACCCGCTGGCGATGGCGGCCGTGGCGGCGCACTCGGGGTACCGGGGTGATCCGTGGGGGCGGCTGCAGCGCACCAGCACCTTCCTGGCGGTCACCACCTTCGGTACGAGTGCCGACGCGGCGGCGGCCGTGGAGCACGTCCGGGAGGTGCACGCGCGGATCCGGGGCCGGACGGCCGAGGGGGTGCCGTACCGGGCGGACGACCCGCGGCTGCTGACCTGGGTGCACATCGCCGAGGCGTACTGCTTCCTGAGGGCACACCAGCGGTACGGCCGGCACCCGCTGGACCCCTCGGGCCGGGACGGGTACCTCGCCGACACCGCGCGGGTGGCCCGGGCCCTGGGCGCGGAACGGCCCCCGGAGGACGAGCGGGAGCTGGCGCTGCGGATGGCCGAGTACCGGCCCTCGCTGCGGCCGACGGCGGCCTCCCGGGACACCGCCCGGTTCCTGCTGACCGATCCCCCGCTGCCGGGAGCCGCCCGGGTGCCGTACGCACTGCTGGCGGCGGCGGCCGTGGAGCTGCTGCCGTCCTGGGCGAGGCAGGCCGTCACGTCCGCTCCGGTGCCCGTGGCCGCGCGGGTCCCGGCGCCGGTGGCCCGCGCCGGTGGTCATGCCGTGACGCGCGCGCTGCGCTGGGTGCTGTATCCGCCCCCGCCGTCGGACCCGTCCGGTCCGCAAGGGGTCCGCTGACGGAGCGCGGCTGGGGCGGCGCCCGTTTCCGGCAGCCCCCGCGACAAGACGCGACGTCTCGTATTGACGCACTTCCGCACCTCCGGCACACTGATCACCGAAACAATAAGACGGAACGTCTCGTCTCCAAGGAGGGCCCGTGAAGCAGCGAACGATCCCCGTCAGCGCCGAGGTGCGGCTGTGGGCGCAGGAGCACGGCGATCCCCGGAACCCGGCCCTGCTGCTGGTCATGGGGGCCGGCGCCTCGGGCCTGGGGTGGCCCGACGAACTGGTCGCGGCACTCGCGCGGCAGTACCGCGTCATCCGGTACGACCACCGCGACACCGGGCGCTCCAGCTGGTCCTTCGACGCGCACCCCTACCGCGTCCTCGACCTGGCCGAGGACATCGTCGCCGTCCTCGACGCCCACGGGGTGGACCGTGCCCATGTGGTCGGCATGTCCCTGGGCGGCATGCTGACCCAGCTGCTCATGGCCGACCACCCCGAACGGGTCATCAGCGCCACCCTGATCGGAACCTGCGCGCTGAGCAGCCGCGCCCCCGACGAGGAGCTGCCGGGCATCGACCCGGAGATCCTCGGCATCTGGGCGACCCCCTGGGAGGACCGCGGCCTCGAAGCGGAACTCGACCGCAGGGTCGGGCACTGGCGGGCCCTCAACGGCACCGGCACGCCCTTCGACCCCGAGGAGTTCCGCGCGCTGGAACGCCGGATCATCGCGCACGCGGGCCGGTACGACGCCCCCATGACCCACGGGCGCGCCGACCATGCCGGCATGGACCGCACCGAGCAGCTGGCCCGCAACGAGGTGCCCACGCTGATCACCTCCGCCGACGCGGAACCCGTGTTCCCCCCGGCGCACGCCCGCCACCTCGCCCGGACGATCGCCTGCTCCCGCCTCGTCGAGATGCCCGGCATGGGCCACGCCCTCCCGCGGGCCCGGCTCCCGCGACTGGCCGAAGCGGTCCTCACCCATGCCGCCCGGGCGGACCGGCGGCCGTAGGGGCCGACCGGCCCCCGGGGGCCCGGAGCAGCCGCGCCCCCGCGCCGTTACCGCTCGTCGGCGAGGTCCAGGTCCCCCGCCCGCGACTCCTCCGGAGCGCGTTCCACCGGCGCGGGGCGACGCCACGGCCGCGCGATCGGGTGCGAGACGGGACGCCACCACGGCTCCACCGGCAGCGTCCCGGCGGGCTCGAAGGGCTCGCCGGGACGGGGGAGCGCCACCGGCTGGCCCGCCTCCCCGGCGGCGTCGACCGTCCACTCGCCCGGCTCCGCCCAGGCGTGGAAGGCCAGGTTGAAGGTGCCCCAGTGGATCGGCAGCAGCACGCCGTGCGGCTCGGAGCCCTGCAGGTCGAGGTGGGCCCGGACGCCTTCCTCGGGGGTCATGTGGATGTCCGGCCACCCGCCCGGCAGCGGGGTGTAGTCCGTGTGGTTCTCGGGCCAGTGCTCGGAGTAGGCGCCGATCTGGATCATCGTGGCGTCGAACGGCCCGTGCTCGGCGCCGATCTCCTTGAAGCCGGGGAAGTAGCCGGTGTCACCGCTGTGGAAGATCCGGTGCTCGCCGCTGCTCACGACCCAGGAGGCCCACAGGGTGAACTGCTGGTTGCGCAGCCCCCGTCCGCAGAAGTGCCGGGCGGGGGTGGCGGTCAGGGTGAGCCCGGCGACCTCGGTGGCCTCGTTCCAGTCCAGCTCGCGCATCCGGTCCGGGGAGACGCCCCAGCGCTCGAGGTGCGCGCCGACGCCGAGGGGGACCGCGAAGACCGTGTCCGTGCCGGCGAGGGCCTTGATGGTGGGGAGGTCGAGGTGGTCGTAGTGGTCGTGGGAGATCACGACGACGTCGACGGCGCCCAGCGAGGCCAGGGGCACGGGGACCGGATGGAGCCGCTTGGGCCCGGCGAAGGGGAAGGGCGAGCAGCGCTCGCCCCACACGGGGTCGAAGAGCACGCGGCGGCCGTCGATCTCGGCGAGCACGCTGGAGTGGCCCATCCAGGTCAGGCGCAGCCCGCTCGCCGGCGGCCTGGCCAGGTCGGCGAGGGTGGTCGGGTGCACGGGGATCGGCGCGCCGGGGCTGCGCCGGACCCGCTGCGCCTTGTCGAAGTAGGTCTTCGCGAACTCCGCCATCGACCCGGAGGGCCTGATCCGCGCCCCGACCGGGTTCCGGAAGACGCCGTCGGCGAAGTTCGGCGAGCGGAGGATCCGCTCCAGCCGTGCGCCGGAGGGGTCCGCGCCGAAGGTTTCGGGCCGCAGGGCGCGCAGCCGGGGACGCAGGGGAAGGGAGCCGGTCAAGGCGCCTCCTGGGAAGGTGCAGGCAGGGACGGTCGTACGACTACGACCTTCCCAACGCCCACCGGCCCCGGAGGATTCCGCCGCGCCGGGCCGGGCCGGTGTCGTCACCGTCACCCCGCCCCTCCCCCGCGTCCGCGCTACAGCGGCAGCAGGTCCGGGCGCTTGGCCTCGACGTGGTCGCCGGAGGACTCCCCGCGCAGCCGGCGGCCGATCCACGGCACGAGGTGCTCGCGCGCCCACTGGATGTTGTCGCGGGTCACGTCCACCGAACCGCGCGGCGGGACGGGCGGCCAGGGCTGGTCCGGATCGGTCGGCACCTCGTAGCCGAGGACCTGCGCGGCGCGCAGCGCGACGCGGGTGTGCCCCTCGGGCGAGAGGTGGAGCCGGTCGCCGTCCCAGGCCCGCCGGTCCTGTACGGACTTCAGGGACCAGAGGTCGAGCACGGGGCAGCCGTACCGGTCGGCGATGGCGCGGACGTGCGCGCTGTACGTCGCGACCTTGCCGCGCAGGTGCTTGAGGACCGGCACGCCCCGGGTGTCGAAGCCGGTCGTCACCATCACCAGGCCGACGGAACGCGTGAGGTCGGCCACGGCCGCCTCGAACCGTTCCGCGACGTCGTCCGGGTCGCTGCCGGGGCGGATGATGTCGTTGCCGCCCGCGCAGAAGCTGACGAGGTCCGGAGCGAGTTGCTTGGCCCTGGGGACCTGGTCGGCCACGATCTGGTCGAGGACTTTGCCCCGCACCGCCAGATTCGCGTAGCGGAAGTCGTGCTCGTCGCGCTGGTCGGCCAGGAGCACGGCGAGCCGGTCCGCCCAGCCGAGATAAGAATCCCCGGGTCCCGGGTCCCCCACGCCCTCGGTGAAGCTGTCCCCGATCGCCGCGTACGAGCCGATGGTCTTCAGTGTCGTCTTCGTCGCTGCCACGGGAAGACATCCTTCACCTTGGCAACCAACCTACGCCAACGTAATGAGGGGTTGACGGGCCGTGATCTATACCACGCGGGGGATAAGGAATAAGTACACGCGGGGCCGGGACCCCCCTCGGGTCCCGGCCCCGCGCGCGTCACCGTGCCGACGGCGGGTGCCGTCAGATGCTCACGCCCTTGGAGCGGAGGTAGGCGAGCGGGTCGATGTCGGCGCCGTAGGAGGGACCCGTCCGGATCTCGAAGTGGAGGTGCGGGCCGGTCACGTTGCCGGTCGCGCCGGAGAGGCCGACGGTCTGGCCGCCGGTGACGCTCTGGCCCACCGAGACGGACAGCGAGGAGAGGTGGGCGTACTGGGAGTACTTGCCGTCGGCGTGCCGGATGACGACCTCGTTGCCGTACGCGCCGCCCCAGCCTGCGGAAACGACGGTTCCGGCGCCGACGGCCCGCACGGTGGTACCGGTGCGCGCGATGAAGTCGACGCCCGTGTGGTAACCGGAGGACCACATGGCTCCGCTCGCCCGGTACTGCGTGGAGACGCCACCGGTGACGGGGGCGGTGAACCCGGAGGCGCCGGCGGGCGCGGGGGCCTTCTCGCTCTTGGCCGCGGCGCCCGAGCCCGTGGCGGCCGTACCGCCGGAGGCGCGGGTGGCCTTGCCGCCGGAGCCCTTGGCCGCGCCCTGCGCGGTGCCCTTCGGGGACGTGCTCCCGCCGGTCTTGCCCTCGGAGGCGGCCGGAGCGCCGCTCGAGGATCCCTCGGCCGGGGCCGCAGGGGCCTTCGGGGCGGGGGCGGGGGCGGCGCCCCGGCCCCCGCCGATGGTGAGCTTCAGGCCCGGGTGGATGAGGGAGGGGTCGGCGCCGACGGCCTCGCGGTTGTCGGCGTACAGGCGCTCCCAGCCGCCGTCCAGCCGGCGCTCGGCGGCGATCTTGGAGAGGTAGTCGCCCGGCACGACCGTGTAGACGGTGGGCGCGGCGGCGGGGGCCTGCGCCGGGAGGGCTTCGGGGACCCGCGCGCTCTGCGCGGGGGCGGCCTCGGCCGGGGCGGCACCCGGGGCGGCGTGGGCGCCGGCGGCACCCATCAGCGGGAGCGCGAGGGCCGCTCCGCCGGTTCCGGCGGCGGCGAGACCGCGGGATATCGAACGGGACTTCGGACGTCGGTGCTTACCCTTTGCGGGCATGGCGGATTCCTCTCCGGCGCCTGCGAGGTGAGCTGTCGGGTTCGGACTGGAGATGTCCGGCCGTACGTGCGGAGCACGGGTTCGGCTTCACCCCTAGCTGTGCCGGAAACGCCCCGGAACAGCGGCCTACCTGGTTCCCCCGCTCCTGCCGCGCGCGATGGTCGGGTGCGGTTCCCGGGCGGCGGCAGGATTAGGCGGTCCACCCGGATCGATCGCGAAGGTAATCGAGCGGGGCGCCGGGCAACAAGCCGTGAATTACCTGACGGAATCACAGAGACGAAGGATCAATGGAATTCCGGTCACCCTGTGTCCATTCCGCACCATCAACATCCCCCTCCACAAGGCAATTCGGTTTCCGCGATCAGGCACGCACGGTCACCGTATGATCTGGCTCACGGGGCCCCGCCCGATCTCGCCTCCACAAACGGCAAGTTGCTCCCAACCGGATCAATTCGGACACCACAGGACCACGCGGAGGAGTACACGTGACCCAGCAGATACCCCACCCCCTTCCGGCCGGACACCAGCCCGGCGCGGAGCTGGCCGGAGTGCGCAACTTCCGTGACGTGGGCGGATTGCCGACCACCGACGGACGGAGGGTCAGGGTGGGACGACTGTTCCGAAGCGGACATCTGGCGCATGCCACCGAAACCGACGCAGAGTTCCTCGGATCGCTGGGTCTGCACACCGTCTTCGACTTCCGCAACGCGGCCGACCAGGCCCTGGAGGGCCCGGACGTCGAACTGCCCGGCGTGCGCAATGTGAACATCCCGCTCACTGACCCCGCCGACGGCCGCGCATTCTGGAAGATGGTCCGCGACGGCGAACTGGACCAGCTCCGCGGACTCCTGGGCGGGGGCGGGGCGGCCGCCCGCATGAGGGAGTCGTACCGCACGATCATCCACACCCGCACCGCCGAACAGAGCCGCGTCGTGCACGCCCTCGCGCTGGACAGCGTCCCGGCGCTCATGCACTGCGCCGCCGGCAAGGACCGGGCGGGGCTGTCGGTCGCGGTGACGCTGCTCGCCCTGGGCGTGGAGCGGGAGGCGATCGTGGCGGACTACCTGGAGTCCAGCGCCCCGCACAACCGCTACCGGGTGCGCCGGGGCAGCGACGCGCCCGAAGCCCGCTCCCCCGAGGTGATGGAACTGCTGGCGCCGCTCTTCGACGCCCGCGCGGAGTACCTGCTCGAGGCCTTCACGGCCATCGACGAACGCTGGGGCGGCGTGGACCGCTACCTCGCCGAGGGGCTCGCGCTGGCCCCCGAGACCCTGGAGCGGCTGCGGGACCGGCTCCTGGACTGAGCGCGGGGCCGGACGGCGGCCAAGAGGCCGGGCGGCGGCCGGAGGGGCCATGGACGGACCCCTCCGGCCGGCGGCTCAGCGGTTGCCGACCGCCTGCTTCATCAGGGTCCTGCCGAAGTCCCACATGAGCCCGCCCCCGCCGTGCGCCTCGTCCATGACCTCCTCGAAGGCACCGACGAACCTCTCCACGTCCGCCTCGTCCACGATGAGCGGCGGGATGAGCTTGATGACCTCCAGGTGGTCCCCGGAGACCTGGGTGAGGATCCGGTGCCTGCGCAGCAGCGGCACCACGACCATCTGGGCGA
Source organism: Streptomyces sp. NPDC034086 (assembly GCF_055575515.1). Lineage (NCBI taxonomy): Bacteria > Bacillati > Actinomycetota > Actinomycetes > Kitasatosporales > Streptomycetaceae > Streptomyces > Streptomyces sp. NPDC034086. The sequence continues at coordinate 290,079 of NZ_JBVISM010000001.1, read as the reverse complement.
ACAGCCCCTTGCGGGCCGCCTGGAGCACCGCCCAGCGGCTGCGCAGGCCGAGGGAGGAGGGCCTGCCGAACTCGATGCCGATCATCAGCCCGCGCCCGCGCACCTCGTGCAGCAGCTCGTACCGGTCCACGAGCGCCGCGAGGCGTCCGCGCAGCAGGTCGCCCATGGCCCGGGCGTTGGCCACCACCTCCTCGTCCTCCATGACCGACAGCACCGCGAGCCCGGCCGCCATCGCCTGGGCGTTGGAGCCGAAGCTGGCCGAGTGCACCAGCACCCGGTCCATGGACGAGTACACCTTCTGGAAGATCCAGTCCTTGCCCAGGGTCGCGCCGACGGGCACGTAGCCGCCGGAGAGGGCCTTGGCCACGCACACCAGGTCCGGTTCCACCCCGGGCTCGTGCTGGTACGCGTAGAAGTCCCCGGTCCGTCCGAGGCCGGTCTGCACCTCGTCGGCGATGAGCAGCGCCTTGTGCCGGTGCAGCAGTTCCTGTGCGGCGAGCAGGAAGCCGGGCGGGGCCGCGTGCACCCCCTTGCCCTGGACCGGTTCCACCACGAAGGCGGCCACGTCGCCGCGCGCGAGTTCCCGTTCGAGCGCCGCCAGGTCCCCGAGCGCGATCTTCGTGTCGGGCAGCAGCGGGGCGAATCCGTCGCGGAAGCCCGCTTCGCCGTTGACCGACAGCGAGCCCGTGGTCAGCCCGTGGAAGGCGTGGTCGCAGTAGAGGATCCTGGGCCGTCCGGTGGCGTACCGGGCGAACTTCAGGGCGGTCTCCACCGCCTCCGTGCCGCTGTTGCCGAAGAAGACGCGGTCGAGGTGCGGGCTGTACGAGAGCAGCTTCTCGGCCAGCAGCCCGGGCAGCGGCTGGCAGTCGAAGCGGGTCAGGTCGGCGAGCTGGGCGTCCAGGACGTCGTGCAGGGCCTGGCGGACCACCGGATGGTGACGGCCGAGGCCCATCACCCCGAACCCGGCGAGCATGTCGAGGTAGTCGTTGCCCTCGGCGTCCCAGAAGTGGGCTCCCTCGGCCCGCTCGTAGACCTTGTCGAAGCCGATGGTGTGCAGCATGCGGGGCAGCTGGTGGTTGAGGTGGCGGGCGTGCAGCTCGTAGCGCTCCCCGCCGCGCTCGGCGAGCAGCGCGGCGAGGTCGAAGCCCGGGCGCCCGTCCTGTCCGGGGGTCATGCCGACGGTTCCCTGTTTCCGCCCACCGTCTCGCGGGCGGCGCGCAGGGACTCCTTCAGGGATCCCATGGTGGCGAGGACGGCGGTGGGCTCGTAGCCGCAGTGCGCCATGCAGTTCGCGCAGCGGGGGTCCTTGCCGCGGCCGTACTTGCTCCAGTCGGTGTCCTCGATCAGCTCCCGGTACGTGGGCACGTAGCCGTCGCTCATCAGGTAGCAGGGGCGCTGCCAGCCGAAGAGCGAGTAATTGGGAATGGCCCAGGCGGTGCAGGGGAAATCCGCCTTGCCTTCGAGGAAGTCGAGGAAGAGCGGGGAGTGGTTGAGCCGCCAGCGGCGCCGGTTGCCGCCGGCGAAGGCCTTCCTGAAGAGTTCCCGGGTCTGTTCGACGCCCAGGAAGTGCTCCTGGTCGGGTGCCTTCTCGTAGGCGTAGGCGGGCGAGATCATCATCTCGTCGACCTGGAGGTCGTCATTGAGGAAGTTCAGGACCTCGATGATCGTCTGCGGGGTGTCGGTGTTGAAGAAGGTGGAGTTGGTCGTCACGCGGAATCCGCGGCGCTTCGCCTCCTTGATGGCCGCGACCGCCTCGTCGAAGACGCCTTCCTTGGCCACGGATTCGTCATGGCGTTCGCGCAGGCCGTCGATGTGGACGGCGAAGGCGAAATAGGGGGAGGGGGTGAACTTCTCGATCTTCTTCCGGAGCAGGACGGCATTGGTGCAGAGGAACACGTATTTCCGGCGTGCCACCAGCTGGCGCACGATCTCGTCGATCTGCGGGTGCATCAGGGGCTCGCCGCCCGCGATGGAGACCATGGGCGCGCCGGATTCCAGGACGGCGCCGACCGCCTGGGCGACGGGCATGCGCTGCTTGAGCACCCCGGCCGGGTGCTGGATCTTCCCGCAGCCCTCACAGGCGAGGTTGCAGGCGTAGAGCGGCTCCAGCTCGACGATCAGTGGGAACTTCTCGCGCTTGCGGAGCTTCTGTTCGAGAAGATAGGTCCCGACCCTGATGGACTGTCGCAAGGGCATGGCCATCTGGATTCACCTCCTGGGAAGCAGCAACGAACGGTGCCATTCATGAAACGCGGGCAGTACGGCACGCAGGACACGGAAGGCAGATATTCCACCCCTGACCGTGCCGATGCGGACGAGCTCGTGCTCCGGAGCGTCCACGACCACCCGGACGGCCGCAACGGGACGGCCCGGTGCCGCGGCGGTCCACAGCGTGGCCGCGGACTCCATGTCGACCGCGACGGCGCCGGTGGCGCGCAGCCGCGCGCGCTCCTGGCCGCGGACGACGTGGTCGGATCCGGTCAGTGCGCCGGTGTGCACGGTCCGGCCCGGAACCGCCCGGGCCAGTGCCTCGGCGAGCAGGGCGGTGCCGGTGCAGGTGACCACCCCGCGGGGGTCCCGGGTCTCCTCCGCGACGACCAGGTCGCCGGGGTGCATGCCGGGTACCAGCCCTGCGCAGAAGCCGGTGGCGAGGACCGCCGCACTGCGCATCCCCGGCCGCTCCAGGGCCCGGGCGACGGCCCGCTCGGCCGCGCGGGGGCCCATGCCGGTGCGCAGCAGGGCGCCGGCCGCGGGACCGCCGCGGCCCGCGCCGCGCAGGGCCACCCGCTCGATGCGCAGGGCGCAGGCGACCAGCAGCGGCGGCGGGTCCGCTCCGGCGGGCATCAGGACTCCCCGGCGGCCGGGAAGGGCCGCCGGTCCGGGGCGAACGGCTCCCCGTGGAGGTACCGGCCGAGGGCGGTGAGCGGGAACACCTGCCGGTAGAGGTGGTAGTTGATGGAGAAGTCCCAGGGGAAGCCGGTCCCGGTGAAGTGCGGCTCGTCCCAGGTCCCGTCGGGGCGCTGGGTCTCCACCAGGTACGCCAGGCCCCGCCGGACGGCACGGCCCTCGCGCTCGCCGGCCGACAGCAGGGCCATCAGCGCCCAGGCGGTCTGCGAGGGGGTGGAGGCGCCCTTCCCGGCCCAGGAGCGGTCCTGGTAGGAGCGCTGGTCCTCGCCCCAGCCCCCGTCCTCGTTCTGTACGGATTCCAGCCAGCGCACCGCCCGCCGGACGGCGGGGTGGGAGGGAGCGATCCCGGCGGCGGTGAGGGCCGGGACCACCGAGCCGGTCCCGTAGACGTAGTTGGTGCCCCAGCGGCCGAACCATGAGCCGTCCGCCTCCTGTTCGGCGAGCAGCCAGGCGATGCCCCGCCGGGTGCGCGGGTCGGCGGCCCGGCCCTCGGCGGCGAGCATCTCCACCACGTGGGCGGTGACGTCCGCCGAGGGCGGGTCGATGACCTCGCCGAAGTCGCAGAAGGGCAGCCGGTTGGGGAAGGGGCTGGTGTTGTCGGCGTCGAAGGCGCCCCAGGCGCCGTTCCTCGACTGCATCCCGAGGTTCCAGGACACCCCGCGGGCGATGGCGGCCTCGACCCGGGCCGGTTCGGGGTGGCCGGGGCCGATCCGGCGCAGCGCCAGGACCACTTCGGCGGTGTCGTCGATATCGGGGTAGTTGTCGTTGTGGAACTCGAAGGCCCAGCCGCCGGGCTCCAGTCCGGGCCGGCGCACGGCCCAGTCCCCGGGGCGGCGGATCTCCTCGCCCAGCATCCAGTCGGCGGCCTTCACCAGGGCCGGGTGGTCGGCGGGGAGGCCCGCGTCGGCCAGGGCGATGGCCGCGAGGCAGGTGTCCCAGACCGGGGACTGGCACGCTTCCACCATCCGGGCACCGTCCTCGCGCCACACCGCGAAGCGGTCGAGGGATTCCAGTCCGGCGCGCATGACGGGGTGTTGCAGGTCGTAGCCGAGCAGGTGCAGGGCGATCACCGAGTACACGGCGGGGGGCTGGATCCCGCCCCAGCAGCCGTCGTTCTCCTGGCGTTCGATGATCCAGCGGGCGGCGGAGTCCATGGCCGCCTTGCGCAGCCGGCGCGGTGCGAACCGCCGGTAGACGTGCAGGGCCTTGTCCATCCGCTGGAAGGCCCCGTCCCAACTGGCCAGCGGCGCCAGGGGTTTCGCCGGGACGGGGTTCCGCGCGTCGGTGTGCAGCTCGTCGAGGGCGAAGGGGGCGGGGCGGACGGGGCGCAGCGCCGAGACCACGGTGAGCGGGACGATGGTCTGGCGGGCCCAGCAGCCGAAGTCGTAGATGTTCAGCGGCACCCAGGGCGGCAGGAACACCAGCTCGGGCGGCAGCTCGGGCAGGTGGTCCCAGCTCCACCAGCCGAACAGGGCCAGCCAGATGCGGGTGAAGACCCGGGCGGCGGCGATCCCCCCGTGGGCGCGGATCCAGGCCGAGGCGCGGGCCATGTGCGGGGCGTCGGGCGGGTCCCCGGCCAGGCGCAGGGCGACGTAGGCCTCGATGGTGGCGGAGAGGTCGGGCGGTCCGCCGTGGAAGGTGGCCCAGGTTCCGTCGTCGCGCTGCTCGCCCCGGACGAACAGGGCGGCGGCGTGGGTGACGGCCTCGTCGCGGATGCCGAGGAACTGGCGCAGCAGCAGGTCCTCGGCGTCCATGGTGACGTTGGTCTCCAGGTCGCCCTTCCACCAGCCCGCCGGGTCCTGGCGGGCCAGCAGTGCGCCGGTGGCCCGGTCGGCGGCGTCCTGGACGGCCTTCCGCAAGCCGGTGCCGCCGCCGGCGGACGGTACCGTGGCCACGGCGGCCGGGACCGCCGTGCTGTCGTGTCGCGGATCCGCGCCGTCGGTGATCGCACCGCCGCCGTCGGTCGTCGCTGTCATGGCTTCCCCTTCGAACAGTGCTTCGGCTGTGCCCGGGTCTGCCGTCGGCCGGGGACCCTTCAGAAGGGGTCCCCGGCCGGCGACTCGCGATTCATATCCACTTTCCGGCGGAGATCACCTCTTGCGCACGACGACGAAGTCGGCGAGGGCGACGAGCTGCTCGCGCACCCGCTGCGGCATGTCCACGTCGTCGAGGGCCCGGATGGCGATGGTGTGCTGGCGGCGCGCCTCGTCGGCGGTCCACTGGCGGCCGCCGGCGGCTTCGATGAGGGCGGCGCGGTGGGCGAACTCCTCTTCGGAGAAGTTCTCGAAGTCGTTGCTCTTGGCGTCGGCCGCGAGCAGCCGCGCGAGTTCCTCGCAGGCGGGCCCGCCCGCGGCGAGGGCCGCGACGACGGGCAGGGACTTCTTGCGCTGGCGCAGGTCGCTCCAGGTCTGCTTGCCCGTGGACTCCGGGTCGCCCCAGATGCCGAGGAGGTCGTCGACGGCCTGGAACGCGAGCCCGAGGTGGTAGCCGTACTCCTCCAGCTTGTCGGCCGTGCGGTCGTCGGCGCCCCCGAGCACGGCGCCGATCGACACCGAACACGCGAGCAGGGCTCCGGTCTTGTTCCCCTCCATCTCGAGGCATTCCTGAACGCTGACGCGCTCGCGGTGCTCGTACGAGATGTCCTGCGCCTGGCCGTCGATGAGCTTGCGGCTGGCGGTGGTCAGGCGGCGGGTCGCCCGGCCGGCCTCGACGGTCCCCAGCTCCAGCAGCACCTCGTTGGCGAGGGCGAACAGGGCGTCGCCGACCAGGATGGCGAGGGCGGGGCCGTGCACCTTCCACACGGTGTCGCGGTGGCGGCGCTGTTCGTCGCCGTCCATCAGGTCGTCGTGCAGCAGCGAGAAGTTGTGGACGAGTTCCACGGCGACGGCACCGGGGACGCCGACCTCGGCGGCGGCGCCCGCCGCCTCGGCGGAGAGCAGCGCGAGCGCGGGGCGCACGGCCTTGCCGCTGTCGCCGTCCGCCGGGTTGCCCTGGGCGTCGATCCAGCCGAAGTGGTAGGCGGCGACGGTGTCCATGGGTGCGGCGAGCCGGCTCACCGCCGCGCGGAGCGCGGGCGTCGACAGCGTGCGGCCGCGTTCGAGGAGGGCCAGGGTGTCGGACTTCTCCACTCCCCCGCCGGCTCCGCCCGTGCCGGCATCCGTGTTCTCGACAGCCGGGTTCCCCGGGTTCACTGGCTCTCCTCTGGTTCCTGTGCGTGCTGTGCTGGTGGTAGTGGTGCTCATACCGCCTCCTGCAAAGGGTGTTCGCGGGGGCGGCCGAGAGCGGCCAGCGCGGCGTGGGCCGCGCCGAGGCCGCTGCGGACGGCGCTCTCCATGGTCGCGGGCCAGCCGGTGGCGGTCCACGCACCGGCGAGGTAGAGCCCCGGCGTGTCGGTGCGGGGGCCCGGGCGCAGCCGGCCGACGCCGGGGCTGGGGGCGAAGGTGGCGGTCCGCTCGCGGGTGACGAAGAAGTCCCGTACCTTCGCGCCCCGCGCGGCCGGCAGCAGCCGCTCCAGCTCGGGCAGGTAGGTGGTGCGCAGGGCCGATACGGGCTCGTCGATGTCGTCCTGGGCGGCCGACTGGGACAGGGCCAGGTACTGGCCGCCGTCGGTGAGTCCTGAGGCGTCCGTGCGGTCGAAGACCCATTGGACGGGGGTGCCCAGCGCCGCGAAGAAGGGCTGCTTGAGCACCTTGCGGTCGTAGACGACGTGGACGTTGAGGATGGGGGCGGTGCCGATGTCGAGGAGCTTGTCGGGGTCGGACAGCGCTCCGGCGGGCAGCAGGGCGTGCGCCTCGCGCTGCGGGACGGCGAGTACGACGGTGCCCGCGTCGAGGGACTCGCCCTCGGTGTCGACCCGCCAGGCCCCCTCCGCGGTGCGGGAGACCGCGGTGACCCGGGTGCGCAGCTCGGTGCGCACCCCGGCGGCGTCGAGGGCCTTGCGGGCGAGGGTGTCGTGGATGTCGCCGAGCGGGACGCGGGCCCAGCCGATGTCGGCGGCGCCCTTCTCGGAGAGCAGGCCGGTCTTGAAGACCATGGCGGCCAGGCCCAGCGAGGACTGCCCGGCGGTGGCGTTGAGGGTGGCGATGCCGACGAGGTCCCACAGGGCGTCGACGGTGCGCGGGGACTGCCCGTACCGGGCGAGCCAGGTGCCGAAGTCGAGGCCGTCGAGGGCGGGGTCCGCGGGGTCGAGACGGCGCAGCGCGAGGGCGGCGCGTCCCACGCCCGCCCGCTCGGCGAGCGAGAGGTGCGGGTAGGTGGCCAGTGAGGCGGCCAGGTGCAGGGGCACGGGCAGCGCGCTGCGGCGAAGCCGTCCGAGGCGGGGTCCGCGGGGGTGTGCCACGTCGAGGACGGGCACGTCGAGGCGGTCCTGGAGCGGGGCGAGGTCCGCGCCGTCGACGCGGTCGAGGAACCACCGGTAGGCGGTGCAGCAGCGCAGGTAGACGTGCTGGCCGTTGTCGACGGTCAGGTCGCCGCGTTTGAAGGAGAAGGCGAGGCCGCCGAGCCGCGGACGCCCTTCGAGCAGGGTGACCCGCAGTCCGGAGTCGGCGAGTTCGAGCGCGGCCGTGACGCCGGCGAGCCCGCCGCCGATGACGACGGCGTGCTGGTCGCTGCCGCTCATGACGCCTCCTGGGTGGTGCTCCGGCCCTCCGGGCCGAGGGGTGCGGCGCCGCGGCCGGCGCCCGCGGTGGGGGACGCGTACGGGCCCGGCCGGGTTGCCCGGGCGGCGCCGGTGGCCGGGGCGGTGCCGCCCGGGCGCGTGGCCCGCGCGGCTCGGCCGCGGCCGTGGGCCGAGGGCGCGGCGGCGGACGTGACGGGGGGACGGTGACGGACGCCGGCCGGTCCGGCGGGGGCGGCACGGACCCCGTCGTCCGCGCGGCCTGCCGGGCGCGGGAGGTCCGTGGGCGGCATCAGGCCCGCCTCCGGGTGCTCTGGCGCGAGACGGTGCGGGCGTCGAGGCCGGACAGGCCGCGCACCGCCACGTACGCCTTCTCGTGGGGCGGCAGCGAGACGCGTCCGCGCAGCACCGCCTCCGGTTCGCGCTCGATGCGGTCCAGGAGGCGCCGGTAGATCCCCGCCATGGCGGCCACGCAGGCGCCGCTGCGCCGGTCGAGCATCGGCAGCAGCCGGTAGCCCTCGGCGAACAGGGCGCGGGCGCGGCGGACTTCGTGGTGCACGAGCCCGGCGAAGTCGGAGCCGGCGGGGGCGCGGCCGCCCTGGAACCCCTCGGAGCAGCCGAACTTGGCGAGGTCCTCGGCCGGCAGGTAGGTGCGTCCGTTGCCCGCGTCCTCGCGGACGTCGCGCAGGATGTTGGTGAGCTGGAGGGCCAGGCCGAGGGTGTCGGCGTACTCGTCGGCGCGGTCCGCCGGGCCGACCGTGCCGAACACGCCGAGCGAGAGCCGCCCGATGGCCCCGGCCACGCAGCGGCAGTAGGTCCTGAGGTCGTCCCAGGTCTGGTACTCCTCGCCGCGGACGTCCATCAGGACGCCGTCGATGAGTTCGTCGAGGCCGCCGAGGGGGATCGGGAACCGGCGCGCGGCGTGGGCGAGGGCGACGGCGACCGGGTCGGTGTCGTCCTCGTCGATCTCCTCGGCCCGGATCCGGCCGAGGAGGGCGCGGGTCTCCTCCAGCCGGGCCAGTTTGGCGTCGGGCGCCAGGGTGCCGTCGCCGATGTCGTCGACGCGCCGGGAGAAGGCGTACAGCGCGGACATCGCCTGCCGCTTGTCGGTGGGCAGCAGCCGGATGCCGTACGCGAAGTTGCGCGCCTGGGTGCCGGTGACGGCCTCGCAGTAGCTGTAGGCCGCGAGGACCTGGGCGGACGGTGCTGACGCGTGTGTGGGGCCCTCCACGTTCGGGCTCACCCCTTTCTCGGCGCTGTACGCATGACGGCGGCCACCTCGCGGAGCAGGAGGCTCCGGGTGGGCTTGGGCGGGCCGGGCAGCACGTCGAAGCCGGCGGCGGAGACGGCGCGCAGGGCGGCGCGCCCCCCTCCCACGAATCCCGCGAGCAACAGCCGCAGCCTGCCGTGGACGCTACCCACGAGCGGGGTGCCCTCATCCAGGAGTTCGCGCGCGCGTTCGGCCTCGAAGGCGATCAGGGAGCGGACGGAGGCCCCGGCGGTGGCGGCTCCCAGATCGGCCTCGCTCACGTGGAAGCGGCGCATGTCCTCGGCCGGGAGGTAGATCCGGTCGCGGCCGAGGTCCTCGGTGACGTCCTGGAGGTGCTCGGCGATCTGGAGGGCGGTGCAGACCGCGTCGGAGCGGCGGACGCGCTCGGGGGTGCTGGTGCCGGTGAGGGCGAGCACGAGGCGGCCGACGGTGTTGGCCGACAGCTCGCAGTACTCAAGGAGTTGCCGGTACGTGGCGTAGCGGGCCACCCGCTGGTCCTGGCGGTTGGCCTCGATGAGCCCGAGGAAGGGTTCGGGGGTGAGCTGGTGGTCGCGCACGACGGGCCGCAGGGCCAGCAGCAGGGGGTGGCGCGGGGGGCCGTCGGTGCCGCCGAAGACGCGCAGCAGGTCGGCCTCGAAGGCGTCGAGCATCGCGAGCCGGTCGCCGGCCGCGGCGGCGTCGAGGCCGAGGAGGACGGCGTCGCGGCCGCCGGGGGCGAGGTCGCCGTCGCCGATGTCGTCGACGAGGCGGGCGTACCCGTAGACCGCCATGAGGCCCTCGCGCCAGGCGCGCGGCAGGAAGGCGGGGGCGACGGGGAAGTTCTCCGCCGCGGCCTTGCCGAGGGTGGCCCTGGTGTGGAGCAGGTCGGTGGTGCCTTCGCCGGCCGGCGGCGCGGGACGGATGCCGTGCCCGGGGGTCACCGCCCGCCGCCCGGGGCGGGGACGGCCGTTGTGCCTGGGGGCCGGAGGATTCCCGTAGCCATTGCCGTCACGTCTCCCGTTCTACACTGCCGACCCAAGTCATCCTATTTCGGACACGCCGCCGGGCCTTGCCCGGGGGTATCCCCACGGAGCCGGCTGCGGGGAATCGTCCCCTCTTGGCGCGATTGAGAACTGGTCCAGCTTACGCTGTACAACGCCGCGCGGGCCTATCGGGTGTTCCCCGCGCCCCGGAATGTCGGCCCGGGCCACGGAATCCCCCGCTCCGCGCTCTCGGCCGCCGGGCGTTCCCCCGCGCCGGCCGTTCTCCCGCACCCGCCGCCCGCTCCGGACCACGGCGAGGCCCCCGCCGCGGTGAGCGGCGGGGGCCTGCGGTCCGGAGCGGCGGTGGACCCCCGGGTCAGTGGCCGCTGGCCTTCTCGTACGCCGAGACCACTTCCTCGGTGGGGCCGTCCATCAGGAGCTCGCCCTTCTCCAGCCACAGCACCCGGTCGCAGGTGTCGCGGATGGACTTGTTGTTGTGGCTCACCAGGAAGACCGTGCCGGCCTTCTCCCGCAGTTCGCGGATCCGGTTCTCGGAACGCACCTGGAAGCTGCGGTCACCGGTGGCCAGCGCCTCGTCGATCATCAGGACGTCGTGGTCCTTGGCCGCCGCGATGGAGAAGCGCAGCCGCGCGGCCATGCCGGAGGAGTAGGTGCGCATCGGCAGGGAGATGAAGTCGCCCTTGTCGTTGATCCCCGAGAAGTCGACGATGTCCTGGTAGCGCTCCTTGATCTGCTCGCGGCTCATGCCCATCGCGAGACCGCCGAGGACCACGTTGCGCTCACCGGTGAGGTCGTTCATCAGGGCGGCGTTCACGCCCAGCAACGAGGGCTGGCCGTCGGTGTAGACCCTGCCGGACTCGCAGGGCAGCAGACCCGCGATGGCGCGCAGCAGGGTCGACTTGCCGGAGCCGTTGGAGCCGATGAGGCCGATGGCCTCGCCCCGGTACGCCGTGAAGGAGACGCCCCGCACGGCGTGGACCCGGCGGACGCCCGGGGCGTCGCCCTTGCCCCGGCGCAGGATCTTGCTCAGCGCGGCGGTGGCACTGCCCTTGCCGGAGCTGCCCGTGTTGACGCGGTACACGATGTGCACCTCGTCCGCGATGACGGTGGGGACGCGCCCCTGGGTGTTGTCAGCCACGGCCGTAACGCTCCTCAGCCTTCCAGAAGTACACGAAGCCGCCGAGGCCGATCAGCACGGCCCAGCCGGCCGCGAAGGCCCAGACGTGCGGCGGGAGGTTCTCCGGGCCGTATCCGTCGATCAGCGCGAAGCGGATCAGGTCCATGTAGATCGCGGCGGGGTTCCACTGGAGCACGTCCGCGATCCAGGCCGGCCTGTCCTTCAGCATCTCGTTGATCGAGAACATCACGCCGGAGGCGTACATCCACGTACGGGTGAGGAAGGGCATCAGCTGCGCGAGGTCGGGGGTCTTGGACCCCATCCGCGCGAAGACCAGCGCGAGCCCGGTGTTGAAGACGAACTGCAGGGCCAGCGCCGGGATCACCAGCAGCCACGACAGACGCGGGTAGTTCCCGAAGGCGACGGCGACGACGAGCACCACGATCATCGAGTACATGAGCTGCTGGAGCTGCTGCATCGAGAAGGAGATCGGCAGGGAGGCGCGCGGGAAGTGCAGCGCCCGGACCAGGCCGAGGTTGGAGGGGATCGCCCGGACGCCCGCCATCAGCGAGTTCTGGGTGAAGGTGAAGACGAAGATGCCCACCACCAGGAAGGGGATGTAGACCCCCTTCTCCATGCCGCGGCCCGCGTTCAGGATGAGGCCGAAGATCAGGTAGTAGACCAGCGCGTTGAGCAGCGGGGTCGCCACCTGCCAGAGCTGGCCGAGCTTGGCCTGGCTGTACTGCGCCACCAGCTTGGCCCGGGAGAAGGCCATGATGAAGTGGCGCCGCCCCCAGAGCTGCCGCACGTATCCGCCCAGGCTGGGCCGCGCGCCGCTGACCGACAGGCCGTACTTCCTGGCGAGCTCCTCGGGACTGAGCCCCGCGTCGTCGGACGGCGGCTTGCTCGTGGCGAGGGCGCCGTCGTGGGTTGTGTCACTCACAAGTTGAAACTTTCCGTCTTCAAGATGCGGCAGGAGGGGCATCGGGGGCTGGAACGCCGGACCCGTGGTGGGGCCCATGGTCCCAGACCCGAGCTTGTCAGATCACGGGCGGCCGGCCCAGCCGCGTCAGCCGCCAGACCGTGCGCCACCTCATCGGACGCCGGGGACCGCAGGGTGTGGTCCAGCCCTCCTTGAACCCGCCGAACCAGGCCTTGAGCGCGGGCCCGGAGGGCCGGCGCACGAGCGTCAGCGCGAGCCAGACGCCCAGGTAGACCGGGACCAGCGGGGCGGGCAGGTTCCGGCGGGCGAGCCACACCCGGTTACGGGCCACCATACGGTGGTAGACCGCGTGCCGGGAGGGAGCGGTCGCCGGGTGCAGCAGCACCATGTCCGCCCGGTAGTCGATCAGCCACCCGGCGTCGAGCGCCCGCCAGGCGAGGTCGGTCTCCTCGTGGGCGTAGAAGAACTCCCCGGGCAGCGTGCCGACCTGCTGGAACACCTTCGTGCGGACGGCGTTGGCGCCGCCCAGGAACGTGGTCACCCGGGAGGAGCGCATCGGGTCCGAGGCACGCAGCCGGGGCACGTGGCGCCGCTGGGTGGTGCCGGTCTCAGGGTCGGCGATGCGGAAGCTGACGATGCCCAGCCGCGGGTCCTCGGCGAAGGCCTGCCGGCACAGCTCGGCGGTGTCGGTGCGCTCCAGCAGCCCGTCGTCGTCGAGGAAGAGCAGGGCGTCGACCTCGGCGCCGCCGGGGCCGAAGGCCTCGATGCCGACGTTGCGGCCGCCGGGGATCCCCAGGTTCTCCGGGAGGGAGACGGTGCGCACGCCCTCCGGGAGCCCGGTGACCTCGACGCCCTGGCCGACGACGACCACCTCGACGGGGTCGCCCTCCTGCCGGGCGACCGAGTCGAGGAGCGCCTTCAGCTCGTCGGGACGGTTGCCCATGGTGATGATCACGGCGCCCAGCCGCATCGGGGCCGTCACTTGAGCCTGCTGGAGGCCAGGACCGACACCAGGTGCAGCAGGGTCTGGAGCAGGGCGATGCCGGCGAGTACGGCGACACCGAGCCGGGAGAAGAACAGGTCGCCCCGGACCTGGTCGGCGACGGCCAGGACCAGGATCAGCAGCGAGGCCTCGATGCCGAGGATCAGCCGGTGGAACTTGAGCGCGGCGGCGGCCCGGCGGGCGAGCGCCATGCCGGACGAGCGCGGCTCGGCGGCGGACTCCTGGACCACGGGCTTCCCGGCCTGGTGCCGGGCGACGCCGACCAGGTCGGTCTCGGCCTTGATCAGGATCGCGCCGAGCGCGGCGAGGGTGCCGAGGAAGGCCCAGAGCCAGTCGGTCCGCCCGCCGCCCCACAGGTCGGCGGCGCGCAGGCCGAAACCGACGAGGACGGCCGCGTCGCACAGGTAGGCGCCGACCCGGTCCAGGTAGACGCCGGAGAGCGAGTACTGCTTCTTCCAGCGGGCGACCTCGCCGTCGACGCAGTCGAGCAGCAGGTACAGCTGGACCGCGACCACGCCGAGGGCGGCGCCGAGCACGCCCGGCACCAGCAGGGCCGGGGCGGCGAGGACACCGGCGAGGGTCATCACGTAGGTCAGCTGGTTGGGCGTGACCTTGGTGGTGACCAGCAGGCGGGTGATGCGCAGGGAGACCTCGCGCATGTACAGGCGACCGCCCCAGTGCTCGCCACTGCGCCGGTCCTTGACGCCCGGCGGGTGAACGACGGGCCGGAGTTCAGCTACGGATGGTCTGGGCATAGTCGGCGTAAGCGTCCCTGATCTCGGCTGCGGACAGGTTGAGGTGCTCCAGGATGGTGAAGCGTCCCGGGCGGGTCTGGGGGGCGTACTCGACGGCGGCGACGAACTCGTCCACGCTGAACCCGATCTCCTCGGGCAGCACGGGCAGGCCGTGGCGGCGCAGGACCTCCGTGAACAGGCCGGACTGCTCGGCGGCCCCGCGCAGGTGCATGGCGAAGGCGGCGCCGATGCCGACCTGCTCTCCGTGGAGCGCGGAGCGCCCGGGGTGGAGCAGGTCGAAGGCGTGGCTGATCTCGTGGCAGGCCCCGGAGGAGGGGCGGCTGTCCCCGCTGATCGACATGGCGATGCCGGAGAGCACGAGGGCCTCGGAGAGCACGGTGAGGAACTCGTCGTCGCCGCATCCGCCGGGATGCCGCAGCACCGACTCGCCGGCGGTACGGGCCATGGCGGCGGCCAGGCCGTCCACGGACTCGCCGGTGACGCGGTGCGAGAGCTCCCAGTCGGCGATGGCGGAGATGTTGGAGATCGCGTCGCCGACGCCGGCACGGATGAAGCGGGTGGGGGCCTCGCGGATCACGTCGAGGTCGATCACCATGGCGATCGGCGTGGGCACGCCGTAGGAGCCCCGGCCGTTGTCGTTGTCCAGGATGGACACGGGGGAGCAGATGCCGTCGTGGGAGAGGTTGGTGGCGACGGCCACCATGGGCAGGCCGACCCGCGCCGCGGCGTACTTCGCCACGTCGATGATCTTCCCGCCGCCCAGCCCCACGACGGCGTCGTAGCGGCGGCCCTTTATGTCGTCGGCCAGTTTGACCGCCGAGTCGATGGTGCCGTCGACGACCGGGTACCAGTCGGCGTGCGGCAGGGCCGGCTCCAGGCGGGCGCGCAGCGCCTGTCCGGAGCCCCCGCTGATCGCGATCGCGAGCCGGCCGGACGCGGAGATCCGCTGGTCGGCGAGGATGCCGTCCAGCTTGTCCATCGCCCCGCGGCTGATGTCGACGACGACCGGCGAGGGGATCAGCCGCGTCAGTACTGGCATGCGATCGTCCGGCCCTTGGCGAGGTCGTCGTGGTTGTCGATCTCCACCCACTTGACGTCCCCGATGGGGGCGACGTCGATGGTGAAGCCGTCGTTGACGAGCTGCTGGTACCCGTCCTCGTAGTAGAGGTCGGGGTCGCGCTCGAAGGTGGTCTTCAGCGCCTCGGCGAGCTGCTCGGCGGCCTCGGGCTCGATGAGGGTGACGCCGATGTACTCGCCGGTCGCGTCGGCCGGGTCCATCAGCTTGGTGATCTTCCGCACGCCCTGTCCGTCGGCGGTGACGACCTTCATCTCCTCCTCGGCCAGGCTCTTGACCGTGTCGAGGGCGAGGATGATCTTCTGGCCGTTGCCGCGGGCGGCGAGCAGGGTCTTCTCGACCGAGACGGGGTGGACGGTGTCGCCGTTGGCGAGGATCACGCCCTGCTTGAGGACGTCACGCGCGCACCACAGGGAGTAGGCGTTGTTCCACTCCTCGGCCTTGTCGTTGTCGATCAGCGTGATCCTGACGCCGTACTTGGCCTCCAGGGCCTCCCGGCGCTCGTAGACGGCTTCCTTGCGGTAGCCGACGACGATGGCGACCTCGGTGAGGCCCACCTCGGCGAAGTTGCCCAGGGTGAGGTCGAGGACGGTGAGGCTGTCCTCCCGGCCCTCCGGGCCGACCGGCACGAGGGCCTTGGGCAGGGTGTCGGTGTAGGGACGCAGGCGGCGTCCGGCACCGGCAGCGAGGACGAGGCCGATCATGCTGGTTCTCCTTCGTCATGTACGGCGGGTGCCCCGGAGGAGACCCAGAAGCGGATGCTCTCGACGAGCACCACGAGTGCCACGAACACGGCCATGGCCGTGAGCGCGACGGGGAACGCGTCACGGGCGAGGACGGCGGCGAGGACCACGGTCAGCAGGACCCGGCCCTCGTGGCCGCCGGTCGTCCGCACCAGCCAGTGCGGCGGGGCGCCCGAGCCGCCACGGATCCGGTAGACCGTGTCGTAGTGATGGTAGGCGACCGCCGCGACCAGTCCGAATGCGGCCGGGAGGGCCCCGGGGACGTCCGCCCGGGCGGCCAGCGCCAGGACCGTCACGTACTCGGCGAACCGGAAGAGCGGCGGGACCAGCCAGTCGAGGGGGCCCTTGAGCGGGCGGGACACCGCCGCGCCGGCGAGGACCGCGTACGCGACGGCGGCCGCGATCAGCCAGGGGTCCCCGAAGCCGCGGGTCACGGCACCGCCGGCCATCAGCACCGAGCCGGCCAGTGCCCACCACAGCGCGGCGCGGCCCGGCCGCTTCCCGGGGCGCGGGGAGGTCCACGCGAGCACGCCCGAGTCGGCCAGGTCCGCGAGGGCCCGCGCGGCCCGGTCGGTACGGGTGGCCTTGCGGGTCACCGAGCGCAGCACCCGGCCGGCGGTGGTGTAGAGGGCGCCGAAGGCGCAGCCGATCAGCAGGGCGTGGAAGACGGTCCGCGGGGTGGTCACGGCGGTCAGCACCGCGATCATGGCCCAGCGCTCGCCGATCGGCAGGATGATCATCCTGCGGGCCCAGACGGTCCAGCCGACGCTGTCGAGCCGGTCCGAGAGGGCGGCCGTCGGACTGCCCGTGACGGACTTCCCGGCGGCGGTGGCGTCGTGGTTGGCCTCGTTGAACGAGAAGTCCACCACGTGCCGGCAGGTCATGAGGATCATCGCGCCGAGCGCGAGGGCCCAGACGTCGTCGCCGTTCCTGGCCGCGCCGAGCGCGAGGCCGGCGTAGAAGGAGTACTCCTTCGCCCGGTCGAAGGTCGCGTCCAGCCAGGCGCCCATCGTCGAGTACTGGAGCGAGTACCGGGCCAGCTGCCCGTCGGTGCAGTCCAGGACGAAGGAGACGAGCAGCAGCACGCCGGCGGCGACGTAGCCCCAGCGCTCTCCCGTGGCGGCGCAGCCGGCCGCGATCAGCGCGGTGATCAGGGAGGCGGTGGTCACCTGGTTCGGGGTCAGCCCCCGGCGGGCGCACCAGCGGGCGATGTAGCGCGAGTACGGGCTGATGAAGAAGGTGGTGAAGAAGCCGTCGCGGGACTTCACGGCCGTGCGCAGGCGCACCGCCTCGTCGTCCACGGCGGCGACGGCCGCGAGGGCCTGCGCGCGTTCCGCCTCCCCGTCGGGCACGGCCGCGACCAGGCTGCCGAGCTCGGGCCGCTGGACGGCGGTCCCGGCGGCCTCCACGGTCGCGGCGAGGCGGTCCGCGTACGGGCCGGGGCCCGCGGGGGCGAGGCCTGCGGCCTCGTCGAGGGCCGCGCGGGCCCCCGCCTGGACGGCGAAGGCGCCGGTCACCGCGCAGGCGTCGAAGCGCGGGTCGGTCAGCGCGAGGCGCAGGGCGTGCGGATGCCCGACGAAGGCGCTGTCGACGACCGCCACCCGCTCCCGCGCCGGGACTGCGGCGAGGGCGGCGGCGGTGTCTTCGGGACCGGTGGCCGGGCGGACGTCGAACCCGAGCGACCGGAGATCGTCCTCGAGCGGTGATCCGGGTACCGGCGGGCCGGTGAGGATGACGGTCGGCAGACGAACTCACTCCTTGCGACGGACATTCCCGACGGGCGGGCGCCCCGGGTGGGGGCGGCGGCAGCACGTCGGCAGGGCTGTCGGCAGAGGCTATCGGATGAATGGAAGGGCGCATTCACCAGCTCTTCCCGAGCGATCGGACCCCTTCGGAGGCGGGTGTTAGGCTGGACGGCGCCGCGCGCGTGATCAACCGGGCGCGCGTCGGAAGAACACCGGAAGCAGCATCGGAAGAACGTCAGAAGAGCGGCACGAGGGCCGGGTCCGCGGGAGGTGGGTCGATGACCGTCGCAGTGGTCGCCGCCGTGCGCGGCGAACTCCGGTACGCCCCCGTTTCCTTCCGGGTGTCCGGCCGGGTCTGACCCCTCACCGGTGAGCCCCGTCGGCCGGAACCCCCGTCTCCAAGGGTTCACGTTGACCGACCACGACGCTCCTCCTTCCCTCGCCTCCTCCACGGAGCCGCGCCGCGACCTGCCCCGGCGGTCCCCGGGCTCCGACGCCTCCACCCGGCGCCTCCTCTCCCTGTGCGGACCGCTGCCCGAGCGGCCCACCGTCCTCGTCCTGGGGCGCGCCCCGGGCCGCGACGCCCTGCTGCTCGCCGCCGAGGCGGGCGGGGCGGGCCTCGCCGAGGTGACCGCCGCCGGCCCCGACGGGCCCTTCCTCGACGAGCTGCGCGCGGCCGCCGCGGCGCGCGGGCTCGCCGGGCGGGTCCGCGCCGTACCGGCGGACCTCGGCGCACTCCCCCGCGCGGACTTCCAGGACGGCTCCTTCGACCTCGTGTGGGCGGAGGGTCCCGCCTTCCCGCCCGGCTCCCGCGGGGAGGCGGTCGCGGGCTTCGACCGGGCGCTCGCCGCGTGCGAGCGCCTCCTCGCCCCCGGGGGCCGCCTCGTGCTGGGCGCGTACGAGTGGACCGCCGAGGAGCCCCCGGCGGAGGCCCGGGCCCTCTGTGACCCGCGGCACTCGCCGCGCTCCGCCGCCCGCGACACCGCTGCCGCCCAGGCCGCCGGGTACCGGATCCTGGGTACTCTCGCGCAGCCCGGCGCCTCCCCGGCCGAGGAGCCCGCGCCGGGCCCCGAACGCGGGGAACCCGCCGTGCGGGAGCGGTACGGGCACGCGTACGGGTACACCGGCTACGTGCTGGCCCCGGTGACCGCCGGGGACGGGGGCCGCTGGCGGGCCCGCCCGGAGACCGCGGCCGACGTGGCGGCCGTACGGGCCGTCAACCTGGCGGCGTTCGGGACCCCGCTGGAGGCTGATCTCGTGGACGCGCTGCGCGCGGACCCGGACGCCTGGCTGCCGGGGCTCTCGTACGTGGCCGAGGGCCCGGACGGGTCGGTGGCGGCGCACGCCCTGCTGACCCGCTGCGCGGTGGACGGGGTGCCCGCGCTGGCCCTCGCGCCCGTGGCCGCCGATCCCGCCGTCCAGCGCTCGGGCGCCGGCGGTGCCGTCGTACGGGCGCTGCTCGCGGCGGCGCGGGCGCGCGGGGAGTCGCTGGTCCTGGTGCTGGGGCATCCGTCGTACTACCCGCGGTTCGGTTTCGTGCCCGCTTCGCGGTTCGGGATCGGGGCGCCCTTCGAGGTGCCCGACGAGGCGATGATGGCCCTGGTGCTGGACGATTCGGTTCCGGTGCCGGCGGGCACGATCTCCTATCCGGCCCCCTTCGGGATCTGATCCACCGGTGGACGTCCGCCCCCGCCGCCTACCACGCGGCGGGGGCGGACATGCGTGGATCGCCGAAGTGGGGACAAGCCGCTTTTGTACGGCAGACTGAAGGCCGAAGTCCGAAGCGAAGGATGGGTATGCCGACCACACCAGCCACCGACGCCACCAGCAGCGCGTCCGCCGGCACCGGAGCTCGAGAATCGATCATGCTCGAACTGGTCGACGAGTCCGGCAACACCATCGGCACGGCGGAGAAGCTCTCCGCACATCAGGCGCCCGGCCTGTTGCACCGTGCGTTCTCCGTGTTCCTCTTCGACGAGCAGGGGCGGCTGCTGATCCAGCGGCGCGCCCTCGGGAAGTACCACTCCCCCGGCGTCTGGTCGAACACCTGTTGCGGTCACCCCTATCCCGGGGAGTCGCCGTTCGCGGCGGCGGCCCGGCGCACCCATGAGGAGCTCGGGGTCTCGCCCTCGCTGCTCGCCGAGGCGGGGACGGTCCGCTACAACCATCCTGACCCGGCGTCCGGACTGGTGGAGCAGGAGTACAACCACCTGTTCGTGGGACTGGCCCAGGCCGCGCTGGAACCGGATCCGGAGGAGGTCGGCGACACCGCCTTCGTCACGGCCGAGGAGCTGGCGAAGCAGCACGCGGAGCAGCCGTTCTCCGCCTGGTTCATGACGGTGCTGGACGCGGCGCGCCCCGCGATCCGCGAGCTGACCGGCGACGCGGCCGGCTGGTAGCCGCTGCGCCGTTCAGGTGCGGACGCCCGGGTGCGGGCCGTCCGGGGCCGGTCCCCGGGGTTCAGGCCCCGGGCGTCCGGAGCGGCAGTGCCGCCCAGATCACCTTGCCGCCCGTCGCGGTGTGTTCGACGTCGCACACCCCGCCGGCCTCGCGGGTGATCTCCCGGACCAGCAGCAGGCCCCGGCCGCCGGTCTGGCCGAAGTCGGCCTCCAGTGCCTTGGGCCGGTACGGGTGGTCGTCCTCGACGGCCACCCGCACCCACTCCCGGCCCAGCGCCACCTCGACGGCGACCTCCGGGGAGAGCAGGGCCGCGTGCCGGACCGAGTTCGTCACCAGTTCGGAGACGATCAGCAGCAGGGAGTACACCAGGTCCTGCTGGGCCGGCACCCCCTGGCGGCCGAGCAGCTCGCGGACCGCGCGGCGGGCCTGCGGAACGGATTCTTCAACCGCTGGCGCGGTGAAGCGCCACACTCCCTCATAAGCGGGAGGGTCGGCCGGAGCCGACACCTCACCTCCCCCGGCCGGCGGGATGCTCCCGCTGTCGTTCATATTCCGGCCCCCGTCTTCACGCTCGATCGTCTCCACGCGTCCAGAGTGGAGAAGACGCCGGTGCCGACCGCGCTGCTGACCAGAAGTCAGCGTCAATCGGACGCTTTCTGACCACTGGCTTATGACGGAGTCAGTTGTTGGTCTGTTCCTGATCCGGCAGGCTCCGGTTGGCAGCGCCTGCCTCCTCTTCCCCGACCAGTCCGAGGATCCGGCGGGCTCCCAGACCCAGTCCCATCAGGCTGAGTCCGTCGAACAGCAGGGCGAGCGAGAAGAAGGTCCCGATCACGTACAGGCTGTTGCCCGGCCAGCCCGAGAGGATCAGGACGCCCAGCAGGAGACCGAAGGCGCCCTGGACCAGGGAGATCCCGAAGTTGGCGCCGCGCACCACCAGCGCCCCCACGAGGCGGAAGACGCCGCCGGTGAGGAAGAGCAGGGCCGCGAACATGGTCAGCGCCTCGGCGCTCGCCTCCGGACGGCGCAGGATCACGAAGCCCGCGGCCAGGTTGATCGCGGCGACGATGACGGCCAGCCAGAAGTAGCTCGTCCCGCGCGACTGCACGGCCTGCGCGAGGCCGACGACACCGCCGAGGAGCAGCAGCCAGCCGAAGAGGAACATCGAGGTCAGGGTGGCCACACCCGTGTAGACCAGGCCCACCAGGCCGGCCAGCACGAGGATCGTCCCGAGCAGGGCGAGCAGCCCGAAGCCGCGGTTCAGCTGCTTCTTCTGCTTCTGCCGCTGCTGCTGTGCGAACGGGTCGCTGCGGTCGGCGCCCATGGACGTGCCACCTCCTCGGCACCCCCCGGGGTCGTATTCCCCCCGATCATAGGATCGGCTGCCCGGGATAGCATCCGGCGCATGGACGCAGCCCTCCACCACACCGTCGCCGACGGGGTCGCCACCGTCGTCATCTCGCACCCCGCCAAGCGGAACGCCATGACCGCCGCGATGTGGCGGGCCCTGCCGGAGCTGCTGGAACCGCTCGCCGCCGACGAGGCCGTACGGGTGCTGGTGCTCACCGGGGCCGGCCCGACCTTCTGCGCGGGGGCCGACATCTCCTCGCTCACCGGCAAGGAGGACCCCCAGGCCCTGGCGGTGGCCGCGGAGGAGGCCCTGGCCGCCTTCCCGAGGCCGACGGTGGCCGCGATCCGGGGCTTCTGCGTGGGGGGCGGCAGCCAGCTGGCGGCGGCCTGCGACCTGCGGTTCGCGGAGGAGGGCGCGGCGTTCGGGGTGACCCCGGCGAAGCTGGGCGTCGTCTACCCGGCCTCCTCCACCCGGCGGCTGGCCTCGGTGGTCGGCCCGGCGTGGGCCAAGTACCTGCTGTTCTCGGCCGAGTTGATCGATGCCGGGACGGCCCTGCGGGCCGGGTTCCTGAACGAGCTGCTGCCGGCGGGCCGGCTGGACGAGCGGGTGGCCGAGTTCGCGGGGATCCTGGCCTCCCGCTCGCTGCTGACGCAGGCCGCCGCCAAGGAGTACGCGGACGGCCGCACCGGCCGGGAGGCGTACTGGGCGGGTCAGGCCGCGGCGAGCGGCGACACCGCCGAGGGTGTCGCCGCGTTCCTGGAGCGGCGTGCTCCGGAATTCAGCTGGCGTCCGTCAGGGGATTAGCGGCGCGCAGCCGGGCGACGAGCTCGGCCGGGGCCTTCTCCGGCGAACCGGCGTCGTAGGGCGGCTGGGGGTCGTACTCGCACAGCAGCTGCACCGCCTCGGCGTACGGGTCCCCGGCGATCCGGCCGAGCAGCCCGAGCCCCATGTCGATGCCGGAGGACACCCCGGCGGCGGTGACGTACTTGCCGTCGAAGACGACCCGCTCACCGGTGGGCTCGGCGCCGAAGGGGACCAGCCGGTCGAGGTAGAGCCAGTGGCTGGTCGCCCGCCGCCCGTCGAGCAGGCCGGCCGCGGCGAGGAGCAGCGAGCCGGTGCAGACGGAGGTGGTCCAGGTGGTGGTCGCGTCCACGGCCCGCAGCCACTCGAGCACGGCGGGGTTGTCCATCTCCGCTTCGGGGTTCGGCCCGCCGGGCACGATGACGACGTCCGGCCGGGTCACCTCCTCGAGCGCCTTGTCGGCGACGAGGGCGAGCGCCCCGTTGTCGGTGCGCACCGGGCCCGGGCGCTCCGCGACGAACACGGTCTCGGCGTCGGGCACCCTGCTGAGGGTCTCGTAGGGCCCGACGGCGTCGAGCGCGGTGAAGCGGTCGTAGAGCAGTACGGCGATCTGCATGGCTCCTCCGGAGCGGTGGGCCGCCCCCGGTCGTGGGGCGGGGGGTCGAGGTTGCGGGGCGCTGTGACAACGCCCGTGCGGGGCCGGGCGGCACGCCTTCCGACGCGCCGCGCGTCCTGCCGCGCCGCCGCGCGGAGCCGGAGCGCGCGGCGGCGGCTGAGCGGTGCGAGGACGCGCACCGGCAGGGGGCGGCGCCAGGAGGGGCAGCGGCCGGGGCCGCCGCGCCGGGCGGAACCGCGGGGCGCCGCGTCAGGAGGGGCGGCCGCGGCCGAAGCGGCGGCGGTACTCGGCCGGGGGCTGGCCCAGGGTTTTGACGAAGGCGCGGCGCAGTGCCTCCGGCGTCCCGTAGCCGCAGGACTGGGCGATCTGCGCGACGCCCTCGCAGCTGTCCTCCAGCAGCCGGCGCGCGTGTTCCACCCGTACCCGCTCCACGTACCGGCCCGGAGTCACCCCGGTCTCCGCCTGGAAGGCCCGCGCGAAGTGCCTCGGCGAGAGCGCCGCCCGTGCCGCCAGGGCCTCCACGCTCAGGTCCCCGCCCGGGTGCTCGTTGATCCACTGCTGGACGTCCCGCAGCGGCGCCCGCCGCGCCGTCTGCGCCGCCAGCTGCGCGCTGAACTGCGCCTGGTTGCCGGGTCTGCGCAGGAACACCACCAGGTGCCGGGCGATCAGCAGGGCCGCGTCCCGTCCCAGGTCCTCCTCCACCAGCGCCAGGGCCAGGTCGATCCCGGCGGTGACCCCGGCCGAGGTGGAGACGGGGCCGTCCCGGACGTAGATGGGGTCCGGTTCCACCGACACCCTGGGGTAGTCCCGTGCCATCCGCGCGCAGACCGACCAGTGCGAGGTGGCCCGGCGTCCGTCCAGCAGCCCCGCCTCCGCCAGCAGCAGTCCCCCGGTGCAGACCGACACCAGCCTGCCCGCACGGCGCCCGTGCGCGCGCAGCCAGTCGGTGAGCCTCGGCTCGAAGTCCGCCGTGCGGCGGCCGCCGGGTACCAGCAGCGTGGTCCCGGGGCCGGGGCGGGCGCTCTCCAGGTCCCCGTCGGACAGCAGGGTCAGTCCGCTGCTGGTCCGTACCGGCGCGCCTCCCGGGGAGACGGTGCGGATGGCGTACCCCTTCCGCCCCGGAAGGCGGCCGGCTCCGTCGAAGACCTCGACCGGGCCGGTCACGTCCAGGCTCTGCACCCCGTCGTAGAGGACGACGAGCACGTTTCGCGGTGACATGCCTCCATCCTGTGACCACGCTGGTCGTGGCCGCAATGACGGGTGTCCCACCTATCCGGACGGGCGGCGGCGGGGTGCGATCCTTGGGCGTTCCCCGTCCCGCCGTCCGGAGCGCCGCCCTGAACACCGTCCTCGCCGAGTCCCTGTCCGTCGTCCTGCTGCTCGCCGTGCTGGCCTTCGCCGTGCTGCGGCCACGGGGGCTGCCCGAGGCGGCGGCCGCCGTGCCGGCCGCCGGGCTGCTCGTCGCCCTGGGGGTGGTGTCCCCGGCCGATGCCTGGGAGCAGACGCGGGAGCTGCTGCCCGTGGTCGGGTTCCTGGCCGTGATCCTGGCCCTCGCCCAGCTGTGCGCGGACGAGGGGCTGTTCCGGGCGGCCGGGGCGGCCGTGGCCCGCCGGGCCGCCGGGCGCGGGGCGGCCGGGCTGCTGGGCGGGGTGTTCCTGGTCGCCTCGGCGGTCACCGCCGCGCTGAGCCTGGACGCCACGGTGGTGCTGCTGACGCCGGTGGTCCTGGCGACGTCCGCCCGGCTGGGCGCCCGGCCCCGCCCGCACGTGTTCGCCACCGCGCACCTGGCGAACTCGGCGTCGCTGCTGCTGCCCGTGTCCAACCTGACGAACCTGCTGGCCTTCACCGCGAGCGGGCTGACCTTCACCCGGTTCGCGGCGCTGATGGCGCTGCCGTGGGCCGTCGCGATCGTGGTGGAGTACGCGGTCTTCCGCCGCTTCTTCCGGGCGGACCTGGCGGCCCCGCCCGAGCACCGGCCCGAGGCGGCGGAACCGGCTCCGGTGCCGCGTTTCGCCCTGGCCGTGCTGCTGCTGACGCTGGCGGGCTTCGCGCTGGCCTCCCTCCTGGGGGCCAGCCCCGCCTGGGCCGCGCTGGCCGGGGCCGTGGCGCTGGGGGTGCGGGCCCTGCGCCGCCGCGAGACCACCCCGCGGCGGCTGGTGGCCTCCACCGCGCCGGCGTTCTGCCTGTTCGTGCTGGCGCTGGGAGTGGTCGTACGGGCCGTGGTGGACCACGGGCTGGGTGACGGGCTCCAGTGGCTGCTGCCCGACGGGGACTCGCTGCCGGCGCTGCTGGCCGTGGCCGGGGTGGCCGCCCTACTGGCCAACCTGATCAACAACCTGCCCGCGGTGCTCGCGCTGCTGCCGCTGGCCGCGCCCGGCGGGGCGGGGGTGGTGCTGGCCGTGCTGATCGGCGTGAACATCGGTCCGAACCTCACGTACGTCGGCTCCCTGGCCACGCTGCTGTGGCGGCGGCTCCTGCACGCGCACGGCGAGGACGTCCGGCTGGGCGCGTTCACCCGGCTCGGGCTGCTCACCACGCTCCTGTCCCTCGCGGCGGCGGTGACGGCCCTGTGGGCGGGGCTGCGGCTGATCGGCCGGTAGGGCGGCGGCGCGCCGATAGGATCGGGGCATCATGACTGCAACCCTCGTCGCCAAGAACCTCACCGCCGCGCACGGTGAGCGCACGCTCTTCGCCGGTCTCGACCTCGTCGTCGCGCCCGGCGACGTCATCGGACTCGTCGGCGTCAACGGCGCCGGGAAGTCGACCCTGCTGCGCCTGCTCGCCGGGCTGGACACCCCCGAGACCGGTGAGCTGCGGCTCTCCCCGCCGGGCGCGGCCGTCGGCCACCTCCCGCAGGAGCCGGAGCGGCGCGACGGCGAGTCGGTGCGGGAGTTCCTCGCCCGCCGGACCGGAGTGGCCGCCGCCCAGGCGGCGCTGGACGAGGCCACGCAGGGCCTCGTGGACGGCACCCCCGGCGCCGACGACGCGTACGCGGAGACCCTCGACCGCTGGCTGGACCTCGGCGGTGCCGATCTCGACGAGCGCGCCCAGGAGGTGGCGGACGAGCTGGGCCTGGCGGTGAGCCTGGACCTGCCGATGTCGGCGCTGTCCGGCGGCCAGGCCGCCCGGGCGGGCCTCGCCTCGCTGCTCCTGTCCCGCTACGACGTGTTCCTCCTGGACGAGCCCACCAACGACCTCGACCTGGCGGGGCTGGAGCGGCTCGAGCGGTTCGTGACGGGGCTGCGCGCGGGCACGGTGGTCATCAGCCACGACCGCGAGTTCCTGACCCGCACCGTCACGAAGGTCCTCGAACTGGACCTGGCGCAGCAGCAGATCAACCTCTACGGCGGCGGCTACGCCTCGTACCTGGAGGAACGCGAACGCGCCCGCGACCACGCCCGCGAGGAGTTCGAGGAGTACGCGGGCAAGCGGTCCGCGCTCGAGGGCCGGGCCCAGATGCAGCGCAACTGGATGGACAAGGGCGTCCGCAACGCCCGCCGCAAGGCGAGCGACAACGACAAGATCGGCAAGAACCTGCGCGGCGAGTCCAGCGAGAAGCAGGCCGCCAAGGCCCGCCAGACGCAGCGGGCGATCGAGCGCCTGGAGGTCGTCGAGGAGCCCCGCAAGGAGTGGGAGCTGCGCATGGAGATCGCGGCGGCCCCGCGTTCCGGGTCGGTGGTGGCGACCCTGCGCGAGGCGGCCGTCGAGCGCGGCGACTTCTCCTTCGGCCCGGCGAGCCTCCAGATCGACTGGGCGGACCGGGTGGCGATCACCGGGGCCAACGGCGCGGGCAAGTCCACCCTGCTCGCGGTGCTGCTGGGCCGGCTGGCCCCGGATTCGGGTTCCGCCACCCTCGGCTCGGGCGTGCTGGTCGGCGAGGTGGACCAGGCGCGCGGCCTGTTCCTCGGCGGTGAGCCCCTGCTGGAGGCCTTCTGCGCGGCCGTCCCGGACACCGAGCCGGCGGAGGTGCGCACGCTGCTGGCCAAGTTCGGCCTGAAGGCGGCGCACGTGCTGCGCCCGGCGGCGACCCTGTCGCCCGGCGAACGCACCCGCGCGGCCCTCGCCCTGCTCCAGGGGCGCGGGGTGAACCTGCTGGTGCTGGACGAGCCGACGAACCACCTCGACCTGCCGGCGATCGAGCAGCTGGAGTCGGCCCTGGAGGCCTACGAGGGCACGCTGCTGCTGGTCACGCACGACCGCCGGATGCTGGAGGCGGTCCGCGTGACCCGCAGGCTGGAAGTGGCGGACGGCAAGGTCACCGAACTCTGAGCCCGGAACTCCGGGGCGGGCGCCCTAGAACTCCTTGGGGCCCTTGCCGTGGCTGCGGTGCTTGCGCGGCTCGTCCGGGTCCTGGCTGCCGGGGTGGTCGAGGCGGCTCGCCTCGTCCGTGTCCTCGGCCCGGACGGGGCCGGGCCCCGGCTTCGGCCCGGATCCCCGGGAGGTGTGCTGCCGCCCGGGGTGCGGTTTGCGCTGCTGCTGTCCTTCGTCCTCGCCGTGGAGCGGGACGCCTCCGGCGCCGCCTTGCTCGTCCATGGCACGTCCTCCTCTGCCGAGGGCCGCTGTCCCCCTCCCCCGGCGGCTGCCCGGACGGCGGCCCCGCAAACCGGCACGCTGCACGCCCGCACGCTCAGGCCGGCGGTGCGGCCGGGGGGCGCCGCTCGCGGGCCATCCTGCGGGCCACGAAGGTGCGCGGGAGGTGGCGGGCCGCGAAGGCGTACGCCTGGTAGTGGCGGCCCGTGACGCTGACGGGGCGGCGCCGGGCGAGGTCGCGCAGGGCCTTGGCGACCACCGCGTCCGGCTCCAGCCACACCGCGTCGCGCAGGGCGCTGACGTCCATGCCGGCGCGTTCCTGGAACTCGGTGCGGGTGAAGCCGGGGACCACCGCGAGCACCCGGACCCCGTAGGGCTCCATGTCGATCCGGAGGGACTCGCTGAAGGCGGTGATCCACGCCTTCGCCGCCCCGTACGTCCCGGTCGGGAGCAGGCCGGCGACCGAGGAGACGTTGAGCACGGCGCCCCGGCGGCGCTCCCGCAGGCCCGGGAGGAGCGCGTGGGTGAGCCGGAGCGGGACCTTCACCAGGAGGTCCAGCATCCGCTCCTCGTCCTCGACGGGGTTGTACGGGTAGGGCGCGGGCAGGCCGAATCCGGCGTTGTTGACCAGGACGTCCACGGGCCGCGCGGTGTCGGCGAGCCGGTCGGCGACGGTGGCGAGGGCGGCGGGGTCGAGCAGGTCGGCGGGCAGTACCTCGCAGGCGCTGCCGGTGCGGCGGGTGAGTCCGGCGGCCAGGGCCCGCAGGCGGTCCTCGTCCCGGGCGACGAGGACCAGGTCGCAGCCCTTGGCGGCGAAGGCCCGCGCGAAGGCGGCGCCGAGGCCGGCGCTGGCCCCGGTGATCAGTACGGTGGTGGGCACGTGGCGTTCGCTTCCTGCGGTCAGGCGGTTCAGGCGGTCCGGGTGGCGGGGGCGAAGGCGGCGGCCACGGGCGAGCGGTAGGCCCGGGCGACGTCCACGAGGAACCTGGCCTCGTCCTCCAGGTCCGGGCCGCCGCCCTCCATGGAGGTCCGCATCGCGGCCGGCAGTTCCAGCGCGGTGGCCCCGGACGGCTGCCCGGGCGGTCCGGCGAGCTTCGTCCGCCGGGCCTCCTTCAGTACGCAGGCCAGCGCGGCTGCCGCGCGCTGCCGCTCGGGGACGTCCGCACCCGCGACGTGGCCGCGCGCGAGCTCGGGCAGGCCCGGCGGGACGTACTCCCCCAGGATCAGGATCGCGTCGCGCGTCTCGATGACCTTGCGGTAGACGAGCAGGTCCCGCGGCACGGGCGGCCAGAGCAGTTCCAGCAGCCGTCCGGTCCGGGGCTCGGTGAGCGCCACGTACGGGACGGCCTGGACCAGGTCCCGCCACAGCGGCCACAGCAGCCAGGCGGTGGTGGTGTCGGCGAGGGCGCGGCGCAGCGTGAACAGGGTCGGCACGAGGATGGCGGCGGCGCGCAGCAGGCCGTGCAGGCTCATCAGCAGCGGCAGCGCGGGCAGCGCCCAGGTGCTGCCGAAGAGGGCCTTGAGCAGGTACACGAACCAGAACACCCAGGCCAGCGCGGTGCCGAGGCCGAACAGGCGCAGTCCGAGGGCGAGTGCGCGGCTCTCGGAGCGGCGGCCGTAGCGCCAGCAGACGCGGACGCAGACGGTGTTGGCGATCAGGTGGGCGGAGATCAGCACGAGCCAGTACGCGAGGGAGGGCAGCGGGCTCCCGGAGGGCGGGATGGTGTGCGTGCCGTGCCCGGGCGCGGCGGCGTCCAGGGTGAGGAGGACGGCGATCCAGAGCACGGTGCCCGCCCAGGAGGCGAGGGGCAGCCTGCGGCCGCGGGTGGCGGCGGCGACGAAGTAGAGCACGGCACCCGCCGACAGGACGCCGATCAGGTTGCGGGCGAGGGCGACCGTGTGCGCGTACGAGGGCCCGGCGGTCATGGCGTACCGGACGACGGCGGGCAGGTTCAGGGTCATCGCGGCGGCCGCGGTCGCGACCGCGAGCCACAGTCCGCGCTGTTCCGGGGAGCGCAGGGCGCCGGGGGCCCGGAGCAGGACGGCGATCCACAGGATGACGACGCCGGGCACGGCGAGCCAGTCGCCGAGGGCGGCGAGTTCAGCTGCCATCGCGGTGACCCCGTGCGTAACCCATGGCGGATTCCAGCCGGTCGAGGGCGCCCCGGGGGGCGGTGGCGCGGCAGGGGCGGCCCGCGGCGGAGGCGTGGACGCGAATCATGCTCGCGAGCATCTCCGCCTCCTGCTCCTGGCGGGTGGTGTAGTCGGTGCGGCCGCGGACGACGGGGGCCCGGCCGTCGGTCTCCTCCCCTGCCGTGGAGTGGTGGCCGAAGAGGATGTGCCCGAGCTCGTGGAGCACGATGTGCTCGCGGTGCAGGGGGGTGGTGTGGGCCTCGTAGAAGACGTAGTCGACGGTGTCGGTGCCGACCCACAGCCCGCAGACGCCTGATCCGGCGGCCTCGCTGGGCAGGGGGTGCAGCCGGATGGGCCGGCCGCGCCGGTCGGCCATGTGCGCGCACAGGCCTTCCAGGGAGAACGGGGGCGTCAGGTCCAGATGACCGAGAATCGTCGCGCAGCGTTTGCGCAGGCCGAGGTCGCGGTAGGGCATGCGTTCCCTCTTCGGACCTTTTCTCGGGCAGCGTCGGTAGGCGTGGGGGGTGGGCATCGGCATGGGGTCCTGTGCCTGGAGGGGGCCTCGGGGGGGCGGTCCCGGAGGGAGGAGCGGGAACGCCCGTCCGCGCGGGCGAACGGGCGAACGGACGTTCCACCATGCCTACCGATCATCCGGGGGAGTTGGCAAGCGGGCCCCCCGGCAGGGGTGGCTATTCGGCCACCCCTGCCGGTGCCCGCCGCCGGCCGGGCCGTGGCCCGGTGTACCGCTAGCGGCGCCCCCGGCCTTCGCCGGGTCCGGTCAGGCCGGCCCGGCGGAGGGCGTCCGCCATGGCGCTGTTGGCGGGGGCCGGGGCGCCGGAGCGCTGTCCTCCGCCGCCCTGCCGCTGTCCTCCGCCGCCCTGACCGCCTTGACCGCCCTGCCGCCTGCCGTCGCCGCCGCGCTGGGTCTGGCCTTGCCCCTGCCCCTGCCCCTGGCCGCCGCCGCGCTGCCGCGGGGGGCGGCCGCCGCCGCGGCGGTCGCCCTGGCGCTCGTCCCGCTGCCCGGGGGCCCCGGCGCCGCGCTCGGCGCCCGCCTCGTCCTCCAGCCGCAGGGTCAGCGAGATCCGCTTGCGCGGGATGTCCACGTCCATGACCTTGACGCGGACGATGTCACCCGGCTTGACCACGTCGCGGGGGTCCTTGACGAAGGTCTTCGACAGGGCGGACACGTGCGCCAGCCCGTCCTGGTGGACGCCGATGTCGATGAAGGCGCCGAAGGCGGCCACGTTGGTGACCACCCCTTCCAGGATCATGCCGGGCGCCAGGTCGCCGATCTTCTCGACGCCCTCCTTGAAGGTGGCCGTCTTGAAGGCGGGGCGCGGGTCGCGGCCCGGCTTCTCCAGCTCGCGCAGGATGTCGGTGACGGTCGGCAGGCCGAAGGCCTCGGTGACGAACTGCTCGGGCCGCAGGGAGGTCAGGACGGAGGTGTTGCCGATGAGCGCCGCCACCTCGGTACCCGCCGCCTTGCCCATGGCCCGGACCACGGGGTAGGCCTCGGGGTGCACGCTGGAGAAGTCCAGCGGGTCGTCCCCGCCGCGGATGCGCAGGAAGCCCGCGCACTGCTCGTACGCCTTCGGGCCCAGGCGGGCCACGTCCTTGAGGCCCTTGCGGCTGCGGAAGGGGCCGTGGGCGTCGCGGTGGGCGACGATGTTCTCGGCGAGGGTGCCGCTGATGCCGGACACCCGGGAGAGCAGCGGGGCGGAGGCGGTGTTGACGTCCACGCCGACGCCGTTCACGCAGTCCTCGACGACCGCGTCGAGCGAGCGGGACAGCTTCACCTCGGACAGGTCGTGCTGGTACTGGCCGACGCCGATGGACTTCGGGTCGATCTTGACCAGCTCGGCCAGGGGGTCCTGGAGGCGGCGGGCGATGGAGACCGCGCCGCGCAGCGACACGTCCATGTCCGGGAGTTCCTGCGAGGCGAAGGCCGAGGCGGAGTACACGGAGGCGCCGGCCTCCGAGACCATCACCTTGGTGAGTCCCAGCTCGGGGTGGCGGCCGATGAGGTCCCCGGCGAGCTTGTCGGTCTCGCGGGAGGCCGTGCCGTTGCCGATGGCGACCAGCTCGACCGCGTGCTCCTTCGCGAGGCGGGCGAGCTTGGCGAGGGACTCGTCCCACCTGTTGGCGGGGACGTGCGGGTGGATCACGTCGGTGGCCACGACCTTGCCGGTCGCGTCGACGACGGCCACCTTGACGCCGGTGCGGAAGCCGGGGTCCAGGCCGAGCGTGGCGCGGGTGCCGGCGGGGGCGGCGAGCAGCAGGTCGCGCAGGTTGGCGGCGAAGACCCGTACGGCCTCGTCCTCGGCGGCGGCGCGCAGCCGCGTCCGCAGGTCGATGCCGAGGTGCACCTGGATCTTCGTGCGCCAGGCCCAGCGGACGGTGTCGGCGAGCCACTTGTCGCCGGGGCGGTCGCGGTCGGCGATGCCGAAGCGGCGGGCGATGAGCCCCTCGTACGTGGAGGGGCCGGGCGTGTCGGAGGGCTCCTCGGGCTCCAGGTCGAGGGAGAGGACGTCCTCCTTCTCGCCGCGCAGCATGGCGAGGACCCGGTGGGAGGGGAGGGCGGTGAACGGCTCGGCGAAGTCGAAGTAGTCGGAGAACTTCGCGCCCGCCTCCTCCTTGCCCTCGCGGACCTTCGAGGCGAGCCGGCCGCGGCTCCACATGCGCTCGCGGAGGTCGCCGATCAGGTCGGCGTCCTCGGCGAACTTCTCGGTGAGGATGGCGCGGGCGCCCTCCAGGGCGGCGGCCGCGTCGGCGACGCCCTTGTCCGCGTCCACGAACGCGGCCGCGGCGGCGGCCGGTTCCACCGACGGGTCGGCCAGCAGCCCTTCGGCGAGGGGTTCCAGGCCGGCCTCGCGGGCGATCTGCGCCTTGGTGCGGCGCTTGGGCTTGAAGGGGAGGTAGATGTCCTCCAGCCTTGCCTTGGTGTCGGCCTGGTGGATCCGGGCCTCCAGCGCGGCGTCGAGCTTGCCCTGCTCGCGTACGGAGTCGAGGATCGCGGCGCGGCGGTCCTCCAGCTCGCGCAGGTACCGCAGCCGCTCCTCGAGGGTGCGGAGCTGGGCGTCGTCGAGCATCTCGGTCGCTTCCTTGCGGTAGCGCGCGATGAACGGCACGGTGGAGCCGCCGTCGAGCAGCTCGACGGCGGCCCTGACCTGCCGCTCCCGTACGCCGAGCTCCTCGGCGATCCTGCCTTCGATGGACATGGTCACAGTGCGGTCCCGCCTGCCTTCGTGCGTGTGCGTGGAAGGCTGTCAATTGTGGCAGGTGCCGCGGGCGGACCCGGGGAGCCCCTCAGCCCTTTCCGAAGAGGTCGCGGGGGAAGGCGCCGGCACCGATGGCCCGCGCGACGAACGCGCCGCCGAGCTCGCCGAGCCGGGCGAGGCCGGCCGCGCCGAGGTGTTCGTACGGGGCGGCGTCGAGGCGGTCGGTCTCCGTCTCCAGGCGCTCGCGCAGCGCGCGGCCCTCCTGCGTGAGTTCGCCGTCGGCGTCGAGGACGCCCCGGTCGCGGAGCCGTTCCGCGGCGGCATCGAGGTCGGCCTGGTCCCAGCCGCGGATGCTCTTGATCCACTTCGGGGTCATGCCGCGGCCGGTGGCGGTGTGGCTGACCAGGGCCTCCAGCGGGTCCAGTCCGGTCAGCAGCAGCGCGGCGAGGTGCCCGTCGCCGCGGTGCTCGCGCAGCAGGGTGGTGGCGTGCCACAGCCGCAGGTGCGGTTCCTCGGGGACGGGCAGGTCGGCGTGGGCGGCGTACAGGGCCCGGCCGTGGCGGGTGCAGGCCTCGGTGGCGCGCAGGGCGAGACCGGCGGCCTCGGCGAGTTCGGGTGAGGCGATGGCCTCGTCCCCGAGGAGGCGGCGCAGGGTGCTGTCGGCGGCGCGCAGCCGGGCGGCGAGGACCTGTTCGGGCGTGGCGGTGTCCCAGACGGCGGGGAGGTGGGCGGCGACGAGGTCGTGCCGGTAGTTGTAGAAGGCGGCGGTGACCACGCCGGGGCCGACGGCGCCCATGGCGGCGGAGCGGCTGGCGAGGTTGACGGCGACCCGGTGGGTGATGCCGAGGGCGCCGAGCTCGGCGGCCAGGTCCGGGGAGAAGTAGCTGGTGGCGTGGAGGGGGTTGATGGCGGCGTGCCAGACGCGGCGCGCGGCGTGCTGGGGGAGCGTCATGCGTCGCAGGTTACCGACTGCTCAGTATGTGGCGGACGCCGGCCCCTCCCCCGTCCCTCGGCGTCCGGCGACCGTGCCGTTCCGGCCACTCTGGTCCCTGCCGTCACTCGCGCATCGGTGCAGCTCGGACGGTACGGACGGTCGCCGGCGGGCGGGCTGGTCCGGGTTCGTGACGTCCGAATGGCGATCGTGTGACAGCAGGGGCCATGGACATGACGTGAGCGATCACGGGTGAATACCGTCGGACGACGAACAGCGAACGACGAACGACGAACCTCGGGCGTCGACCACGAACCGACCTGCCTCCCCTACCCCTTGGAGCATCGCGTGCACCGCAAAGTCATCGCCCCGAGCGTCCTGGCCGCTTCCCTCCTGCTGGTGATCCCGGCGTCGGCGGCCGGCGCGGGTCCGGGCGCCCCGGGCATAGGCGACAGCTACTACCCGGCGAGCGGGAACGGCGGCTACGACGTCTCCCACTACGACCTGCGCCTGAAGTACCAGCCCGGGACGGACCTGCTGGAGGGCACGGCCACCCTGCTGACCACCGCGAAGCAGGACCTGTCCCGGTTCAACCTCGACTTCGGCCTCAAGGTCAGCGAGGTGCGGGTCAACGGGGCCAAGGCGAAGTTCGCCGCCTCCGGCGCGCACGAACTCGAAGTGACGCCCGCGGAGCCGCTCCGGAAGGACAGTCAGGCGACGGTCGTCGTCAAGTACGCGGGCAAGCCCTCGGAGTTCAAGGTCGACGGCTGGTCGGCCTGGCAGCGCACCCCCGACGGCGGTGTGGCGGCCCAGGAGCCCGACGCGGCCGCCTGGTGGTTCCCCAGCAACGACCACCCCCTGGACAAGGCCACCTTCGACGTGTCGGTCAGCGTCCCGGACGGCACCCAGGCCATCAGCAACGGCGTCCTCCAGTCGCAGAGTTCGCGGCTCGGCTGGACCCGCTACAACTGGCGCTCCAACAAGCCGCAGGCGACCTACCTGGCCACGCTCGCGATCGGCAGGTTCGACATCACCACCGGCAAGACGGCGAACGGCCTGCCGATCCTGAACGCGTACAGCAAGGACCTCGGCGACAACGCCGGCGCGGCGCGCGCCAGCGTGGAGCGGACCGGCGAGGTCGCGGAGTGGCTGGAGGGGGTCTTCGGCCCCTACCCGTTCAACGCGCTCGGCGGCTACGTCCCGAACGTGCCCAGCGGCTTCGCGCTGGAGACCCAGACGCGGCCGTTCTACAGCCCGCGCCAGTTCGCGAACGGCGCCAACACCTCCGTCGTCGTGCACGAGCTCGCCCACCAGTGGTACGGCGACAGCGTGTCCGTCGACAACTGGAAGGACATCTGGGTCAACGAGGGCTTCGCCCGCTACAGCCAGTGGCTCTGGTCGGAGAAGGAGGGCGAGGGCACCGCCCAGGAGCTCGCCGAGTGGACGTACGCCTCCCGCCCGGCCGAGGACCCGTTCTGGCAGGTCAAGCCCGGTGACCCGGGCCCGGACAACCAGTTCCACGGGGCCGTGTACGACCGTGGGGCGCTCGCGCTCCAGGCACTGCGCAACGAGATCGGCGACGAGAAGTTCTTCGCCGTCCTCAAGGGCTGGCCGACCGAGCGGGCCTACGGCAACGCCAAGGTCGGGGACTTCGTCCGGTACGCGGAGAAGGTCTCGGGCAAGCCGCTCGCGCAGCTCTTCGAGACCTGGCTGTACACCCCGGGCAAGCCGGCCTTCGCCCCGCCGGCCGCCAAGACCGGCGCCCGCGCCCTCGCGTCCCCGGCCGGGCCGGTGACCGAGCCCAGGTCCTGGAAGAAGATCGCCGCGACGAACTCCGTCCACGACCACTGACCCACGGCGGTACGCGGACCCGCGCGCCGGCGCCTCACACGGCGCCGGCGCGCCACCGCGCCCGCGCGGCGCGGGCCCTCGGCAGGTAGCGCAGCCGCTCGGGCAGCACCGGCACGAGGAGCCGTACGGCGGTGCTGAACCGGCGGAGCCGGCGTTCCTGGGCGGGGGTCCACTCCAGGCCGATGGCGGCCCGGGCGTCGGGCGGCATGTACCCGACGGTGACGAAGGCCCGGAAGCGCAGGTAGCCGACGCGCAGGACCGGCCAGGTCATCCGCAGCAGCAGCCGGAGGACCGGGGAGGCCACCTCGGGGCGGGGCAGGTCCACCTCGGTGGAGAGCAGTTCGCGGGCGACCGCGGTCGGCTCGATCTCCTCGGCCAGCATCCGGCGGTAGTACGGCCAGAACTCCTCGACGCTCTGCGGCATGTCCCGGTCGCGGAGCCCGAGGATCCGGCCCACCCGGAGCCACTCCGCGTACAGCTGCCGCTCCTGGTCGGGGGTGATGCGGCGGAAGAGGTAGCGCCCGGAGTACACGGCGACGGGGAAGCCGGTGGCGTGCACCCAGGCGTAGCAGGCGGGGTCGAGGGCGTGGTAGCGCCGGCCCCGGGTGTCGGTGCCCCGGATCCCCTGGTGCAGGCGGCGCACCCGGCGCCCTTCGGCGGCGGCCCCGGCCCCGCCGTAGACCCACAGCATCACGGACCGCAGGGAGCGCTCGCCCCGCCCCCAGGGGTCGGTGCGGAAGACCGAGTACTGGTCGACGCCGGCCCCGACGGCGGGGTGGGCGACCTGGAGGGTGAAGGCGGCGGGCAGGGTCAGCAGGGAGCGGATGTCGCCGGCGGTGGTCCACAGCACCCCGCCGGGCGGCGGCGGCTCGGGGTCGGGGCGCCCGGGGGTGCGGGCCGTGTCGTTCATGGGTCGATTATGCGAGCGCGAGAAGTCCTCGGTCCGGACAGAAAGTCTTGTCATGGGTGTTACCCAGAGGTAACCGCGGCTGCTTGGATGACGGCGTCGATCTTCCCCCGCAGGAATGACGGAGACCTCCATGCCGCAGATCTCGCACCGCCCGCGCCGCGCCGCCGCCACGGCCGTGGCCGCGACCGCCGCCGCAGCGCTCGTCCTCACCGGCGCGCCCGCCGCCACCGCCGCCGAGGGCACCGCCACGGCGCCGCGGCTGAGCGTCCTCACGTACAACGTGTTCCTGATGAGCAAGAGCCTGTACCCGAACTGGGGCCAGGACCACCGGGCCGCCGAGATCCCCAGGACCTCCTTCTACCAGGGCCACGACGTGGTGGTGCTCCAGGAGGCCTTCGACAACGGCACCTCGGACGCGCTGCAGGCCAACTCCGCGGCCCAGTACCCGTACCAGACCCCGGTCGTGGGCCGCGCCAAGACCGGCTGGGACGCCACGGGCGGCTCGTACTCCGCCACCACCCCGGAGGACGGCGGCGTCACGATCCTGAGCAAGTGGCCCATCCTGCGCAAGGAGCAGGTCGTCTACAAGGACGCCTGCGGCGCCGACTGGTGGTCCAACAAGGGCTTCGCGTACGTGGTGCTGAACGTGAACGGGGCCAGGGTGCACGTGGTCGGCACCCACGCCCAGTCCACCGACCCGGGCTGCGGCGCGGGCGAGGCGGCGCAGATGCGCAGCCGCCAGTTCAAGAACATAGACGCCTTCCTCGACGCCAAGAACATCCCGGCGGACGAGCAGGTCATCGTCGCGGGCGACATGAACGTGGACTCCCGCACCCCCGAGTACGCCTCCATGCTCGCGGACGCCGACCTGGCCGGCGCCGACTCGCGCACGGGCCACCCGTACTCCTTCGACACGGCGCTGAACACGATCGCGAACTACCGCTACCCGACGGACCCGCGCGAGGACCTGGACTACGTCCTGTACCGCAAGGGCAACGCCCGCCCGGCGGGCTGGGAGAACAACGTGGTCAAGGAGGAGTCGGCCCCCTGGACGGTCTCCAGCTGGGGCAAGTCCTACACGTACGGCAACCTCTCGGACCACTACCCGGTCATCGGCCGCTAGCCACCGGTCCCCCACCGCGCCGCCTCGTCAGGCGGCGCGGTCACATCTTTTGCGGGCGGGGCGCAACCGTCGCGCCGTCCTGCGTGTCACACCATGCAGGGAGCGACCAACTCCCGTGACCAGCAGGGGGAAACATGAGGTTCAGCCGTTCCGTCGTGACCACCACCGCGTTCGCCGCCCTGGCGCTGGGGGCGACGACCGCGCTGGCGGCGCCCGCCACCGCCGCGCCCAACACCACGCCGCAGAAGGTCTGCGGAAGCGCCTACAAGACCGTGAACTCGGCGGCCATCGGCTCGCTGGGCACCGTCTACCTGACGTACAACGCCGCGAACGGCAAGAACTGCGTCGCGACCATCCGCAACAACCCGGGTACGGCCGTGGACATGGCCCTGTGGATCGAGGTTCCCGAAACCTGGGAGCGGGGCGAGGACTTCGGCCGGTACACGTCCTACGCGGGTCCGGCCTACGTGTACGGCAAGGGCCACTGCGTCGACTGGGGCGGCGGCATCAGCAACGTGCACGTGCAGGTGTACAACTCCAACTGCGGCGCGCGCAAGGAGCACCGGGTCACCGAGGTCCGCTGACCCGGGCACCTCCTGACCGCGGCGTCCTGTGCCGTCGTGCGGTCGCCGGGGCGGGTCCCACGCCCCGGCGACCGCACGGGAGCCGCCGTGGTCCGGCCCCGCCCCGGCCCCAGCCCCGGCCCCGGCCTCGTCGCCGAGGGGCCCGTCGGGTGCGTCAGGCCCCGTACAGCCCCTCGATCACCGGCCCGTACTTCTCCCGGACCACCCGGCGGCGCAGTTTCAGCGACGGGGTGAGTTCTCCCGTCTCCGGGCCCCACTCCTCGGCCAGCAGCCGGTAGCGCTTGATCTGCTCGGTGCGGTTGAGGCGGGCGTTCGCGGCGGCCACCGCACGGTCGGTCTCCTCCAGGACGGCCGGGTGCCCGGCCAGTTCGGCGAGGGAGCCGGCCCGGATGCCGCGGGCGGCCGCCCAGGCGGGGGCCAGTTCGGGGTCCAGGACCAGCAGCGCGACCAGGTAGGAGCGGCCGTCCCCGTGCACCAGGGCCTGGCCGACCAGCGGGTGTTCCTTGACGGTGTTCTCCACCAGGGCCGGCGAGACGTTCTTGCCGTTCGAGGTGATGATCAGCTCCTTCTTGCGGTCCGTCAGCCAGAGGAAGCCGTCCTCGTCGAGCCGCCCGATGTCCCCGGTGGGGAACCAGCCCTCGGCGTCGGCCGCGCCCTCCACCGATCCGTCGGGGCGCAGGTAGCCGTCGAAGACGGTCGCACCGCGCGTGAGGATCTCCCCGTCCGCCGCCACCTTCAGCTCCAGCCCCTCGATGGGCCGGCCCACCGAGCCCAGCCGGAAGCCGCCGGGGGTGTCGCTGTTGACGGTGCACACACCGGCGGTCTCGGTCAGCCCCCAGGCGTCCATGACGGTGATCCCCCAGCCGGCCCAGAACCGCACCACGTCGAGCGGCATCGGCGCGGTGGCGCTGGCCGTCCAGACGAGCCGGTCCAGCCCCGCCGGCCGCAGCACCGGGTCCAGCACCCGCTCCTTCGCCTCGGCGTACGAGGCTTCGAGCGCGGCCGGAACCTCCTCGCCGCGCTCCCGGTGGCCGGCGCGGGCGCGCGCCACGTCCCCGGCGGCCCCGATGGCGCGCCGCTGCTCCTCGGGGAGGCCGGCCAGGGCGGCCCGCAGGCCCGCGGCGAGCTTCTCCCAGACCCGGGGCACCCCGAAGAACTGCACCGGGCGCAGCTCGCGGACGGCGGCCGCCACGCCGGTCGGGTCGGCGACCAGCCGGACGTGTGCGGCGCGCAGCAGGGGCAGGTAGATGCCGAGGATCCGCTCGGCGATGTGCGCGAAGGGCAGGTAGCAGACGTGCTCGGCGTGCTCGGGGAGCTGGACGTGGCGGTCGAGGCGGACGGACTGGAGCAGGATGTTGCGGTGGGTCAGGCGGACGCCCTTGGGGTCGCCCGTGGTGCCGGAGGTGTAGACGACCGTGAGGGGGTCCTGGGGGCGGGTCTCCTGCCAGGCCTTCTCGAAGTCGTCGGCGCGGTGCAGGCGGGCGCCGCTCGCGTACACGGAGGCGTAGGCGGTGTGCGGGCCGGCCTCGGCGGTCTCCGCGACGACGAGGCGTTCCAGCGGTGTCCCGGGGTCGTCGAGCGCCGGCGTCCACCGGTCGCGTTCGCGGGCGCCTTCGACGACGGCGAGCCGGGCCCGGCTGTGACGGGCGATGTGGGCTATCTGTTCGGGCGCGGAGGTTCCGTAGACGGTGACGGGGACGGCGCCGAGGTGGACGAGGGCGAGGTCGCTGAGCCAGTGCTCGGGGCGGTTGCCCATCATCAGCAGGACGTGTTCGCCGCGCTCGACCCCGAGGGCGGCGTAGCCGGCGGCGAGGACGGCGATCCGGCGGCGGGCCTCGCCCCAGGTGAGGGTCGTCCAGCCGTCCCCCTCACGCCAGGAGAGGGCGGGCAGGTCCGCGTGTTCGGCGGCGTTGCGGGCCAGCAGGGCGGGGACGGTGAGGTCGTCGGGTTGTCCGGGCAGACGCAGGTTCGTGGTCACGGGCAGCTCCTGGACGTTTCACATCGTTGGTGCGACAGCAATACTGTTGAACCAAGCCGTGGAGCAGAGAGCGAGGCGCAGACGATGGCCGACCGGGCGACCGAGCCGATGCTCACCGTGGACGAACTGGCGTCCAGGGCCGGTGTCACCGTCCGCACCGTACGGTTCTACAGCACGCGCGGGCTTTTGCC
Source organism: Streptomyces sp. NPDC034086 (assembly GCF_055575515.1). Taxonomy (NCBI): domain Bacteria; kingdom Bacillati; phylum Actinomycetota; class Actinomycetes; order Kitasatosporales; family Streptomycetaceae; genus Streptomyces; species Streptomyces sp. NPDC034086. The sequence goes on along the minus strand of NZ_JBVISM010000001.1, from coordinate 250,306 downwards.
CCCTCCCGTGATCGGACCGCGTCGTGTGGGGCACTACGGACCGGAGCACCTGTCCCGGCTCGCGCTGATCGAGGAACTCCAGCACCAGGGGATGACCCTGTCGGCGATCCAGCGCTATCTGGACGCCCTGCCGGACGACCTGAGCGCGCACGACCTGGCGATCCACCGGGCGCTGGTGGCCACCTGGGCGCCGGACGCGGCGCAGGAGGTGTCGCGGGCGGATCTGGAGAAGCGGGCGGGCCGGAGCCTGTCGGACGGGGACCTGCGCCGGCTGGCCGCGATGAACGTGGTCTCGCCCTCCGGGGAGGGCTTCCGGGTGGACGTGGGCCTGCTGCGGCTGGGAGTCGCGCTGCTGGACGTACCGATCGCCCACGAGACGCTGCTCGTGGCGCGGGGCGTCCTGCTGGAGCACGCACGCACGGCGGCGCACCAGCTCACGGCGCTGTTCCGGGACGAGGTGTGGGGGCCGTTCACGCAGGACGAGGACGACCCGGAGCGGGTGGAGTCGATGAAGGCGCTGTCCGCGCACATGCAGCCGATGGTGGTGCAGGCCCTGGTGACGGCCTTCCAGCGGTCGCTGAAGGAGGAATTGCGGGCGGCGTTCACCTCGGAGGGAGGGTAGGTTCGGCCGTATGGCGATCATCCACCACACCACGCTGTCACCGACCAAACTCGAACTCCTCGCCGGCTGGCTGCCGTCGAGGCCCTGGTACCGCGGCGCGGAGAAGGCCGCACCGCCGGCCCGGGCGGGCGGCTTCCGGCTCGACGACCCCGAGGGCGAGGTGGGCGTCGAGTTCATGGTGGTCGCCGTCCCCTCGGGCGGCGGAGCCGGCACCGGCTCCGGGCCCGTCGCCCACCTGGTGCCGCTCACCTACCGGGGTGCCCCGCTGGAGGGCGCGGAGGCGGGTCTGATCGGCACCCTGGAGCACGGGGTGCTGGGCAGGCGCTGGGTGTACGACGGCGCCCACGACCCGGTGATGGTCGAGCAGTTGCTGGCGCTGCTGGCGGGCCGGGTGACGGCCCAGGCCCAGAGCGAGAGCGACACCCCCGACCCGACGGTCGAGGTCCGCTCCGGGGGTTCCGGCGCACCGGCGGGCCTGACCGGTCCCGGGACGGTGACGGACACCGCCGGGCACACCGAGGTCGTGGTGGGCCCGGCGGGGATGGACGCCCCGACCCTGACCCTGGTCCTGAACCGGGTGCTGGCTCCCGGCACCGCCCCTGCGGACGGCCTCCTCGCGCAGGTGGTGGCCGGCTGGTCCGCCCCGGACGGCTCCGGGTTGCGCGGGGCGTTCGCGTACCTCCGGCCGTAGGCCCGCTTCCCGGGCCCGCCTCCGCGGGCCCGGGCGGGGAGCGCCGGCGAGGGGCGTCAGTCGGTGTACGTCTCGCCGCGCTCCGCCTTGGCCACGAGGGAGGCCGGCGGGGTGAAGCGCTCGCCGTAGGTGGCGGCCAGCTCGCGGGCGCGGGCGACGAAGCCGGGCAGGCCTCCTTCGTAGCCGTTGATGTACTGGATCACGCCGCCCGTCCAGGCGGGGAAGCCGATGCCCATGACGGAACCGATGTTGGCGTCGGCGACGGAGGTGAGCACGCCCTCGTCGAGGCAGCGGACGGTGTCCAGGGCCTCGGAGAAGAGCATGCGCTCCTTCATGTCCTCGAAGGGGATCCGGGCGTCCGGCTTGGCGAAGTGCTCGCGCAGCCCGGGCCAGATGCGGACGCGCTTGCCCGTCCCGTCGTACTCGTAGAAGCCGGCCCCGCCGCTGCGGCCCGGCCGGCCGAACTCCTCGACCATGCGGTCGATGACCCGGTCGGCGGGGTGCTCGGTCCACTCGCGGCCCTCGGCCTCGAAGGCCTTGCGGGTCTCGTTGCGGATCTTGCGCGGCAGGGTGAGGGTGAGCTCGTCCATCAGCGAGAGCACCTTGGCGGGGTAGCCGGCCTGCGCCGCGGCCTGCTCGACGGAGGCCGGCTCGATTCCCTCGCCGACCATCGCCACGCCCTCGTTGATGAACTGGCCGATGACGCGCGAGGTGAAGAAGCCGCGCGAGTCGTTGACCACGATCGGGGTCTTGTTGATCTGGCGGACCAGGTCGAAGGCGCGGGCGACGGCCTCGTCACCGGTGCGCTCGCCCTTGATGATCTCCACCAGCGGCATCTTGTCGACGGGCGAGAAGAAGTGCAGGCCGATGAAGTCGGCGGGACGCGCGACCCCCTCGGCGAGTCCGGTGATGGGGAGGGTGGAGGTGTTGGAGCAGAGCAGCGCGTCGGGGGCGACGACGTCCTGGACCTCCTGGAACACCCTGTGCTTGAGGGCGGTGTCCTCGAAGACCGCCTCGATGACGGCGTCGCAGCCGGCCAGGTCGGCGGCGTCGGCGGTCGGGGTGATCCGGGCGAGCAGCTCGTCCCGCTTGGCCTGGGTGGTGCGGCCCTTGGCGAGGGCCTTGTCGAGGAGCTTCTCGGAGTACGCCTTGCCCTTGGCGGCGGCCTCGGGGGTGACGTCCTTGAGCACGACCTCGATGCCCGCGCGGGCGCAGGAGTAGGCGATGCCCGCGCCCATCATCCCGGCGCCGAGGACCGCGACCTTGGTGACCTCGCGCGGTGCGGTGCCCTGCGGGCGGCTGCGGCCGGCGTTGACGGCCTGGAGGTCGAAGAAGAACGCCTGGATCATGTTCTTGGCGGTCTGCCCGGTGACCAGCTCGGTGAAGTACCGGGCCTCGATGGTCTGGGCGGTCTCGAAGTCGACCTGGGAGCCCTCGACGGCGCAGGCCAGGATGTTGCGCGGCGCCGGGTACGGGGCCCCGTTCAGCTGCTTCTTCAGGTTGGCGGGGAAGGCCGGGAGGTTCGCGGCGAAGCGCGGGCTGGACGGCGTACCGCCCGGGATCCTGTAGCCGGGGACGTCCCAGGGCTGCTTCGACTCGGGGTTGGCGTCGATGAAGGCGCGGGCCTTGGCCAGCATCTCTTCGGGGGTGGAGGCCAGTTCGTGGACCAGACCGTTCTCCAGGGCGCGCCGCGGGTCGTACTGGGTGCCCTGGAGCAGCACCTTGAGCAGCGCGTCGGCGATGCCCATGAGGCGCACGGTGCGGGTGACGCCGCCGCCGGCGGGGAGCAGGCCGAGGGTGACCTCGGGCAGGCCGATCTTGGAGCCAGGGGCGTCGAGGGCGACGCGGTGGTGGGAGGCGAGGCAGATCTCGTAACCGCCGCCGAGGGCCGTGCCGTTGACGGCGGCGACCACGGGCTTGCCGAGGGTCTCGATGCGTCGCAGCGAGCGCTTGATGGCGTTCCCGGTCTCGAAGGCGAGTCCGGCGTCCTCGGGGCGCAGCCGGATCATGTCCTTGAGGTCGCCGCCCGCGAAGAAGGTCTTCTTGGCGGAGGTGTAGATGATGCCGCGGATGGAGTCCTTCTCGGCCTCCGCGCGGTCGGCGACCGCCGCGATGGAGTCCTTGAAGGCCTGGTTCATGGTGTTGGCGGACTGGTCCGGGTCGTCGAGGACCAGGGTGACGACGCCGGTCTCGTCCTGTTCCCAGCGGATCGTGGTGGACTCGCTCATGTTCGCTACTTCCGTGTGAGGGGCGGATCGGGGATCAGGACGGGTCAGACGCGTTCGACGATGGTGGCGACGCCCATGCCGCCGCCGACGCAGAGGGTGACGAGGCCGTAGCGCTTGTCCTGGCGCTCCAGTTCGTCGACGACGGTGCCGAGCAGCATGGCGCCGGTGGCGCCGAGCGGGTGGCCGAGCGCGATGGCGCCGCCGTTGACGTTGACCTTGTCCAGGGAGACGCCCATGTCCTTGACGAAGCGCAGCACGACGCCGGCGAAGGCCTCGTTCATCTCGATCAGGTCGATGTCGTCGATGGTGAGCCCGGCCTTGGCGAGGGCCTTGCGGGTCGCCGGGGCGGGGCCGGTGAGCATGATGGTGGGCTCGGAGCCGGAGACGGCGGCCGAGACGATCCGGGCGCGCGGGCGCAGCCCGCAACGCTCTCCCGCCTCGCGGGTGCCGATGGCGACGAGCGAGGCGCCGTCGACGATGCCGGAGGAGTTGCCGGCGTGGTGGACGTGGTCGATCTTCTCGATCCAGTGGTACTTCTGGAGCGCGACGGCGTCGAACCCGCCGAGGTCGCCGATGTCGGCGAAGGACGGCTTCAGCGTGGCCAGGGTGTCGGCGGTGGTCCCGGGGCGGACGAACTCCTCGTGGTCCAGGACGATCAGGCCGTTGCGGTCGGTGACCGGGACCACGGACCTGGCGAAGCGGCCCTCCTTGATGGCGGTGGCGGCCCGCTCCTGGGACAGGGCCGCGTACTCGTCCACGTCGCGCCGGGAGAAGCCCTCGATGGTGGCGATGAGGTCGGCGCCGATGCCCTGCGGGACGAAGCCGGTGTCCCAGTTGGTCATGGGGTCGGCGAACCAGGCGCCGCCGTCGGAGGCCATCGGGACGCGGGACATGGACTCCACGCCGCCGGCGAGGACCAGGTCCTCCCAGCCGGAGCGGACCTTGGCGGCGGCCAGGTTGACGGCTTCCAGGCCGGAGGCGCAGAAGCGGTTCTCCTGTACGCCGGCCACCGTGTCCGGCAGGCCCGCGGCGATGGCCGCGATACGGGCGATGTCGGAGCCCTGGTCGCCGACGGGGCCGACGACGCCGAGCACGATGTCGTCGATGGCGGCCGGGTCCAGGTCCGGGTTGCGCTCGCGCAGGGCGTGGATGAGGCCGACGACCAGGTCGATCGGCTTGGTGCCGTGCAGGGCGCCGTTGGCCTTGCCGCGGCCGCGCGGGGTGCGGATCGCGTCGTATACGTAAGCTTCGGTGCTCACTGGTCAAGCCTTTCGGAGGTGTCCAAGGGGTGGTCCGGGGGGAGCCGGGGGGCCCGGGGGGCCGGGGGGTGGTCAGCCGAGGAGGGAGCGGCCGATGATCTCCTTCATGATCTCGGTCGTGCCGCCGTAGATGGTCTGGATGCGGCCGTCGGTGAACGCCCGCGCGACCCGGTACTCGGTCATGTAGCCGTATCCGCCGTGCAGCTGGAGGCAGCGGTCGGCGACCCGCTTCTGGAGTTCGGTGGCCCACCACTTGGCCATCGAGGCGTCGACGTGGTCCAGTCCGCCGTTGGCGTGGTCGGTGATGCAGCGGTCGAGGAAGGTACGGGTGACCGCGCACTCGGTGGCCATCTCGGCCACCTCGAAGCGGACGTGCTGGAGCTTGGAGAGCGGCCGGCCGAAGGCCTCGCGCTCCTTGACGTACGTGGTGGTGATCTCCAGCAGGTGTTCGGCGGCGGCGATGGCGGCCATCGCGATGCCGAGCCGTTCCTGCGCCAGGTTGGTCATCAGGTGGAGGAAGGCGCCGTTCTGCTCGCCGAGCAGGTTCTCCTTGGGGACGCGTACGTCGTTGAAGAACAGCTCGGCGGTGTCTTGGGCCTTCTGGCCGATCTTGTCGAGGTTGCGGCCGCGTTCGAAGCCCTCCGCGCCGCGCTCGACGACGAGGAGGGACAGTCCGTGCGCCCCGCCCTCGGGGGTGGTCTTCGCGACGACGATCACCAGGTCGGCGAGGATGCCGTTGGAGATGAAGGTCTTGGACCCGTTGAGCAGCCAGTGGTCGCCCCGGTCCTCGGCGCTGGTGCGGATCCCCTGGAGGTCGGAACCCGCGCCCGGCTCGGTCATCGCGATCGCGGTGACGGTCTCGCCGGAGCAGAAGCCGGGCAGCCAGCGGCGCTTCTGCTCCTCGGTGCCGAGCGAGGTCAGGTAGGGGCCGATGACGTCGTTGTGCAGGCCGATCGCCAGCCCCGGGGTCCCGGCCCGGGTGAACTCCTCGGCGAGCACCGCCGCGTAGCGGAAGTCCGGGTTCCCACCGCCTCCGTACTCCTCGGGGACGGCCAGGCCCAGCAGGCCCTGCCGGCCGGCGGCCCGCCAGGCGTCCCGGCTGACGATGCCGTCCTTCTCCCACTGCTCGTAGTGCGGCAGCACCTCCTTGTGCAGGAAGGTGCGCACGGTCTCGCGGAACGCCTCGTGGTCGGCGTCGTAGATGCGTCGTCGCATCGGGGCCCCCTACAGCCAGCTCTTGACGGTTTCGATCAGCCGGGCCGGATCCGGGCCGACCGGCGTGACGTTGAGCATGGTGACCCCGGCCTCCCGGAAGGCCTCGACGCGCTCGCGCACGTACCCCTCGGGGCCGCAGAGGGTCATCAGCTCGCAGAACTCGTCCGGCACGGCCGCCGCCGCGTCGCGCTTGCGGCCGGCGAGGTACAGCTCCTGGATCCGGCGGGCCTGCTCCCCGTACCCGTAGGCCACGGCGAGGTCGTTGTAGAAGTTCTTGCCGACCGCCCCCATCCCGCCGACGTACAGGGCGATCTGGGGCCGCGCGAGGTCCCGGACGGCGGCCGCGTCCTCGCCGATGGCCAGCAGGCCGCCCGCGACGGTCCGCAGCGGGCCGAGCTCCGGCGGCCGCTTGGCGGTGCCCTCGGCGAGGGCGCCTCCCCACACGGCGCGGGCCTTCTCCGGGATGAAGAGGGTGGGGAGCCAGCCGTCGGCGATCTCGGCGGTCAGTGCCACGTTCGCCGGGCCGAGGGAGGCGATGTAGACGGGGATGGCGTCCCTGACCGGGCGGGTGAGGATCTTCAGGGGCTTGCCGTGCCGGCCGCCCCTGGCGGCGGGCAGCGGCATGTCCGTGATGCCGTGGTGGTCGATGGTCTCGCGGCGCCAGATCCGCCGGCACAGCTCGACGGTCTCGCGGGTCCGGCCGAGCGGCTTGTCGTACGGCTTCCCGTGCCACCCCTCGATCACCTGCGGGCCTGAGGCTCCCAGGCCGAGCAGGGCCCGTCCGCCCGACACCGCGTCCAGGCCGGCGGCGGTCTGCGCGATGAGGGCGGGGGTGCGGGAGTAGACGTTCACGATGGCCGAGCCGATCCTCATCCGCTCGGTGCGGGCCGCCAGGTAGCCCATGATCGTCGGGGAGTCGAAGCCCCAGGCCTCGGCGACCCACACGGCGTCGAGGCCGGCGGACTCCAGCGCGGCCGCCTCGTCGGCGGCCCGGCGCGGGTCACCGGCGTAGTCGAGCAGCATGGACAGTTCCATCAGGCCTCTTTCGGCAGCAGCGCGGGCACGCCCCAGTCGGCGGCCACCGACTCGGTGTCCGCGCCGGGCAGGGCGGGACCGGAGGCGACGCGGGTCGGGGTCGCGGAGAAGCGCGGGGCGGGGGCGGGCTGGGTGATCCCGCCGTACTCGGTGAAGGTCCCCCGGGAGACGAGGTGGGGGTGGTGCGGGGCCTCGCGCAGCGAGAGCACGGGCGCCACACAGGCGTCGGTTCCCTCGAAGAGGGCCGTCCACTCCTCGCGCGTACGGGACTTGAAGCGGGCGGCGACGGCCTCGCGCAGCTCGCCCCAGCGGGCGAGGTCCTTGCGGGCGGGTGCCCGGTCCCCGATGCCGAGCAGTTCCACGAAGGTGTCGTAGAACTGCTGCTCCAGCGCGCCGACCGCCATGTACCCGCCGTCGGAGGTCTCGTAGGTGCCGTAGAAGGGGCAGCCGCCGTCGAGCAGGTTGGCCCCGCGCCGGTCCTGCCAGCCGCCGGCCGCGACCATGCCGTGGATCATGGCGGTGAGGTGGGCGGTGCCGTCGACGATCGCGGCGTCCACGACCTGGCCGGTGCCCTGCGGGGTGCGGGCGTGCTGGAGGGCGGCGAGGATCCCGATGACGAGGTAGAGGGAGCCGCCCGCGTAGTCGCCGACCAGGTTGGCGGGGACGGCCGGGGGCTCGCCGGGGCTGCCGATCATGCCGAGCGCGCCGGTGACGGCGATGTACGCGATGTCGTGCCCGGCGGTGCGGGCCAGCGGCCCCTCCTGGCCCCAGCCGGTCATCCGGCCGTAGACCAGCTTCGGGTTGCGGGCGAGGCAGTGGTCCGGGCCGACGCCGAGCCGCTCGGCGACCCCGGGGCGGAACCCCTCGATCAGTACGTCGGCGCGCTCCGCCAGGTCCAGCACCCGGGCGGGGCCTCCGGCGGCCTTCAGGTCGACCAGCACGGAGCGCTTGTTGCGGTTGGTGACGTCGTAGGCCGGGTCGACGGCGAGACCGCCGCCGCCCGGCCGGTCCACGCGGACGACGTCGGCGCCGAGGTCGGCGAGGAGCATGGCGGCGAACGGGCCGGGGCCGATGCCCGCCAGTTCGACGACGCGTACTCCCGCGAGCGGGCCTGCTGTCACTGCCATCGGGCCCCCGGCATCCTGGTGTGAGGTGAGGGTGGGTGTGTGCGCGTGTGTGACACAACTGATGTAACACCAGCGATGCTAGGAACACGTTCCACTCAGCACAAGAGCGAGCGCCCGGCCGGTTTCGCCTTCGGCCCGCTCGCCCCGGAGCGCGGGCGCCGTTCCCGGCCGGGAGTCCCCGTACCGCCGCCGTCTTCCGTATCCGTATCCGTATCCGTCTGTGCCTCCGCCTCCGCCTCGCCATCCGTGCCCTGCGCCCCCGTCAGGCGCCCTCCGCGGTCCGGGCGTCGAGGACCGCGACGTGCCGTTTGAGGGCGACGGCCCGGTAGCTCTCCTCCACCCACTCGCACAGCACCTCCACCGACGGCGCCCCCTTCTCCCCCAGCGGCACGGAGACCCAGCCCGCCCGGCCCAGGCCGTACCCCGTGGGTTCGGCGCCGGGGGCGGTCATCGCGTGCCCGTGCAGGGCCTCGTCCTTCAGCTTGACGGACAGGCCGGGCGGCCGGGGGCCGTCCGCGTTCCCCAGGAAGACGAAGATCTTCTTGTTGACCTTCACGACGCCGTCCTCCGGCCCCCAGGGATGTTCCTCCACCGCCTCCGGAAGCCCCAGCGCGAACTCGCGCACCGCCTCCCACTTGCGCACCGCAGCCCTCATCGACGCCTCCGGTTCCCGCCGGTCACACCTGCTCGCACGGACAGTCCGCTCCAACGCTAACCTCAGCCACCGACACCAGCTGGGAGGAGCGGTCCATGACCGAGCACGTCCACGAGGAGCCCGTCCGCGGGGGCCGTCCGGAGCGGGGTTTCGACCTCGTGCTCTTCGGCGCGACCGGGTTCGTCGGCGCGCTGACCGCCGAGTACCTCGCCGAGCACGCGCCCGCCGGCTGCCGGTGGGCCCTGGCCGGCCGCGACCCCGGCAAGCTGGAGCGGCTGCGCGAGCAGCTGGCCGCACTGAACCCGGCCTGCGCGGACCTGCCGCTGCTGCGGGCGGACGCCGGGGACGCGAGGGCCCTGCGCGAACTGGCCGCCAGCACCCGGGTGCTGGCCACCACGGTCGGGCCGTACGTCTGGTACGGGGCGGAGCTGGTCGCGGCATGCGCCGGGGCGGGCACCGACTACGTGGACCTCACCGGCGAGCCGGAGTTCGTGGACCGGATGTACGTCGAGCACGACGCGCGGGCCCGGGAGACGGGGGCGCGGCTCGTGCACGCGTGCGGGTTCGACTCGATCCCCGCCGACCTCGGGGCGTACTTCACGGTGGGCCTGCTGCCCTCCGGGGTGCCGCTGCGGGTGGACGGGTTCCTGCGGGCCGGGGCGCTGGCCTCCGGCGGCACCCTGACCTCCGCCGTCACGGCGCTGGGCCGGGGGCCCCAGACCCTGGCGGCCGCCCGGGCCCGCCGGCTGCACGAGCCCCGGCTGCCGGGGCGCCGGGTACGCGGGCCCGTGGGAGCCCCGCGGTTCAGCCGCGAGACCGGGACGTGGGCGCTGCCGCTGCCCGTGCTGGACCCTCGGATCGTGACCCGGTCGGCGGCCGCGCTGGAGCGGTACGGGCCGGACTTCCGCTACCGCCACTACGCCTCCGTACGGCACCTGCCCGTCGCCGTGGGCCTGACGGCGGCGGTGGGCGCGACGGCGGCGCTGGCGCAGGTCCCGGCCGCCCGGCGGTGGCTGCTGAGCCACTGGGAACCGGGCCGCGGCCCGGACGCCGAGCGGCGCGCCCGCAGCTGGTTCACCGTCCGCTTCGTCGGGGAGGGCGGCGGCCGCCGCGTGTTCACCGAGGTCTCGGGCGGCGACCCGGGCTACGGGGAGACGGCGAAGATGCTGGCGGAGTCCGCGCTGTGCCTGGCCCACGACTCCCTTCCGGACCGCTCCGGCCAGCTGACCACGGCGGTGGCGATGGGCGACGCCCTGCTGTCCCGGCTCCAGAAGGCCGGCATCCGCTTCCGGGTGGCGGCGGAGCGGTAGGGCACGCGACGGCGGGGCCGCGGGCCGGCACCGGCCCGGTGGTCCGCCGGCCGGCGGCCGCTGGCCGGTGGCCGCTGGCCGGTGGCCGCCCCGGCCGCCCGTCCGGAGCCGGAACCGTCCGGCCCGGGACCGGTGTGGCCGCCGACGGTCACTCCACGGCGTCGACCGCCTCGCGCAGGGCCCGCCGGCACAGGGAGTCGGCGTGGCGGGTGGTTTCGGGGAGGCGGAAGCGGGGGCTCAGCGCGAGGGCGTGGGCGCAGGCGTTGTCCAGGGAGATCCGGTGGCCGACGGACACGTACACCGGCTTGATCCCGTGCTGGGTGCGCAGGGCCCGGCCGACGACGGTGCCGTCGGGCGCGAGCAGCGGGGAGGCCTCGCCGCGCGGGGTGCCCGGCTCCTCGTGGGTGAAGGTGAAGGGGTTCTTGGCGACGCCCATGCTGGGCAGGCCGGTGACCACCCCGAGGTGGCAGGCCAGGCCGAAGCCGCGCGGGTGGGCGAGGCCGTAGCCGTCGCAGACGACGAGGCCGGGGGTGACGGGGAGGGCCTCCAGGGCGGCCAGCAGGGTCGGCAGCTCACGGAAGGCGAGCAGGCCGGGCACGTAGGGGAAGCTGACGTGCCCGACGGCGGTGGACTCGGCGACGACCTCCAGGGTCGCGGCGTCGAGCACGACGGCGGCGGCCGCGACCAGGTCGCGTTCGTCGTCGTACGCCACGTCCACCCCGGCGACCAGCCCCCGCCCGGGCGGGGGCCCGGCCTCGTCGAGGACGACGAGGTCACGCAGTTCATCCTGTATCGCCCGGGCCTCGGCCTCGTCGGCGGGGGTCTTCACAGTCGTCATGGGGTGCGAGAGTAGCCTGGCGATCATGTTCGTCATGGAGCTCACCTACACCGCGCCCATCGAAGCCGTCGAAGCGCGCATGGACGCGCACGTCGCCTGGCTGGAGGGTCACTACGCCTCCGGCGTCTTCCTCGCCTCGGGCCGCAAGGTCCCGCGCGAGGGCGGCATGATCCTGGCCCGCGGCGTCTCCCGGGCCGAGATAGAGAAGATCGCGTCGGAGGACCCCTTCGCGGTGGCGGGCGTCTGCGCGTACCGCATCACGGAGTTCATCGCCTCCAGGACCTCGTCCTGCCTCGACCCGGTCCGCGAGACCCTGCCGTCGTGACCCGCTTCAGCGCCGCTCCAGCCGTGCCACCCGCCCCTTCTCCCCCGCGGCCCAGCAGCCGCCGTCGGGCGCGCAGTCGACGGTGTCGAACGACCCCGTCTCCAGCGGCCGCCAGGTGCGTCCCGCGTCCGTGGTGACGTCCGTGCCGGTCGGTCCTACCGCCAGGGCCGTGGCGTGCCCGTACGGGTACCAGGCCGCGCCCGAGCGGTAGGCCGGCGGCGGGGCCGCCGCCTGGGTCCAGCTCCCGCCCGCGTCAGCGGAGCGGGCCGCGGCCCGGGGCGAGGCCTGGCCGGTCCGGTAGTCGCCGCCGACCGCGAGGCCGGTCGTACGGTCGCGGAAGGCCAGGGCGAACACCCCGCGCGCCGGGTCGCCGCCCGGCACCGTGGAATCGGCCACCCGCCAGGTCAGTCCCCGGTCGGCGGAGTGCAGCACCCGCGCGGCGGCACCGCCGCCGGTGGCCAGCCACACGTCACGCGGCCCGGCAGCCGTCAGGCACTGGCCGCTCGCCGCGAATCCGGCCTCGCCCGGGAGCGCCGGCGGCATCCCGGCGTCCGGGAGCACCCGCCAGCTGCGGCCGCCGTCGTCGGTGGCCAGCAGCCGGAACCTGCCGTCGACGGGGTCGCTCACGGCGAGCCCGTGACGGGAGTCGAAGAAGGTCAGGCAGTCGTAGAAGGCACGCGGATCGGGGTTGCGGAAGGTCTCGGTCCAGGTGGCGCCGCCGTCCTCGGTGCGCAGGATCCGGGAGGCCTCTCCCTCACCGATGGACAGGGCGACGGCGCGCCGGCCGTCGAAGGCCTCGATGTCGCGCAGTTCCAGCCCCTCGGCCACCGCCCCGGGCGGCGAGACGTCCCGCCAGCTGCGGCCGCCGTCGCCGGTGCGCAGGACCCTGCCCCTGGATCCCGCCAGCCAGGCCGTGCTGCGGCCGACCGCCGCCAGGCCGCGGAAGCGGACGTCCTCGGCGCCCTCCTGACCGGTCTCCTTGACCGCCCAGCCGGCGCCGCGCAGCCCGGGCCCGGTCATCGCCGGGGACGGGTCCGCACCGGTGTCCGCCCACGCCGGCGCCACGGCCACACCGACCAGCAGGGCTGCCGCGCACATGCCAACTCGCAGAAGTCTCATGGCGCCGGAAGCTAACGCACCCCGCATGCCCCGTCCAGGGCACCTCTCCGGCCCCCGGGGCCCCTTCCGGCATCCGCTTAGGCCTGTGGAGCGATCGAATACCGGACGTATTGACATCGCCGTGCGGGTCTCGGCCCTTGACATGGGCCCTTTACCCAGACGGCACGCACCCTCACTCTGTGCGATCAGACAAGCGGGATCCCGCCATTCGGTGACCCAGCTCACGTCATCCACCATGCACGGATGTGCCGATTCCGGCGTCTATCCGGTTGCCGGGCCCCACCCCAGGGCCCGGCAGCAGATCCGCCGCAAGGGAGCGAGCCTTGATCACTGTCATCGAGCAGGCCGTGCAGGCCCGACTGATCGCCACCGCACCGAAGGTCGAGACCGTCCCCGTCACCCTCTGCTACGACCGCTCGGATCCCTTCGCCGTCCGCATGGCCTTCCCCGCCCTGGCCACGCTGGAAGGCGTCGAGGTCTCCTGGACCTTCGCCCGGGAGCTGCTGATGTCCGGGCTCCGCCATCCGGCCGGCTGCGGCGACGTACGGGTGCGGCCGTACGACGGGGACCGGACGACGGTCGAGTTCCACGCGCCGGAGGGGGTGGCGATCGTGCTGATGACCACGGGCGAGCTCCAGCGGTTCCTCGAACGCACCTCCGCGCTGGTGCCACCGGGGCTGGAACACCGCTACCTCGACATGGACCACAGCCTCGCCGAGCTGATGCGCGGCTCCTGCTGAATTATTCGCTTGCGGGCGGCCCCCGGCCGTCCGTACCTTCGTGAAGGCCCTGCAGTCGCCGAAACGGAGTAGGACATTGCTCTTCTGAGGTCCGAGACACCGACCACCACCGCATCCCCGCGATCCCCGTGACAGTCGGCTGTCTCCCCGCGTTGCACGCACTTCTCACGCAACCTGGAGGCCTCCATGAGTCATGCCCCTGTTTTCGCCACCTGCTCCGACCTCTCCTTCGACTGGCCCGACGGCACTCCCGTCTTCGACGGGTTCCACCTGTCCGTCGGGCCGGGCCGGACCGGCCTGGTGGGACTCAACGGCTGTGGCAAGTCCACCCTGTTGAAGCTCCTCGCCGGTGAACTGACCCCGTCCTCGGGACAGGTGTCGGTGGCCGGGAGCATCGGCTACCTGCCGCAGAACGCCACCCTCGACACCGCACTGCGGGTGGACGAGGCGCTCGGCATCCGCACCGCCCGCACCGCCCTGCACGCCATCGAGGCGGGCGAGGCCACCGAGGCCAACTTCACCGCCGTCGGCGACGACTGGGACGTGGAAGAACGCGCCCTGGCCGTGCTCGACGAGCTCGGCCTCGCCGGGACCGGCCTGGACCGGACCGTCGGCGAGCTGTCGGGCGGCCAGTGCGTCCTGCTGCGGCTGGCGGCGCTGCTGCTCGCCCGGCCGGACGTCCTGTTCCTCGACGAGCCCACCAACAACCTGGACCTGCGGGCCCGGCGCCGCCTCTACGCGGCCGTGGAGTCCTGGTCCGGGGTGATGGTGCTGGTCAGTCACGACCGCGAGCTGCTGGAGCGGGTCGACCAGATCGCGGACCTCCGCGACGGCGAAGTCCGCTGGTACGGCGGCAACTTCACGGAGTACGAGCGGCTGCTCGCGGCCGAGCAGGAGTCGGCCGAGCGGATGGTCCGGGTCGCCGAGGCCGACGTACAGCGCCAGAAGCGCGAACTGGCGGATGCCCAGGTCAAGTTGGCCCGGCGCAAGCGGTACGGCCAGAAGATGAACGAGAACAAGCGCGAGCCGAAGATCGTCATGGGTGCCCGCAAGCGCGCCGCGCAGGAGTCGGCGGGCAAGCACCGCATCATGCACGCCGAGAAACTGGCGGACGCCCGGGAGCGGCTGGACCAGGCCGTCGACGCGGTGCGCGACGACGCCGAGATCCGGATCAAGCTGCCGGCCACCCAGGTCCCACCGGGCCGACGGGTGCTGACCCTGAGCGGTCTGCGCCTGGCGCACGGCGCGGGGGCGGCGGGCGAGTGGGAGGTGCGCGGTCCGGAGCGGATCGCCCTGGTCGGCGCGAACGGCTCGGGCAAGACGACCCTGCTGCGGACCATCGCCGGGCTGCTGCCGCCCGCGTCCGGGGAGGCGGTGGCGCACGTTCCGGCCCGCTTCCTGCCGCAGCGGCTCGACGTCCTGGACGACGAACGCTCGGTGGTGGAGAACGTGGCGCGGTTCGCCCCCCACGCCACGAACAACGTGATCCGGGCGCGGCTCGCGCACTTCCTGTTCCGGGGCGCGCGGGCGGACCGGACGGCCGGGACCCTGTCGGGCGGCGAGCGCTTCCGGGCCACGCTGGCGGCACTGCTGCTGGCCGAGCCGGCTCCCCAGCTGCTGATGCTGGACGAGCCGACGAACAACCTGGACCTGGCGAGCGTACGGCAGCTCGCCGGGGCGCTGGAGTCCTACGAGGGCGCGCTGCTGGTGGCCAGCCACGACGTGCCGTTCCTGGAGTCGATCGGCATCACGCGGTGGCTGTCGCTCGACGGCGGGCTCCGGCCGACCACGGCCGAGGAGGTACGTGCCGCCATGGGGCGGTAGTGCCCGGTTCCTCCGTGGCTTCCGCCGTCAAGGCGGGAGCCACGGACCACCTTCTTGCGTGATTCTCACCGCTGTGGAGCCGCCCAGGACCCCTTCCAACTGCATAGATAACCGGATGTAGCCGGGCAGAACGATGCCTGGGGCTTGGCGCTCCTTGATGTCGCGCTTAACCTACGACTCCGTAGGCTACGGAACCGTAGGTAATTCGCTTTGTCCCCAGGAGTACCCGTGACGATCACCTCTCCCCACCTCGGCAGCTCGGAGGCGTGGACCGACGCCAAGCTGCTGTACGCGCTGGAAGAGGTGGTCGAGAAGGAACTGAACCGCCATCTGAAGGTCACCAAGGACTGGATGCCCCACGAGTACGTCCCGTGGAGCGACGGCCGGAACTTCCCCGGCTTCTTCGAGGACGGGGAGGCCTGGGACCCGCAGCAGTCCAAGGTCACCGACATCGGCAAGATCGCGCTCGTCGTGAACCTGCTGACCGAGGACAACCTCCCCAGCTACCACCACGAGATCGCGACCCTTTTCGGCCGCAACGGCGCCTGGGGCACCTGGGTGCACCGCTGGACCGCCGAGGAGGGCCGCCACGGCATCGTGATGCGCGACTACCTGCTGGCCTCGCGCGCCGTGGACCCGGACAAGCTGGAAGCATTCCGGATGCAGCACATGTCCGAGGGCTTCGAGTCCGACAACAGCCACTCGATGCTGCACTCGGTCGCGTACGTCGCCTTCCAGGAGCTCGCGACCCGCATCTCGCACCGCAACACCGGCCACCAGTCCGGTGACCCGGTCTGCGACCGGATGCTGGCCCGCATCGCGCAGGACGAGAACCTGCACATGATCTTCTACCGCAACCTGCTCTCCGCGGCCTTCGAGCTCGCCCCCGACCAGACGATGCAGGCCGTGCGGGACGTCGTCGTCAACTTCCGCATGCCGGGCCACGGCATGCCCGGCTTCGAGCGGATGGCCGCGCAGATGGCGATCGGCGGGGTCTACAACCTGCGGATCCACCACGACGACGTACTGAGCCCCGTGATCCGTTTCCTCAAGATCATGGACATCCAGGACCTGGGTCCGGAGGGGCAGAAGGCTCAGGAGGAGCTCGGGCTCTTCATGAACGGCCTGGACGGTGAGGCCCGCAAGTTCGACGAGCGCCTGGCCGCGCGCGCCGCGCGCCTGGCCGCCCGCAAGGGCTGACCGGCCGGCCGCAAGGGCTGAGCCGCGCCACCGTGAGCCCCCGGCCGAGCCGGGGGCTCCGCCGCGCCCGGAAGGGCTTGCGCCAGGTGCCGGGTTTCCAGCCGCGCCCGGGGGGGCCGTTCTGGCTCAGCCGCGCGGGCGCAGGGCGAACCGCTCCGCTTCCGACAGCCCGCCCCACACCCCGAAGCGCTCGTCGTTCGCCAACGCGTACTCCAGACACGCCGCCCTGCCCTCGCACGCCCCGCAGAGCCGCTTCGCGTCGCGGAGTGAGGACCCCGGCTCCGGAAAGAAGAAGCTCGGGCCGGTCTGGGCACACAGGGCCTGGTCGTACCAAGCGGGGGCGGCAGTGGAGTTCATCGACATGTGCCGATCGTGGACGGGCCGGATGGACGTCCGATCAACACCTCATCAACACCGGGTCACTGCTCCGGTCCCGCTCCGGCCGGCCCGCGTGCCGCCGCCTACGCGATCGAGAACGCGGCGCCCGGGGCGGCGTAGGACACGGGGCCCTCGAAGCGCGTGGCGGCCCGGGCCACCGCCTGTGCGGGGGTGAGGGCGTGGCCGACGTGGGTGACGATCAGCCGGGCCGCCCGGGCGGCGGTCGCCGTGTCGCCCGCGTCCTCCGGGGTGTGGTGCACCTGTTCGCCGTCGGTGGGCGGCCGCTCGCTCTCCGCCTCGCACAACAGGACGTCGCAGCCCTCGGCCAGCCGGGTCAGGGCGGGGCAGGGCGCCGTGTCCCCGGAATAGACCAGCGACCCGCCGGCGGCGTCGACCCGCAGCGCGAAGGCCGGGATGCCGTGCGCGACGGCCGCGCTGGTCAGGGTGAGGGCGCCGATCCGGGCCCGGTGCCCGTCGTGCAGTTCGTGGACGGCGAAGGCGGCCTCGACGGGGCTCCGGGTCGGGCCGTTGGTGAGGAAGTGGGCCAGCCGGTCGGCGGTCCCCGGAGGGCCGTACAGGGGGACGGGAGCGGTCAGCCGTATGTCCGCGTACAGCGCGGCGTAGTACGCGGTGAGCAGGTCCGCGCTGTGGTCGGCGTGCAGGTGGGAGATCCAGATGGCGTCCAGGCCGTCCAGCCGCACGTGGCGCTGCAACTGCGCCAGCGTTCCGCTGCCCGCGTCCACCCACACCCGTGCGCCGCCGCCGGTCACCAGGTAGCCGGAGCACGGGTTGTCCACGCGGGCGTAGGGCGTCGCGGAGCCCAGTACGGTGAGCCGGAGGAAGTCGCTGGTCATCCGTGGAGTCTAGACCGCGGGGACTAGGCTGACGATCATGGAAGACACTCAGGACGGACCCGGCGGTGCCTCCGTGTGGGGCGAGGCCGAGCGCCGGGCCGCGCTGGGCGACGTCGCGTACCTGCGGGAGCTGGGGGCGCGGCTCAGCGACCGCCACCGGGACGCCACGGAACGGGCACGGACGTACGCGCACCAGCTCGGGCACGTCATACGGGTACTGGCCCTCACCCCGGGCCGGGAGAGCCTCGTGGAGCTGCTGCGGCTCGTCGACGAGAAGCGGCCTCCGTCCCCTCACCGCGAGCTCGCCTCGCTCCTCGCGGAGCACCACCGGCCCGCCGACCTCGCCGCGACCGTCTTCGACCGGGCCGGCGCCGGGGCGGCCGACGAGCTGGGCGCGTGCCTCTTCCACGAGCTGCTGCTCCGGGGCGCGGACATGCGGGGGATCCCGCAGCCGCGTTCTTCGCACACCCTGGCCTGGCTGCCGTCGCGGCCGCGCGACTTCGAGGCCGGCGCCCCCTTCCCGCGCCGCACGGTCAACGGCTCCGCCGGCGGGTTCGGGGCCGTGATGCCCGCCGAGGGACGCCTCGACCCGCCGGTGCCCCGCACCACCGAGCGGGCCGCCCTGTGGAACACGGCCACCGTGGACGTCCACGAGAGCATCGTCTCCGCTCCGCAGGCCGGCGACTGGGGGCACTTCGACGCCTGGGTCTTCCGGCTGGACGAGGACCTCCCGCCGGAAGCGGTGCCCCCTCTGCTGCCCGTTCTGCCCATGCCCTGCGCCGACGTCGGGCCGACGGGCCGCTTCGAGGTCGCGCTCAGCCCGCTCGGCGAGGTGTGGCGGCTGCTCTTCGCCGCCGCCTCGATGGGCGGGGTGTACGGAGGCGGCGTGGGCGGAGCCTACGGGCGCATGTGGGCGTGGCGCTCGATGGCGGGCCTGGCCGGCGCCCCGGCGGGAGCCGACGCCGACGAGGTGGAGCGCCTCGCCCGCGCAACCACCTGGTTCCGCTTCGAGGCCGACTCGGAGTGGTTCCACAACGAGATCGGCTGCGACTTCGGCATCGCCGCCCTCTCCCCGGACCGCCGCCGCCTCGCGGTCCTCGCGGCCACGGACACGGACTGACGGGCCGGCGCCGCCATCCGCCCGAGCCAGCCGGCGAGGACGTCGAAGTCCGCGTCCGTCAGACCCGTGCGCGGGTCGACGCGGTGGAGGAGGACGGGGGCCGGGTGACAGGCCTGCGCCCAGGCCCGGTCGGCGGGGGTGATCTCGTCGTCCGCCCAGGCGAACGGGCGCCCGGCCGCCCGGGCCAGGAGCGTCCGGGTCTTCCAGTGAAGGCCGCCCCGCCCCTCGTCGTCGGAGGGCTCGGGCCAGTCGGCCACCGGCAGGCGCGGCAGGCCCAGGCGCGGGCAGAGCGTCTCGTTGGCCTCGTCCGCCCAGGTCGTGGCCCACACCAGCTCGCACGGCAGGGCGAGCAGCCGGGGCCCGAGGGCGGGGTCGAGCCGGGCGAGCAGGGGATTGCCGGACCCCTCCCAGGGGCCGGCGGCCGCACGGTAGCCCGTCCCGCCGAAGGGAATCAGCGGGCCGTCCGCATCGAGGAAGAGCAAGGGGCGCGGGACGGGGGCGGGCATGCCGTCAGTCCTCGTGCTTCGCCCGGCTCGGCTGGACGCGTTTGGGTTCGCCCGGCATCTTCGGGTAGTCCGGCGGATACGGCATGTCGCTCAGGCCGTGCTCGTGCTCGTCCCGGGCCGCGAGTTCCAGTACGGCGTCCAGGCTGAAGGCGTGCTCGTCCATGTCGGCGTGCACGTCGCCGAGTTCGGCGAAACGGGCCGGCATCGTCACGATGTCGAAATCGCGCGGCTCCGCGTCGTCCACCTCGTCCCAGCGCAGCGGCGCCGAGACCGGGGCGTGCGGGCGGGGGCGGACCGAGTACGCCGAGGCGATGGTCCGGTCACGCGCCGTCTGGTTGTAGTCGACGAAGATCCGCTCGCCGCGTTCCTCCTTCCACCACGCCGTGGTCACCTTGCCGGGCATCCGCCGCTCCAGCTCCCGGCCCAGGGCGATCGCGCAGCGGCGGACCTCGGTGAAGGTCCAGCGCGGTGCGATCGGGACGAAGACGTGCAGGCCCCGGCCACCGGAGGTCTTGGGCCAGCCGCGCAGCCCCAGCTCGTCCAGCAGCGCCCGCAGTTCGTGCGCGGCCGCCACCGCGTGGTGGTAGTCGGTGCCCGGCTGCGGGTCGAGGTCGATGCGCAGTTCGTCCGGCCGGTCGGTGTCCTCCCGGCGCACCGGCCAGGGGTGGAAGGTCAGGCAGCCCAGGTTGGCGGCCCACAGGACGGCGGCCGGCTCGGTCGGGCAGATCTCGTCGGCCGTACGGCCGCTGGGGAAGGCGATGTGCGCGGTGGGAATCCAGTCGGGCAGGTTCTTCGGGGCCCGCTTCTGGAAGAAGGACTCCCCCTCCACTCCGTCCGGATACCGCTCCAGGGTGGTGGGACGGTCGCGCAGGGCGCGGGTGATCCCGTCCGCGACGGCCAGGTAGTACTCGGCGACGTCCCGCTTGGTGAGGCCCCGCTCCGGGAAGTACACCTTGTCCGGGCTGGACAGCCGTACCGTCCGCCCGCCCGCCTCCAGCTCGATCGCACCAGCCGCAGCACCCATGTGCGCCACGGTAGGCGGGCGAGGCCGGCCGCGCACACCGGGCGGGACCGGACGTAGCACCGCAGAATCCTGTGTATGGATCTGCCGGTGATGCCGCCCGTGAAGCCGATGCTCGCCAAGTCGGTGAGCACGATCCCGCCGGGCATGCAATACGAGGCCAAATGGGACGGCTTCCGGGCGATCGTGTACCGCGACGGGGCGGAGGTCGAGATCGGGAGCCGTACCGGCAAGAGCCTGGTCCGGTACTTCCCCGAGCTGGTGGCGGCGCTGAAGGAGAGCCTGCCGCCCCGCTGCGTGGTCGACGGGGAGATCGTGATCGTCCACGGCGGACGGCTCGACTTCGACCGGCTCAGCGAGCGGATCCACCCCGCGGCCTCCCGGGTGAACCTGCTCGCCGAGACCACTCCGGCCAGCTTCGTCGCCTTCGATCTGCTCGCCCTCGGCGACGACTCCCTCCTCGCCACCCCGCTCGGCGAACGCCGCAGCGCCCTGGTCCGCGTCCTCTCCACAGCTCGGCCCCCCGTGCACGTCGCGCCCGCGACCACGGACGCCGCGCTCGCGCGGGAGTGGTTCGAGCGGTTCGAAGGCGCCGGACTCGACGGGGTCGTCGCGAAACCCCTCGATCTCCCCTACCGGCCCGACGCCCGTCTGATGTTCAAGGTCAAACACGAGCGTACGGCCGACGTCGTCCTCGCCGGTTTCCGTTTCCACAAGAGCGGTCCGATTGTCGGATCGCTGCTGCTCGGCCTGTACGACGCCCACGGCGCCCTCCAGCACGTGGGCGTCTGCGCCGCCTTCCCGATGAAGCGCCGGGCCGAACTGGTCACGGAACTCGAACCCCTGCGGATGCCGGACGTCACGGGCCACCCGTGGGCGTCCTGGACCGAGGAGTCCGCGCACGAGAGCGCCCGGCTGCCGGGCGCCCAGAGCCGCTGGACCGGGAAGAAGGACCTGTCCTGGGTGCCGCTGCGCCCCGAGCGGGTCTGCGAGGTGCGGTACGACCACATGGAGGGCGACCGCTTCCGGCACACCGCCCAGTTCGCCCGCTGGCGCCCCGACCGCACCCCCGAGAGCTGCACGTACGCCCAGCTGGAGGAGGTCGTCGGCTACGACCTCGCCGAGGTGCTGGGCATTACCGGCCGAGGGGCCGGTGCCGGGGCCGGGTGAGCCGGCTGCGGACCGGCCGTCGGCGCGGCGCGGGGTGGCGCGGTCAGCTCCTCCCATTCGGCCCGGCCCGGCCCCACCGCGTGCGGCACCCAGCCGGGCCGGGCCGCGAGCCAGCGCGCCACCCGTGCCCGGACCCCGGGGTCCGCGTAGGCCCGCCCGGGAGCCTCGGCCAGGTGCCGCACCCTGGCCCGCGCCCGCATCACCTCCGGATCCTCCAGCGCGCACTCGAACAGCGCGGCCGCCTCCCGGGCCCTGGCCGCCGCCCCGGCCCGCGGCCCGGCCCCGCCCGCGAGCCGCTCCCCGACCGCCGCGTCGGCCCCGACCTGGAGGTCGAACCAGGGCTTCAGCGTGCGCAGCGCCCAGCCGTGGTATCCGGCGGCGAACTCCGCGGACCCCGGGTCCCGGTGCGCCGTCCGGGCCACCCGGTCGGCCGCCCACAGTGCGAGCGACGCCCCCTGCCCCAGGGTCGGGTTGGTGTGGGTGAGCGCGTCCCCGACGGGCACCATCCCGGTCACCACCGGCCCCCGCCCGTCGGCCAGGGGGCTCCACCGGTTGTCCAGGCCCGCGGTGGCCAGTACCCCCGACAGCGGCTCGGCGCCCAGCCCCAGCCAGGCCGCGCCGGGCGGGAAGGTCCGGGCGGCGGCCTCGAAGACGGCCGGGTCGCGCAGGGCGGCTCGGGTGGGGTCCCCGGTGTGCGCGAACACGGTGACGGCGAAGACCCGGTTGTCGGACGGGAAGACCGCGCAGCCCGCGAAGGCCCCGCCGGTGACCGTCCACGGCCGCCGCGGCCCCTCCTCCATCCCCTCGGGCAGCCGGTACCAGCGGCAGAAGTACGCGAGGCCCGTGCGGTGCCGCTCGACGGGGGCCGGGCGGCAGCCGGTCCCGGCCAGCAGGGCGCGGGAGCCTCCGCGCCGGCCGGCCGCGTCCACCACGAGGTCACCCGTGTAGGCGCCGCCCGGGGTGGTGACGCCGGTGACCCTGACCCACGGCTCCGCGCGGGTCCCCCGGTCCCTGGTCAGGCCGGCGACCGGCTCCCCGTACCGCACCACCACTCCGGGCTCCGCGCGCAGGGCCCCCGCCAGCGCGCTCTCCAGCACGATGCGGCGGGCCTGGACCGTGACCAGGTCCTCGTCGCCCGGCCGCGCGGGGGGCCGTGCGTCGAACCAGTCGAGTTCGTGCCGCTCGCGGGCGCCGAGCCGGAGCATCGCGGCGTGTACGTCGGGCAGTTCGGCGCGCAGCAGCTTGCGGGCGGCGCCGAGCAGGACGTGCGGCTGGGCCGCCTGGGGTACGGACGGCCGGCTCCAGCCGAAGAAGTCGCGGTCGAGGGCGGTGCCGGGAGCGCGGGTGTCGCGTTCGAAGACCTCGGCGGTGTGTCCCCGGCGGGCCGAGAGGAGGGCGGTCGCCAGCCCCGCGATGCCCCCGCCGATGACCAGCACATGTGCCATGGCGTCCCCCGAACCGGCGTACCGTACGACGATCTGACCGCCCAGAGCTTGCACGAGCGCGGCCCGGCCGAAACTCGCACACGCGTCCGGGACCCGCCGGAGGGGCCGCCGCGCCGGGCAGCCCCGCCGTCCCCGACCGGAGAAGATGACCCCATGGCCAGCCCACACGAACCCGCTCCCGGCACCGCACCCCGCACCGAAGCCGGCCCATCGCCCCAGCGGGCCGCGCCCCAGCCCCACGCGATCGTCGGTGTGGGCCTGATCGTGCTCGGCCCCGACGGCCGCGTACTGCTCGGCCAGGCCCACGACGGCACCTGGGAACTGCCCGGCGGCAAGGTCGACCCCGGGGAGGACTTCGAGCGGACCGCCGCCCGGGAACTCGCCGAGGAGACCTCCCTGCGGGCCGACCCCGCGGACATCGAGCTGCTGGCCGTCCAGATCCACGCGCACCCCACGCCGCCGACCCGGCTGACGGTGGCCGCGCTCACCCGCTCGGCCCGGGGCGTCCCCGCCGTCACCGAACCGCACAAGATCGCCCGCTGGCGGTGGTTCGTCCCGGAGGAGATCCCCGGCAGCCTCTACCCGCCCTCGGCGGCGGTCCTGCGCGCCTGGCGCCCCGACCTCGCGACCCTCCCCCACGTACCCTCGCACGACTACCCCACCCGCCGGCCTTAGAGCCTGTCGCGAAAGTGGATCTTGTTCGTCGGTGACCACGTCGTGGGGGACGTGGGGACCTGACGAACGGCCAGTGGGCCCGGCTTGAGCCGCTGCCGCCGCCGGGCCACCAAGCCGGGCCGGCCGCAGGTGTGGACGAGACGCCAGCCGATGGACGGCATACGGTGGCCGACCCGGACCGGTGTTCCCTGACGGGACGTGCCCGAACGCTACGGGCCCCAGGCACCGTCTCGCTGCCGGCGCCGGAACAGGCCGCCCTGGACGCTCCCGAGGCGGGCTGACCAGCAAGTTCCACCTCGCCGTCGAGCAGGGACGGAAGGTCCCGGCCGGGCAGCGGGGCGACTCCCCGCAGTTCGAGCCCGTCCTCGAGGCGATCAGGTGCCGCGGCTCGGCCTGGGCAGGCCGCGCAAGCGCCCGGTCCGGATGCGCGCCGACACGGCGTACGAGTCCGCGCCAACCCCTCCCACCTGCGCAGACGCGGGACCAAGGCCACCACCCGGGTCCTGCCGACCGGGTCCGCAGCCGGCTCGAGCACGGATCACGTGGCGGTCCGCCGTCCCGGGCTCCGCGGAATTCCTCTTGCCTAATGGTCAAGAAACGTTGACCATTGCTCGCATGTCTACCGACGATCTTCCCGAGACGCTCCACGTCACCACCGAGGAGCAACTGCGCGCCGTCTCCAGCCTCACCCGCCACCGGATCATGGCCGTGCTCCGCTTCGAGCCGGCGACGATCACGCAGATCGCCGAGCGGGTGGGGCTCGCCAAGGGGAGTTCCAGCTATCACGTGCGGCTGCTGGAGCGGGCCGGCCTGGTGAAGGTGGTGCGGACGCGGAAGGTGCGGGGTGTCACCGAGCGGTACTACGCGATGGCCGCGCGGTCGCTCGTGCTGCCCGATCCGGGCGAGGGGGGCCCGGACGTGCTGATGCGCCACGCGGTGGCGGACCTGGAGGCGGCGCGGCCGGATGCCGGGCGGCACGTGCGGATGGCGCACCTGCGGCTCACCGACGAGCAGTTCGCGCGGTTGGGGGCGCGGCTGGAGGCGTTGGCGGACGAGTTCCGGGAGCTGTCCGATCCGGACCTGCCGGACGCGTCGCTCGTCTTCGCGCTGTTCCGCCCGGCGCCGCGCGAGCGGGCCGAGGGGGACGCCAAGTGACGTCCCGGGAAGCAAAGTTGCCGCCGGGTTTCGGGCGGCTGTGGACCGCGCAGACGGTGTCCTCGCTCGGTGACGGGGTGTCGCATGCCGCGCTTCCGCTGCTCGCGTTGTCCTTGACGCGGGATCCGATGGCGCTCGCCGTCGTCACGGCCGCCGGGACGCTGCCGTGGCTGCTGTTCGGGGTGCTCGGCGGTGCGCTGGTGGACCGCTGGGACCGCCGGCGCACGATGTGGGTCGTGGACGCGGCCCGTGCGGCGCTGCTCGTGATACCGGCGGTGGCGGCCGTGCTCGGCGTACTGAGCATTCCGCTGCTCGCGGCCGTCGCCTTCCTGCTCGGTCTCGGCGGACTCTTCTTCGACACGGCCGCCACGGCCTATCTGCCGGATCTGCTCGGCCGCGACCCGGCCCTCCTGGAGCGGGCCAACTCCCGCCTGCGCGGAGCCCAGACCGCCATGTCCGGCTTCGCGGGGCCGCCCGCGGGCAGTGCGCTGCTCGCCCTGGGGCGGGCGGTTCCGCTGCTCGCCGACGCGGTGTCGTTCCTGCTCTGCGCCCTGCTCGTACGGACGCTGCCCGCCGTGCCCCGGCCCGTGCCGGAGGCCCGCGAGTCGCTGCTCCGGCAGGCGCGGGCCGGGGCCTCGTACGTCTTCCGGGACCGGTTGCTGCTCGGGCTGGCGCTGCGGCCGGCGGTCGGGAACGTCGCCTTCCTGGCGGTGGAGACCGTCCTCGCCCTCTTCGCGCACGACCGTCTCGGCATCGACACCTTCGGTTTCGGCCTGCTCCTGACGGCGGAGGCCACCGGCGGACTGGTCGGTGCGGGCATCGCCTCCCGCCTCGGCCGACGGCTCGGCACCGGTACCGCGCTGACCTGCACGGCCGTCGTCGAGGGGCTTGCCATCCTGGGCCTCGCCGCTGCCCCGGACCCGTACGTGGCCGGGCTGGCGCTCGCCGTCTGCGGGGCGGGCATGGGCGCCACGATGGTGCTCGGACCCTCCCTCCGCCAGGCGGTCGTCCCGGCCCGCCTCATGGGCCGGGTCGCCTCCACCTCCCGCATGCTGGCCATGTGCGCGGCCCCGGCCGGGGCCGTCCTCGGCGGCTGGCTGGCCACTGCCTACGACGTCCGCACCCCGCTCTACGCCGCCGCGGGCCTCCTCCTGGCCATGACGGCGGTCACGGCGTCCATGACCGGCAACCGCCGGGTCGAAGCGGCGCTGCGTGCCGCCGCCCCGGCCGGGGGTACGCTCGCCCCTTGACCTGGTGCCGAAGGAAGTGGTGGACGTCGTGACCCGGCCGCGTGTGGGTGTCGCCGTGCTGACCATGGGCGACCGGATGCCGGAGCTGCTGGCGCTGCTGGCGTCGGTGGCCGGGCAGGACGAGGGCGCCGCCCGGGTCGTGGTCGTCGGCAACGGCACGCCGTTGCCGGGCCTCCCCGAGGGGGTGACCGGGGTGGAGCTGGCGGAGAACCTCGGGGTGTCGGGCGGCCGGAACGCCGCCTGGCGCCGGCTGCGGGAGTTCGGGGACGTCGATGTCCTGGTGGACCTGGACGACGACGGCCTGCTCGTCGGGACGGACGTGTTCCGGCGGATCGCCGATCTGTACGAGGCCGGCCCCCGTCTGGGCATCGTCTCCTTCCGGATCGCGGACGAGACGGGTGCCACCCAGCGCCGCCACGTTCCCCGCCTGCGCGCCGGCGACCCCATGCGAGGGGGCCTGGTGACGACGTTCCTGGGCGGCGGCCACGCGCTGTCGATGCCGATGCTGGAGGAGACCGGGGGCTGGCCGGACGCCTTCTTCTTCACCCACGAGGAGACCGACCTGACCTGGCGTGCCATCGACCGGGGGTGGGACGTCCTGTACGAGCCGCGGCTGGTGCTCCAGCACCCGAGGACGTCCCCGGCCCGGCACGCCGTCTACTACCGGATGACGGCCCGCAACCGGGTCTGGCTGGCCAAGCGGCACCTGCCCGCACCGCTCGTCCCCGTCTACCTGGGCGTGTGGGTGGCCTTGACGGTGGCCCGCACGCGTTCCCTGACGGGCCTGCGGGCCTGGTCCGCCGGTTTCGCCGAGGGCCTGCGGACCTCCGGCGGCCCCCGGCACCCCATTCGATGGCGGACGGTGTGGCGCATGGCCCGGCTGGGCCGGCCACCGGTCGTCTAGTGATCTGAGTCGGAGATTCACTGTTAGTCGGGCATGAGTCGTCCAGGTCCGACTAACAGTGAATCTCCGACTCAGATCACTAGTGCCGCATCGGGCGACGTGGGCCAGGGAGAAAACCGGTGCCGTTGGTGCCGAGCCCTGGCAGGATCCCCCCATGGAGATTCGCCGCATCACTCGGGCCGAGGATGTCCAGGACGCCCGGCATCTCTTCGATGTGCCCCCTCTGCCGGAGGCGACTGAGAGGTTTCTGGCGGACGAGCGCCACCACCTCCTGGTCGCCTACGCCGATGACGCCCCGGCGGGGATGGTCACCGGCGTCGAGATGACACACCCGGACAAGGGCACCGAGATGTTCCTGTACGAGCTGGGCGTGGACCAGTTGTTCCGCGGGCGCGGTGTTGGCCGGGCCCTGGTGTCCGCGCTCGCGGACCTGGCGCGCCAACGGAACTGCTACGGCATGTGGGTGATCACGGACGAGGACAACGCGGCGGCGCGGGCGACTTACCGGCGTGCCGGAGGCATCCCGGAAGAGGAGCAGGTGGTGCTCGTCTGGACCTTCGACCAGGCGTAGATCCACAGAGTGGAGCGACCAGCCGCACAAGGCAGTTGTGACGCGGGCTTCCCGGTTCCCACGCCGTGACCGCCAGTCAACAGGGCGAACGTTGCCTGACGCGGCACTGGTTCACGCGGCGCCCGTTGTCCCCCGCGTCCCCGGCCGGGGTGCGAAGCCGCCCTCGCGCAGGTCCTCCGCCAGCAGGCGTTTCGCGATGGCGTCCGCCGCCGCCCGCAGTTCCTCGCTCCGCGGCCGGCCGCGGTCCTGTTCCAGCCGGTCGCCCAGCCAGTCCGCCCACGCCCGCGAGATCACCGCCGCTTCCCGTTCGCCCGCCCGGGTGTGGGCGAAGAAGCCGTTCTGCCGGGTCAGGAAGCCCTCCTCCACCATCCGGTCGAAGACCGGCAGCAGCACTTCCGGCGGCAGTGACAGCCGCGACGCGATCAGCCCCAGGCCGGCGTGCCCCACGGTCCGGGTCATCAGGTCGACCTGCATCACCGCCCACGCCCCCGCCATGTCCAGCCGGGTGTCGGAGGCGTGGACGATCGCCCGTGCCGTGTCGGGCCCCATGTTCCGTACGAGCTTGCCCACAGCCAGTTCCAGCAGCTTGGCCGAGTCCCCCGAGGCCGTGGCCGGGGACGCGAAGCCGTCGCCGATGTCCGTGGAGCCCGCCCGGGCGCTGTCGCGCAGCCGGACCTGCTTGAGGAAGAGCGCGACGACGAAGCCGACGGCCGCCACCGGGACCGTCCACAGGAACACGGTGTGCAGGGCGTCGGCGTACGCGTCGATGACCGGGCCCGCCCCGGCCGGGGGCAGTCCGTGGACGCCCTGCGGGCTCCGCGCGGCGCCGGCGAGGGCGGCCGGATCGGCGCCGGTGGCGCGGGCGGCCTCGGCGACCCCGGCCCTCAGCTCGGGCTCCAGGCGGTTGGCGTAGATGGTCCCGAAGACGGCCGTGCCGAAGGAGCTGCCGAGGGTACGGAAGAAGGTGACGCCGGAGGTCGCCGTGCCGAGGTCGGCGTAGTCCACGGTGTTCTGCACCGCGATGGTCAGCACCTGCATGCACAGCCCGATGCCGGTGCCGAGGACGAACATGTACGCCGACTCGAGCCACCCGCCGGTGCCGGGTTCCATGAGCGACAGCAGGTACAGGCCGGCGCCCATCACCGCGCAGCCGGCGATCGGGTAGATCCGGTAGCGGCCGGTCCGGGCGGTGGCGTTGCCGCTGAGGACGGACGCGATCAGCAGGCCGATGACCAGCGGCAGGGTGCGTACGCCGGACAGGGTGGCCGAGTCGCCGTCCACGTACTGGAGGTAGGTCGGCAGGAAGGTCATCGCGCCGAGCATGGCGAAGCCGACGACGAAGCTGAGGACCGAGCACACCGTGAAGACGGGGTTGCGGAAGAGCCGCATGGGCAGCATCGGTTCGGCCGCCCGGGTCTCGGCCACGCAGAACAGGGCGAGGGCCAGCGCGCCGCCCGCGAAGAGACCGGTGATGACCGGTGAGTTCCAGGCGTACTCGTTGCCGCCCCAGCTGGTGGCCAGGATCAGCGCGCTCGCACCGGCGGCGATCAGGGTGATGCCCGGGTAGTCGATGGCGGGCCGGCCGGCGGCGCGTACCGAGGGGATGGTGCGGGCGGCCGCGAGGACGACGAGCACGGCGATCGGGACGTTGACGTAGAAGGCCCAGCGCCAGCTGAGGTGGTCGGTGAACAGGCCGCCCAGCAGTGGTCCGATGACGGTGGCGATGCCGAAGACGGCGCCGATGGCGCCCTGGTACTTGCCCCGTTCGCGCAGGGGCACCACGTCGGCGATCAGTGCCATCGAGGTGACCATGAGGCCGCCGGCGCCGATGCCCTGGAGCCCGCGCCACAGGATGAGCAGGGTCATGTCGCCAGCGAGGCCGCACAGGAAGGAGCCGCTGATGAAAATGACGGCGGAGATCTGGAAGATGACCTTCCGGCCGAAGAGGTCACCGAACTTGCCCACCAGGACCGTCGCGACGGTTTCCGCCAGCAGGTACGCGGTCACCACCCAGGCCATGTGCGCCGCGCCGCCGAGGTCCGCCACGATGGTGGGCAGGGCCGTGCCCACGATCGTCTGGTCGAGCGCGGCCAGCAGCACGCCCAGCATGATCGTGCCGAAGACGACGTTGCGGCGCCGCCGGTCGAGCACGGGCGGCGGCGCGGCGACGGCGGGGGCACTGGTCACATCCGCACTCTCACAGCACCCCCGTCCCACCGCCTCCCGCAAGCCGCCGTACGGGTGAGGCCCCGCGGCCGGGGGGCCGGGGAGGGAGGTCAGCGCAGGTAGGCCAGGCCCGGGTGCTCCGCCGCGTACCCGTCCAGCAGCCGCCGGGCCACCGTCACCGAGTCCACCAGGGGGTGCAGCGCGAATGCCTTCACGGCGTCGGCCCGCGAGCCGCTCGAAGCGGCGGCCAGCACCGCCCGCTCCGCCGCCTTCACCGAGGTGACCAGCCCCACCGCGTGCAGCGGCAGCGGCGCCACGGAGACCGGGTGGGCGCCGTTCGCGTCGACCAGGCACGGCACCTCGACGACCGCGTGCGCGTCGAGCACGGAGAGGGTGGCGCCGTTGCGGACGTTGAGGATGAGGGTGGCCCGCTCGTCCCGGGCGATGGCCCGCATCAGCGCGAGGGCGACCTTCTCGTAGCCGCCGGACTCCAGGTCGCTCTCCTCGCGCTCCCCGACGCCCGCCACCTCGCGGTTCTCCGCCATGTACGTGGCCTCGCGCTCGGCCCGGGTGCGGTCCCAGGCGGCCAGCGCCGCCCCGGCGGGGCGTCCCGGCCGGCCGGCCTCGGCGTAGAAGGCGCGCTGCTGGTCGCGCAGGAAGGCGCCGCGGGTCTGCTTCGCCTCCTGGTAGGCCCGAACCGTGTCACGGTTGAAGTAGTAGTAGTGCAGGTACTCGTTCGGGACCGCGCCGAGCGAGCGCAGCCAGTCGGCGCCGAAGAGCCGTCCCTCCTCGAAGGACTCCAGCGCCCGCGTGTCGGCCAGCAGCCGGGGCAGTTCGTCGCGTCCGCCGATCCGCAGGCCGCGCACCCAGCCCAGGTGGTTGAGGCCGACGTAGTCGATCCAGGCCTCGCCGGGCCGGGCGCCGAGCAGCCGGGCGATCCGCCGGCCGAGGCCCACGGGAGAGTCGCAGATGCCGATGACCCGGTCGCCCAGTTCCTCGGCCATGGCCTCGGTGACCACTCCGGCGGGGTTGGTGAAGTTGATGACCCAGGCGCCGGGGGCGGTACGGGCGATCCGGCGCGCGATCTCGCGGGCCACGGGCACCGTCCGCAGGCCGTACGCGATACCCCCCGCGCCGACCGTCTCCTGGCCCAGCACGCCCTCGGCCAGCGCGATCCG
The DNA here is from genome assembly GCF_055575515.1 of Streptomyces sp. NPDC034086. Classification (NCBI taxonomy): domain Bacteria; kingdom Bacillati; phylum Actinomycetota; class Actinomycetes; order Kitasatosporales; family Streptomycetaceae; genus Streptomyces; species Streptomyces sp. NPDC034086. Next base: position 219,725 of record NZ_JBVISM010000001.1, on the reverse strand, counting down.
CTCGTCCGCCGCGCGCCCCTCCAGGCCGCCGACGCGGATGGCGGAGAAGACGAAGTCGGCTCCGCGCAGGGCCTCGTCCAGGTCACCGGTGGCGGTGACGGCCGGGGCGTCCGCCACCCCGGCGGCCGCGGCCTGGTCCGCGAGGACCCGGGCCATGGCGGCGAGCCGGGCGGGGTCCTCGTCGTAGAGGGTCACGCGGGACACCCGGCCCTCGGCGTGGTCGCCCAGCAGTGCCCCGTAGACCAGCGGGACGCGGAATCCGCCCCCGCCGAGGATGGTCAACCGCATGCCCTGTTCCGCCCTTCCGCCATCGTGGCCGCGGCCACGGCCCGGGCGTTCCGGGCGCGGGCGGTGCCACGCCGCCGGCGACGCCGCCGGCATGCCGCGGTCCGCGGCATCCGCGCGATGTCGCGGATCGTGGCACCGCACGGACACCGAACCAGGCGGTCGGTACGGCTCGGTGCCGCCGACCCCGCCCCGGCACGGGCCGTGGCACGCGCTTCAGGGGGCCAGTCTCCCCCGCGGGGTCATTCCCCGAGCGACGGCACGGCCCGCAGGCGCGCGCCCTGCTGCTGCGGAGAGCCCGTTCCGCCGCGCACCGGACCGGCCGGCAGGCCCTGCGGGGCCGAGAGCACCAGGGTGATCCGGGTCAGGCCCATCCCCTCCAGCATGCGGCTGGTTTCCGCCACCATCCGGCACCGCACCAGGCCCCAGCCCGGGTCCGGATGGCGCACCGTCCGCACCGCGCCGTCCTGTTCGGCGGCGCCCTCCCCGTGGGTGGTCAGCCAGTGCGGGACCCCGTAGCGGTAGGCGGCCTCCATGAACGGGTCACGGGCCACCTCCTGACGGATGCTCCGCAGCCCCTCGTCGTCCGGGGCCCCGGCCAGGGCGGTGGCGAACTGGGCCAGCAGCGGTACGCACCAGGCCGGTTCGTGGTCCTCCAGCACGGCCGCGGCATCCGGGTGGAAGAGCACGAAGCGCAGGAAGTTGTCGTCGGGCAGGGCCGTGGGATGGGGGCGGACCGACTGGAACAGCCGGTCGAAGGCCGAATTGGTGAGGGCCACGTCCCACCGGTGGTCCACCAGGAAGCTCGGGTAGGGCACGGCCTCCATGAGGGCCGCGTAGTCCACGAGGTAGTCGCGCTGGGCCGGGTCCTGGGGCAGCCGGTTCTCCTCGGCCGCGCGCCAGGTGGGCGGCGGATCGCGGTCGACCATGACCCTGAACAGCCAGAAGCACTGCCGCTCGCTCATCTCCAAGGCCTCGGCCAGGGCGAGGAGTTTGCGGTCCGTCCACTCTTTGACGAGCCCGCGTTCCCAGTTTCCGTACGCGCGCACGCTGATGTGCAGCCGCGACGCGACGTCCTCCTGGCTCAGGCCCAGTTCTTCGCGGCGCTGGCGCAAAATCTCCTTGCGCCGCTCCGACCGCACTGCGCCGCGGGCGGATTCCTCACCCGCCAGGCGCTCCTCACCGGCTCGGACGAGGCCATCAGACGGGCCCACCGCTGCGAGATGTGGCACCGAGAGCTCCCCCTCCTCAACGGTCTGGATCTTCATTTCCGTGTGGCGATCCTGCTACCGACTTCATTCGAGTGTCAACTATTGTGGCAATTCCAGCCGAGCGACAGCTCATTCCCGCCACAGCTGTGGCAAGTTCTGGCTCTCCCAAAACAAACCGGATAGATTCCCTGAGGCCGACACGTGCCCACTGACCTCGCGCGATCTAGGAGAACCACTGGTGACAGACGGCTTCCCGGCTCCCGTCGCGGTGGCCAACGCGCCCCTGGCAGCGACCGTCACGCGGGTCGCTGAACTGGCGAACAAAATGGGCCGCGACCCGAACCAGGTCTTCGACCTCCGCCGGCTCTCGGAGGCGTCGGGGGTTCCCGCGGATGTGATCAGGACCCTGCTCGACGGCCGGCGGGCCGGCGAACCCGACCTGCAGGCGCGCTTCCTCCAGCGCCTGGACCTGCTGCGGCGGACCCGCGTGAAACCCAACGGCCGCCGCTACACGCAGCAGGAGATCGCCGACGGCGCCGGCATGTCCCGGCAGCAGGCGGGCGCCCTGATCAACGGCGACCGGCGGCCCACGATGGAGCACTGCGACGCCATCCAGCGCTTCTTCGGCGTACACGCGGGCTTCCTCACCGCCCATGACGCCGACGCCCTCACGGACGCCCTCCAACGCACCGAGCAGCAGCTGCTCCAGGACTTCGCGGGGCGCGAGCGGCAGACCGTACCGGCCGAGGCGGCTTCGACCGGCGATCCGCTGGCAAGACTCCTGCAGAACCACGGTGTGCGGGGCATCGCCTGGCGCGCCGCACAACTGCCCAGCGACAAGCACCGGGACAAGGTGACCGAATGGCTGGACATGCTTCTCGAAAGCGTCAAACCGAACGAATCATGACCCAGTCGAAAGTCTGGATCTGATCCTTGAGTCCTGATCCGGATCCGCGCCGACGGGGAGAACGGTGAGCATAGGCAGAGCGCAGCGGCGGTTGTGCGCGGAGCTGGTGTCCGGCATCAAGCTGGCCGCCCCCGTGGAGCCGGTGGACCTCTACGCCGCCCTCTGCGAGGGCATGAGCAGGCACCGCGGCCGCCCGGTGGAGTTCCGGATGGCCGCGTTCCCGCAGGGGACCGCCAGCGGTCTGTGGCTCGACATGGCGGACCGCGACCTGGTGGTCATCGAGGAGCGCACGGCACCCGACCACCAGCTGGTGATCCTGGGCCACGAGCTGTGGCACATGAAGGCCGGCCACTGCAGCCACCACGTCGACGGGGCCGCCGTCGCCGCCCGGCTGCTGACCGACGGCGCCGACCTCGGCGAGACGGTCCGCAGCGTCGCCGCCCGCACCCGGGCCGACGTCCGGGAGGAGACCGAGGCCGAGAGCTTCGGGCTCCTGCTGGGCAGCCGCTGCCGCACCTGGCTGGCCGGGTCGGCGGGCCCCCGGCCACCGGCCCGCCGCGACGAGCTGGCGGGCCGGATTGAGACCTCTCTCGGCTACCGGGGGCACAGGAACGACCGTTGAGCGGACCGGACTACTACATCCCGGCGGCCGCGATGGCGGTGGCCCTCGTGTGCAAGCTGCCGGCGCTGCGCAGCAACGGCCGCGATCCGCTGCTGCGGTCCGTCTTCGTCCTGCTCCTCCTGGGCGGCGCGGTGTTCACCTTCGCCGCCCCGCCCACCATCGCGGCCGTCAACCGCTGGACCGGCGTCCCCAACTTCTCCGCCCCGCTCGTCTACTGCCTGATGACGGCCTTCAGCGCCTCCTGCCTCGTCCTGGTCTTCAACTGGCGCGGCGGCGCGAGGCAGGAGATCCGGCGCACCTCCCAGCGCTGGATCGCCGGCTACGCCGTGGTCGTGGTGGCCATCGTCGTCCTGTTCGCCCTCGGTGAGGCCCCGGTCGAGCGGCTGCGCGACTTCGACACCTACTACGCGAACACCCCGTACATCCGGCTGATGATCGCCGCCTACCTGCTGGCGCACAACGCCGCCGTGCTGATGATGGTCTCGATGTGCTGGCGCTGGTCGCTGCGGGTCAGCGGCTGGCTCCGGGCCGGTCTGGTGATCATCGTCGCGGGGTACACCATCAGCCTGGCCTACGACGCCGCCAAGATGTCCGCCGTCGCCGCCCGCTGGCTGGGCCACGACCTGGACGACCTGAGCACCTACCTCGCCCCGCCGCTGGCCGCCTTCGCCGCCCTGGTCAGCTCGGTGGGCTTCGTCCTGCCCCTGGTGTACCAGCGCGTGTCGGACAGCTGGCGCACCTGGAGCACCTACCGGCACCTCGGCGCGCTGTGGCACGAGGTCCACAGCACCGCGCCCCGCGGCGCGCCCTGCGTGCGGATGTCCTGGTGGTCCCCGGCCTCGATCCGGGTGATCCAGCGGGAGTCCGACATCCACGACGGGTTCCTGCGGCTCGGCCCCTCCTTCGACCGGCGCCACCGCGACACCGCCTACGAGCGGGCCCGCTCGGCCGGGGCGGACGAGGAGACGGCCCGCGCCGTCGCGGACGCGGCGATGGTGGTGGCGGCCGTCCGGGCCAGCGCCGCCGCCCCGGAGGGCGGCGGGGACGGTGACGAGGAGCGGGTGCCGCTCCTGGCCGACGGGCCGCGCGACCTCGTACGGATCTCCCACGCCCTGCGGCACTCGCCGCTGGTGGCCGCCGTCCGGCGGCAGGCGGCCCCGGCGGGGGGCTGAACCGGCCCTGACCGCGCCCGCCGGCGCCGTCGCGTGGGTCAGCGGGAGGCCGTCACCGACAGGGCGGGGAACAGTTCCTGGAAGGGCTCGGCGGAGTCGGTCCCGTCGCGCCCGTACGGCGCGTCGAAGCTCCACACCATGAACAGCAGGAACACGATCAGCGCGCTGAACAGCCCGGCCAGCAGCAGCTCGCGCCCCGAACGCCGGATCTGCAGGGTGAAGATCAGCCCGATCGTGACGATGCCGCCGACCACCAGCCCGAACCACACCACCCCCGGCAGGGTGGACTCGTCGCTCTGGGTCCGCGAGTGCCGGGCGTCGTCGGCGGCGGCGATGTGGTCCAGGAGCGGCTGGTAGGCCTGGGCCTGCAGCTCGTTGGCGGGGCTCTGGTGGGTGACGTCGGTACGCAGCCTGCCGAGCAGCTGCGCGCCCTCGGCCGAGGCGTCCCGGCCGGAGACCAGGCGCGGCCAGTCCACGCTGACGGTGTGCGAGACGTACGCGTCCACCTCGCCGCGGATCCGGTCGCGGACGGGCGCGGGGTAGACGTCGGCGCGCTGGGTGACCTCGTACAGCGACTGGGCCTCGCGGCGCACGCTGTCCTCGGCCGCGCCGCGCGCCTCCCAGACACCGGCGATGGCCAGGCCCAGGACGATCGCGTAGACCACGCCGACCATCATCGTCATGTACTCGATGACGTCGGGGGTTTCGCTGGTGTCCTCGTCGTCCGCGACCCGGCGGTGCCGGACCACGGTGATGGCGAGGACGAGGGCGCAGACGAGCGCCATGGCGATGGCCAGGACCAGCCATTCGGACACGAGGGATCTCCCGTTCGGTGGGTCAGTGGATGCGTGGTGCGCGGGCGCGGGGACGCGCGGGCGGGACGCGGGCGCTCGGGGGCGCGGGCATCAGCTGCGGCCCTTGGAGCGGGGGCGCAGCGCGGCGGCCGCCAGCACGGCCGGGGTGGTCACGACGACCATCAGCATCATGGTGCTCAGTCCGTCCGGGCCGCGCCGCTCCAGGGCCGCGGAGTGGTACGGGCGCACCTGGAACCTCCGCGTCTGCCCGGCGGCGGCCCGGGCCGCGGGCGGGGCGGAGGCACCGGCCGGAGCCGGCTCGGGCGCCGCGTCCGCGGCCGGCGCGGCTCCCGGCGGCGGCGCCGGCCCGTCCGGCGCCGCCCCCGGCACGGGCGCCCCCGGCAGCCCCGGCGCGTGGCCGGGGTGGCGCACGGTGGGCCGGACGGCGTCGGGCCCCGTGACCCGTACGGCCGGCGGCACCGGCGACGGGCTGCCGGGCCGCGCCACGGGCGGCGGCGGCACTGCGGGCGGCCGCGTCTTGGGCGGCTTGGGCGGCCCGCCCGGCACGCACACGTCGACCCGCGCCCCGTGGCCGTGGCCGTCGCCCGCGACCGCCACGTGGCCGTGCAACGGGCAGAGCGCGGCCACCAGCCCCGCCCCGGCGAAGTACTGCCAAGCCGTCACCGCGGTCCTCCCGATCCGGCAGCCGATATGAGGGTTACGGCTGAAGAAACGATCACGGCGGGGCTTCGGACACGCGCCGGACAGGTCGAGATCCCCGCCCGGGCGGGCTGCCCGGGCGGCCGGTCGGCCCGTCGGCCCGGCGGACCCCCGGGCGCCGCGAGTCCGTGGCGGGAAAGGGACCGTGACGGCACGTGAGGGACGGGACCGGCTCACCTAGGCTTGCCGCATGTCCACCGCCACGCCCTCCCCCGCCCAGCCCGTCACCGCGTGGCGCGTCATGCGGCGGCCCGGGCGGTTCCTCGGATCGGGGTGGCCCTGGCGGTGCTGGGCGTACCTGGGCAGCGGGGCTCCGCTCGGGTACGGGGTGCTGCTCGCCCTGGTGCTGCTCGTCGGGCTCGGGGTGCTGCTGGCGGTGGCCGGGATCGGGCTGGTGCTGCTGGCCGCCGCCCTGGCGGGTGCGGTGCCGCTCGGGGAACTGGAGCGGCACCGGCTGCGGTGGGTGGAGCCGGAGCCGGTGGCGGACCCGCACACCTCGCTCGCCGGGGCCGGTCCCGCCGCCTGGCTGCGCACGCGGCTGCGCGAACGCGCCACCTGGCGGGAGTTCGGGTACGCCGCCCTGCTCGGGCCGGCCTTCGGGGCGGCCGGCTTCGCGGTGCTCGCGCTGGTGGCGTTCTCGCTGCTGCTGGTGGCGGCCCCCGTCATCGTGTGGGCCCTCGCCCCGGAGCCGGTGATGCTGGTACCCGGCGAGGCGGTGGCGGGCCCGCTGGAGGCGCTGGGCGGGACGGCCGTGGGGCTGGCCGGGCTGGTGCTGGCCGCGTACGCGGGCGCGCTGGTCGCCGGGGCGCAGGTCGCGTGCGCCCGGCTGCTGCTCGGGCCGCGCGGGGACGACGACCGGGTGCTGGAGCTGACCCGGTCGCGGGTGCGGCTGGTCGAGGCCTTCGAAGCCGAACGCCGGCGCATCGAGCGGGACCTGCACGACGGGGCCCAGCAGCAGCTGGTGGCCCTCAGCATGACGCTCGGCCTCGCCGAACTGCGGCTGCGCGAGCACCCGGAGGCCGCGGAGGCGGCGGCGCTCGTGGGCCGGGGCCGCGAGGAGGCCAAGCTGGCCCTGGCGCAACTGCGGGACCTGGTACGGGGGATCCATCCGCAGGTGCTCACCGATCACGGGCTGGCGGCGGCGGTCGCGGAGGTGGCGCTGCGGCATCCCGTGCCGGTCAGGGTGGACCTGGAGCTGCCCCGGCTGCCCGAACCGGTCGAGGTGACCGCGTACTTCACCGTCGCCGAGGCCCTCGCCAACGCGGCCAAGCACAGCGGGGCCTCGCGGGTCGGCGTCGCCGGTAGGGTCGAGGGCGGCCGGCTCACCCTCACCGTCACCGACGACGGCCGCGGCGGGGCCGATCCCGGCGCGGGGGCGGGCCTGGCGGGTCTGGCGGACAGGGTGGCGATGTTGCGGGGCAGGCTGACGGTGTCCAGTCCGGTGGGCGGGCCGACGGAACTGAGGATGGAGGTGCCGTGCTCCGGGTGATCCTGGCGGAGGACTCCGTCCTGCTGCGGGCGGGACTGGCGGAACTGCTGGCCCTGGGCGGCCACCGGGTCCTCGCCTCGGTCGGCGACGCCCCCGCCCTGCTGCGGGCCGTCGCGGCCGAGCGGCCCGACGTGGTCGTCACGGACGTGCGGATGCCTCCCGGGCTGCGCGACGAGGGACTGCGCGCCGCGCTGGAACTGCGTGCCGCGGACCCGTCCCTGCCGGTGCTGGTGCTCTCCCAGTACGTGGCCACGGCCTACGCGACCCAGCTCTTCACCGGCGGCTCGGCGGCCGGGCTGGGTTACCTGCTCAAGGAACGGGTCGGGGAGGTGACCGAGTTCCTCGACGCGCTCCGGCGGGTCCACGAGGGCCAGACGGTCATCGACCCCGAGGTGGTCCGCGTCCTGCTCGCGCCGAGGCCGGCGAACGAGCCGCTGGCCCGCCTCACCCCGCGCGAGCGGGAAGTGCTGGCGCTGATGGCGGAGGGGCTCAACAACCAGGCCCTGGCGGCGCGGCTGTTCATCACCGAGGCCTCCGTCGTCAAGCACGCGGGCAACATCTTCACGAAGCTGGACCTGGACCCGACGGAGGGCAACCGCCGCGTCCTGGCCGTCCTGGCCCACCTGCGCGCCCCGGACGCCGCCACCGGCTGACCGCGCCCCGGCCTTCCCTTCCCCCGGTGGCCCGGGGCCCCGGTGGTCCCGCCCGACCTGGGCCGCCCCCGGTCAGCCGGCCGGAGCCGTCCGCCGGGTCCGGGAGCGCGCCACGACACGGGAGACGGCCGGGCCCGCGGGGGCCGCCGACCGCGCCCAGGCCACCAGCAGCAGCGGCAGCGCCAGGTAGCCGAAGCGGCTCGCCGGAGCCAGCAGGAACGCCAGGGTCAGCCCGAGCGCGAGCCGGTCGGCCGCGGCCACCACGGTGCGCGGCGGACGCACCAGCAGGGACATCGCCACCCCCAGCCCGGCCAGCACCAGCAGGCCCACCGTCAGGTACCAGCCCCACGGCCCGAGGTCCGCGAGCAGGCGGCCCGGCAGGGGGCTGCTCGCCGGAGTCGCCACCTCGGCCCGGCCGGTCGGGAAGGCGAACACCTGCCGCCACAGCTCCGCCGGCTGGAGCAGCAGGCCCGGCCCCACCAGGGCGGCCGTGCCCAGCAGCGTCACCAGCGCGCAGCGCCCCGCCGTCCGCCCGCCCCGCCGGACCGCGAGGAGCGCCAGGACCACCGCCACGGCGGGCAGCGCCGTCCACTTGAGGGCGCACGCCCCGGCCAGGGCCACCCCGGAGACCGCCGGGCGGCCCGACGCGGCCGCCGCGAGGGCCAGGCAGCACAGCCCCGCCAGCGGCAGGTCCACGCCGCTCACGGCCAGCGGGAGCGCCACGACCGGCGAGGCCACCAGCGGCGCGAGCAGCGGGGAGGGGGCGGTGCCCAGGAGGCGGCGGCCGGCCCGCATCCCGCAGAAGAGCGCGGCGGCGCACCAGAGCCGGGCGTCGCCCAGCAGCCGTACCGCCCAGCTCCCGCCCCCGCCGGAACCGGAGCCGCCGCCGTCGCCGCCGAGCAGGGCGCGCGGGATGCCGAGGAGCGCCGTCCCGGGGAGGTACGGGGTGTACTCCTCGACCCCGGCGGGCCGGTCCGCGTAGAACCTTCCGGTCGCGAGGAGGCGCCGCGCGGACCGTTCGATCACGCCGACCTCGGACTGCCCCTGTCCGGTGAGCACCAGGTACAGCAGCGGCACGGCCACCGCGCCCAGCAGGGCGACGGCGAGGGCCTCGCGGCGCCGGCCCAGGGCGGTGGCGGCCGCGGCGGCGAGGTAGCCGGCGGCCGCGCACCAGCCCCACAGCCGGTGCGGGGCGAGTGCGGAGAACAGCGGGAAGGACAGCGCCCAGGCGGCCGCGAGCAGCCAGCCGGCGGTCCACCGGGCGGTGGGGGAAGGGGTCATGGACCCATTCCAGCGGCGCGGCCCCCTCCGGGTCCGCACACCCAGGCGGAGTCGTCGTGGTGGGGTTTTGCCTACCCCGCCCCCGCCGTCCGCCGGGGACGCCGGGGACGCCGGGGACGCCGAAGGGGCGCGGCCCGGGCGGGCCGCGCCCCTTCCAGGACGGTCACGGGGGCGCTCAGGCCTCCGGGTCGCCGCCGAAGCGCTCGCGGTAGGACTCCAGGTCCTCCTCGGTGATCCGCGCGAAGAGCACCGGCGGCACGGTGAACGGCGTCCCGGCCGGGACCGCGTCCAGCGCCCTGGCCCGCTCCGGGGTCACCCAGGTCGCGGTGTCGCCGGCCAGCTCGAAGGAGGAGCGCATGGCGCGGGCGGAGGCCGGGATGAACGGCTCAGAGACCACCGAGTAGAGGTGGATGAGGTTCATCGCGGTGCGCAGGGTGAGCGCGGCGCCGTCGAGGTCGGTCTTGACCTCCAGCCACGGGGCCTTCTCGTCGAGGTACGCGTTGCCGGCCGACCACAGGGCGCGCAGCGCGGCGGCGGCCTTGCGGTACTGGAGGGTCTCCATGTGGCCCTCGTACTCGGCCAGCAGCTCGGCGATCTGCTCGCCGAGCTTCGCCTCCGCCTCGCCGGCCGGGCTGCCCGCGGGGACCTCGTCGCCGAACTTCTTCCGGGAGAAGGTGAGGACCCGGTTGACGAAGTTGCCGAGGGTGCCGCCGAGGTCCTTGTTGACCGTGGCGGCGAAGTGCTCCCACGTGAAGGACGAGTCGTCGGACTCGGGGGCGTTGGCGATGAGGAAGTAGCGCCAGAAGTCGGCGGGCAGGATGTCCAGCGCCTGGTCGGTGAAGACGCCGCGCTTCTGCGAGGTGGAGAACTTGCCGCCGTAGTACGTCAGCCAGTTGAAGGCCTTGACGTAGTCGACCATCTTCCACGGCTCGCGGGTGCCGAGTTCGGTGGCGGGGAACATCACCGTGTGGAACGGGACGTTGTCCTTGGCCATGAACTGGGTGTAGCGGACGTCCTCGGCCTCGTACCACCAGGACTTGTAGTCGCGGCCGGCCGGGTCGGCGTCGGCCCACTCCTTGGTGGAGGCGATGTACTCGATCGGCGCGTCGAACCAGACGTAGAAGACCTTGCCCTCGGCGGCCAGCTCGGGCCAGGTGTCGGCCGGGACCGGGACGCCCCACTCGAGGTCGCGGGTGATGGCGCGGTCGTGCAGGCCCTCGGTCAGCCACTTGCGGGCGATGGAGGAGGCCAGCTGCGGCCATTCGTCCTCGTGCCGCGCGACCCAGGCCTCGACCTCGTGCTGGAGCTTGGACTGGAGGAGGAAGAGGTGCTTGGTCTCGCGGACCTCGAGCTCCGTGGAGCCGGAGATGGCCGAGCGGGGCTCGATGAGGTCGGTGGGGTCGAGCACGCGGGTGCAGTTCTCGCACTGGTCGCCGCGCGCCTTGTCGTAGCCGCAGTGCGGGCAGGTGCCCTCGACGTAGCGGTCCGGCAGGAAGCGGCCGTCGGCGGGCGAGTACACCTGCCGGATCGCGCGCTCCTCGATGAAGCCGTTGGCCTGGAGCTGCCGCGCGAAGTGCTGGGTGATCTCGGCGTTCTGCTGCGAGGAGCTGCGGCCGAAGTAGTCGAAGGACAGCTCGAAGCCGTCGTAGACCGCCTTCTGGGCGTCATGCGCCTGCGCGCAGAACTCGGCGACCGAGATCCCGGCCTCCTTGGCGGCGAGTTCGGCGGGGGTGCCGTGCTCGTCGGTGGCGCAGATGTACAGGACGTCGTGGCCGCGCTGGCGGAGGTACCGGGAGTACACATCCGCCGGAAGCATCGACCCGACCATGTTGCCCAGGTGCTTGATCCCGTTGATGTAGGGAAGCGCGCTGGTGATCAGGTGTCGAGCCATCCTCGGATGCTCCATTCGTTTCATTTGTACGGATCTACGCGTGACGACGCGCGGTTCATCGTATCGAACCGCCCAAAGGCCACGCGTCGGCTTTCCCCGGGGCTCCGGGGAGGGCGGGACGCAACGCAAAAGCGAGGACTGTGACCTCTCCGTCACGGCCCTCGCGTCGGGCCCATGCTACAGCGGGCCCGCCGCCGCCCCGACCGGCGTCCGCGCTCCGGACCCCGGCCGGCCACGCCCCGGTGCACGGCCCGGCGCGCGGCCCGGTACGCCGGGCGTGACCCGGCGCGGCCCGGGGGCGTGGGGGCGGGACGAGCCGGCTCGGGCCGGGCATATGCGTTCGGCCTCGCCGGCTCCTCGCATGATCGGCATCAGTCAAGAAACGATCAGCACTCGGCCTAATCCCCTCATGTTGCTCCTCCACCCCCTCGAGGGGCGTACGCGCTGCTCTCATGGACCCCGCACAGGGGATGAGGTGGGGAACGGTGAACGATGGCGGACCGGAGGAGTCCGGTGGGGCCGTGGGACTGCCCAGCCGGCGGCGGCAGCCCACGCCCATGAGTCAGTGGGGGTCGACCGCGCGCCTGTCGTACTGGGCGTTCCACGCGAACCGGCGGCCCGCGTACATGCGCTTCGCGTACCTGCAGCTGGGCTCCGACGCCGCCGCCGAGGACGCGGTGGACGCCACCTTCGAGTCGATCATGAGCGAGTGGCTGCGCATGCTGCACATGGACCGCCTCGACGCCTACGCCTGGACCGTGCTCAAGCAGCGGATCGTCGACTGGCAGCGGCGCCGCGACCCGCGCATGCACCGCCCCGAGCCGATGGACACCAGCGCGTTCGAGGCGGCGCTCAAGGAGGCGCACGCCGACCAGTACGAGGTGCTGACCGACACCATCCGCTTCTACTCGGCGGTCTCCCGCCTCGCCGAGCGCCAGCGGGACGCCGTGCTCCTGCGCTACGGGCTCCAGTGCAGCCCCGGCGAGGCCGCCGCCGTGATGGGCGTCGACGAGGCCACCGTCCGCTCGCAGCTCGGCCAGGCCCACCGGCGCCTCGCACGGCTGCTCGACGCGTCCGCCGAATCATGAGGCCCGGCGAGGATCCCGGCTCCGGCGACGGCCGTGCGGCGGCGGCCCCCCGCCCCCTGGCGGAGTTCCTGGCCCGCGCGGGCGTGCGCGACCGGTACCCGCACTACGACCTGGGCGCCGCCGAGGCCCGCCTGCTGCGGGTCCCCCGTGCCCCGGGCGTCCCCGGCGTCCCCGCCTCCCCCGCGTCCCGCGGCCGTCGCCGGTCCTTCGGCTGGAGCGACCCCGCCCGGGACCTGCCGCTCGATTCGGAGCGGGCCCGGCGGGACCTGAAGGCCGCCTGTCTGGCCGTGGTCGGAGACCCGCGCGCCGGTGCCGACCTGGGGCGCTTCGTACAGGACCGGCACAGCGACCTGCCGGGGGCGGTGGTCTTCGGCTGCCTGCTGCACCTGTCCGGGCTGCGCGAGGGCTCCCGCTTCTGGTGGCAGTTCGCCGCGGGCTCCGGCAGTCCGCGCACCGCCCCGGCCGCCTACTGCCTGTTCCTGGACCACTCCCGGCGCGGCGAGCACCACGACGCCCTGCTCTGGGCGCGGGAGCTGGGCCGCCGGGGCTTCCGGCCCGGCGGCCGCCGCGAGCTGCGCGAGGTGCGGCTGTGCGCCCAGGCCGCCGTCCTGCGGTACGTCGACCAGTGCGACGACCCCGATCTGGGCCCGGTGCCGCTGCCCAGGCCGGGGCTGCCCTCCGTGCTGGCCGCGTTCCTGCCGCCGGCCCCGCCGCCGCCCGCCCGGCCGCGCCCCGGACCGGGCCCGCTGCGCCACCCCGCGCTGACGTCGGCCGCGCGGGGGACGGCGGTCCGGGCCGACACGGGCGAGGCCCTGGCGCAGGCGCGGCGCGCGCTGGCCGTCGTACGGGTCCTGGAGCGCCACCCGCTCGGGGTGCGGGCGGCCGGGATCGTCCGGGACTCGGGCCTGGCGGCGGCGGAGCTGCGCCCGCTCCTGGCGATGCTGCGCGAGGAGGAGTACGCGTACTGCCCGGCCGCCGGGGTGTACGCGCCCGGCCCGGCCCTGGACCGGCTCGCCGCCCCGGGCGGCACCGGCCTGGCCGGGCAGCTCCAGCGCACCCTGGCGCTGGCCCGCGACAGCGCGGGGGCCGCCGTGTACCTCAGCCGGTACGCGGAGGGCGAGGTCCGGATCACGCAGATGGCCGACGGGCCGGGGGCTCCGCCGGTGCGGGAGTGGGTGGACTTCCGGGCCGCCGCGCACGCCAGCGCGGTCGGCAAGTGCCTGCTGACGCAGCTCGACCACGACGGCCGGGCCGACCACGTGGCCCGCCACCGCCCGGCCCGGCTCACCCCGCGGACCATCACGGACAGCCGGGCCCTGTTCAGCGCCCTGGACGCGGTGGCACCGGGCGCCCCCGTCTTCGACCTGCGCGAGTACTCCCCCGGGGTGGTCTGCTCGGCGGTGCCCCTCGCGACGGGCCACGCCGCCGGAAGCCTCGCCCTGTCCCTGCCGGCGGCGCACGCGCACCGGCTGCACTCCGCCACCGAGGCCCTGCGCCGCAAGGCGGTCCCGGTGCTGCTGGCGCTGCTGCTGTCGGGGGCGATCCCGCCGGACACCCCCGCGGGCGCCCCGGCCCCGGCTCCCGCCGCGACGCCGGAGACGCTGCGCCACCTGGGGCGGCTCTTCCGGACCCCGCTGACCCGCTTCGCGGCGTCGGCGGGCGGCCCGCACCTGGTGCGCGACCCGGCGTCGGGGGCGGCGTACCTGTTCGACGCCCCGCCGGACGGGGGCCTCGCGCTCCCTCAGACCCTCGGCCCGCTCGCCCCGGGCAACTCCCCGCCCCCGGACGGCCTGATGGTCCTGGGCACCTGACGGGAGTTCCGGCCGGCGCTCGGCCTAGCCGACCGGGACGAAGGAGTCCAGCGCCGCGTCGAAATGGCCCCGGGCCTGGGTGAGACGGCCGAGGGGCGCCGACACCCAGACGTCGTACATCCGGCCGTTCTCGTCCCAGCAGAGGTCGAAGGTGTGCCGTGGCCCCTCGGCGGCGCTGAAACCGTTCCAGGTGAACTCCCAGAGGGCGGCGGGCAGTCCGTCGTGCGTGGTCGGGACGATGGAGTTGTCGCGGTAGCCGGGGTTGTTGGACGGTCCGTTCGCGTCGGACTGCCGCATCGCGGCGAGCGGTCCCGCCGACGCGGGCTTCACCTTGATGCCGATCCGGATGGCGCCGTCCGCGGAGACGTAGAAGACCCGCTGGTCGTCGGTGGTGCGCTGGAAGCCCTGCGGTACGGCGAGGCCGAAGCCCTCCGGGTCGGAGACGAAGCGGTACCCGGCGGGCGCGGGCTTGCCGGAGACCGTCCGCGCGGGCGCCGCCGGGGCGGGCGCCGTCACCGTCGCCGTCGCCGTCACCGGGCCCTGACCCGTGGGGGGCCGGGGAACGGAGGAGGCGGCGGTGCCGGGGGCCGGGGAGGCGGGACCGCCCTGGGCGCCGACCCGGCCCTTGTCCCCGGTCCGCTCCGAGATCAGGGAGGTCACGACCACGGCACCGAGGACGGCCACCACGACGAGCGCGGCGACCAGCCCGGCGCGCGGACCCGCGGCGCGGGCTCCGGGCTCCCGCGCCGTGACCCGCTCGGTCGGCGAGTACCCGGGCGGGGCGGCGGGCGGCGCCGGCCGTCCCGGGCCGGGGGCGCGGTCGAGGAGGGGGAGGCTGCCGGTGGTGACGTACGCGGACAGCAGCCGCTGCGCCTCCGCCACGCCCAGCCGGCGCTCGGGGTCGCGTTCCAGCAGGCCCCGGATCAGCGGGGTCAGGGGCCCCGCCTGCACGGGCGGCCGGATCTCGTCGTAGACGACGGCGTGCAGGACCCCGCCCAGCGAATCCCGGTGGAAGGGCGACTCACCCGTCAGCGCGGCGCACAGCAGGGCGCCGAGGGACCACAGGTCGGACGCCGGTCCGGCGGCGGCCCCCTGCATCCGCTCGGGGGAGGTGTACTCGGGCGAGCCGACGAAGGCACCGGTCTCGCTGATGGTGGTGGAACCCGCGAGGCGGGCGATGCCGAAGTCGGTGAGCACGACGCGCCCGGTGCCGGCCTCCATGAGGACGTTGGCGGGCTTGACGTCCCGGTGGAGCACCCCGCGGTCATGGGCCGCGCTCAGCGCGCCGAGCAGGGCGAGCCCGATGCGGGCGGTCTCGCCGGCGCCGAGGGGCCCGGCGGAGCCGAGGCGGTCGGCGAGCGAGCCGCCCTCGACGAGTTCCATGACGATGTAGGGGCGCCCGCCGTCCTCGACGACGTCGTGCACGACGACCACGTGCGGATGCTTGATCTGTGCGACGGTACGCGCCTCGCGCAGGGCTCCGACTGCTTCCTTACCGTCGCCGACGTGGAGTTCCTTCACGGCGACCGCGCGGCCGAGCAGCTCGTCCGAGGCCTGCCAGACGGTCCCCATACCGCCCCGTCCCAGCCTCTTCCCCAGGCGGTACCGCCCGGCGATCACGACATCGTTGCGCGGTTCGTCCTGCGACACGTTCCCCCCTCGACCCGGTCAGGCCCCATGATGCCGCACGGCGCGGAACCGGCCACCCCGTTCCACGACGGGGCCCCGGCGCTGCGTGCCGGAAGGGGCCCGGGCAGGGCCCGGAAACGCGGAAGAACCACACCGGAGCGGAATGCCGGGCCGCCTGCCGGCCGCGCCCCTGCCCCGGAGCGAGCCGGGAGCCTGCCCGTGTCCGGGGCGCCGTTCCGGGCCGGAAAAGCAAAAAACCCCACCGAGTGGGGTTCCTGCTGGTGTCCGAGGGGGGACTTGAACTCTCCACTCGGGCACCAGCCCGTAGGCGTTATGACCTGCGGGAATGCCTGTCGTGGCAGGGGTTCGGCAGTCCTGCGCTTCCTGTCTTTTCCTGCTGTTTCAGGCCGTCTCCGGACGCTGTTGGTCACCCGTTGGTCACGTGCCCAACCTGACCAGGACGGGCGATCTCGCCCGCTCGATCAGGCCTTTTCGATGGCCTCGAAGATGTCGGCGTCGGTCTCCTGCTGCCACTTCGGCAGGTCGGGCCAGTCGGCCACGTACCCCGGCTTGGGGTCCTCGAAGTGCTTGAACATCTGAGCGGTCCAGCACGTCGCGACGAACCGACTCTTCTGCTCGCGGGACAGCCTCGATGCGTGCCCGCCGCTGATCTCGATGAACTGCCGGACCTGCTCGTAGACCGAACCCGCGGCCTCGCGCTCCCACTGCGGGGTGTCGTCCCAGGGCGTCACGTACCCGGCCTTCGGTTCCCCCGGGAAGTGCTGGTGCACTCCCGCGATCCAGGCTTCCCGGAACACTCGTGCACCTTCGGTCTGCGACATGCCAACCCCTCTCGTCATGGCGTGCTGAGCGCGGCGATCTCCGCCCCCAGCTCCGCTACGCGGTGGTCCCTGCTCAGGGGGCCGAACTCGTCGCACAGGGTCTGGAGTCTACGGGCGACGTATCCGGAGGAAGAGGCTCGGGCCAGGAGCAGGGCTTCCCGGCCGTACGCGACGACGTGTTCGGGGTCGCGCCGCTTGGCCCCGATGGCGGCGAGATCAGTCAGGACGGCGCCGCGCCGCCGGTAGGACTGCCCGGATGCAAGGGCGGTCTGCTCCAGTGCCCGCCGCAACGCCTCCTCCGCCAGGTCGAGCCGTCCGAGCTGGACGTAGCGGGCTCCCCGTTCCTCGGCCAGCCGCGTCCCGTCGAATCGCAGCCACCCGCCGTTGGTACTGCCCGCGCTCAGGTCCATGACGTGCTCCGCCTGGTCCAAGGCGCGCTCGCATGCGGCGAGGTCGCCCAGGCCGGCGTACGCCTCCGCCTGGACGGCGGCGACCCAGTGCCGCGTGGCGAGGTTGCTGTCACCTCGCCCGGCCAGCCGCTCAGCGGCTCCCAGGATCTGGGCCGCCTGCCGGTAGCGCTGCTCCGACATGTCCACGTAGGCGTGCCGGACGAGTGCGCACGCCCACAGGTCGTAGGCTCCGGCGTCCCTGCTGACAGATGCTGCGAGGGCGTAGGAGGTTGCCGCGTCGGTGTACCGGTTCGCGTCGAAGGCAACTTCCCCGGCCAGCTGGAAGAGGTCGGCTGCCGCGCTGAGGAGCGGGCGGGAGTTGCCTCGGGTGTCGGCCGCGAGGGCTTCGTTCAGGGTGGTCAGTTGGTCGCGGACGATGGGGTAAACGGACCCCTTGGACCGGGCCAGTTGGTAGACCTGCCAAAGGTGACTGTTCATCCTCGCGAAGTCACCGGGTGCTCCCCTGAGGACCCCGTCGGAGAGGGCTTCCGCCTCGTCCAGCGGCAAGGCGGTCAGCGCCCCGCTGACGGTGAGGATGCGGAGGAATTCGCGGCGGATCACTTCGTCTGGGTCTCCCGCACTCGGGTGGTCACTGGGCTGCTGGCATCTGGTCGTCCGGCCTACGGCTCGTGGCTGTGTCAGAAGGGCGTCCAGCTCTTGAAGGCTCACTTCGAGGGCGGCTGCCAAGCCTGGCCGCTGAGGCGGCTGCGGTGCGATCTTGCCGCTCTCCCAGCGTCCGACCGTTGTGCGGTCCGTCCCATGACGCCCCTCTTCCCGTGACCTGAACCCACGGCGTTCCCGTGCACGGATGTGCATCAAGAGTGCCGCATGGATGCCGTGGAGGGCTCGGACTCCTCGCGCTTTCCTTGGTGTTGGCGCAAACGGGCACGGGGGCAAACCTGCGGAAGGGTGCGGACATGGCAACGGAGAACGGCATGGCGCGCGATGGTTTCGGTTCCGCCCAGTCTCGGGGCCTCGGAGCTGACCGCCGCGTTCTCATGACCCTTCGGGTATCCCGCGACTCGGGTCGCACCTGGCAGCAGAGCACCAGCGTCCAGGAGGGTGACGCGTTCGTCATCCTGTCCGATCCGGGGCGATACCCGCCCTGCGGGTGTACCCGCTGCACGGGCCACCAGGCGCTGTCCGCCACGTCGCTCCGCCCGGCTGACATCGAGCCGAGGACGGCGTGAGGTTTGGCTTACGGAACTGGGTGCTGCGCCGCTTCGGCCGGTACGCAGGTCCGCTCTACCTGGCCATGGTCCTCGGCGGCTCGGCTGTGTTCCTCGCCGGAGCCCTTGCGACGCGGTAGCCGCCTCGAAGGCTGCTGCCCTCCCGTTCCTCCCGCCGGATTCCCGGCGGGTGTTTCCGAGTAGAGAGGTAAGTCCGATGGTGAAAGAGAACACCGGTTCGGCGGCCCCCGAGGGGGGTGGCCTGCTCGTCGCGAAGCGGAAGATCGTCGCCGCGCGCACCCGCGCCGAGCAGGAGTCCGACGTCAGTAGCGGCCGTTCCGACGGCAACGACTAACGGGGCTGCCCACGATGCTTGATGCAGCCTCGTGGGCGGGGCGTCTGGGCGGGGACACGTTCCTCGCCCAGACGTACCACCGCTCCTACGCGCACTTTCCCGGCACCGCCAACACGGCGGGCCTGTTCTCCTGGGACGACCTCAACCGGATCATCGCCACGCAGCGACTGGAGCCGCCCCGGCTGCGCCTGTCGGCCGACGGCGAGATGGTCCCCCTTCACCGCTACGCGATCCCGACCACGAACCGCCGGGCGGTCACCTGGTCGCGCATCCAGCCGGCCGATTTCCACGCCCAGCTCAAGGACGGGGCGTCGCTGGTCCTCGATGCGGTCGAGAAGATCCACCCGGCGGTGGGTGCGGCTGCCGAAGGTCTTGAACGGTTCCTTGGCACGCCCGTGCAGGCCAACGCGTACGCGTCCTGGACCGATAGGGAGGGCTTCGGCCTGCACTGGGACGACCACGACGTGGTCGTGGTGCAGGTTCACGGCTCGAAGCGGTGGCGCTTGTACGGCTCCACCCGTGAGGCTCCGACCTTCCGGGACGTGGAGTCACCGGAGAGGCCCAAGGGTGGCCCGGTGGCGGACATCGTTCTCGCCCCCGGTGATGTGCTCTACCTGCCGCGCGGCTGGTGGCACGCGGTCACGGCTGACCAGGGGACGGAGTCGCTGCACCTGACGTTCGGCATGGTCCCGCACACGGGCGCGGACCTCATGCTCTGGGTCGTGGATCAGCTCCGGTCGTCCCCCGCACTGCGCAAGGACATCCCTCGGTTCGCTTCCCTGGTGGAGCAGTCGGACTTCATCGAGGCCGTGCGCCGTGAGGTGCTGGGCATGATGGCGGACACCCGGTTGGTGGAACGGTG
The DNA here is from genome assembly GCF_055575515.1 of Streptomyces sp. NPDC034086. Classification (NCBI taxonomy): domain Bacteria; kingdom Bacillati; phylum Actinomycetota; class Actinomycetes; order Kitasatosporales; family Streptomycetaceae; genus Streptomyces; species Streptomyces sp. NPDC034086. Next base: position 200,495 of record NZ_JBVISM010000001.1, on the reverse strand, counting down.
GGCGCAGTCCATCGACACGACCGACCTGGGGCACGCGATTCCCTCGCTGCCCTACGTGGACGGGCTGCCCGCACGGCCGGAAATCACGGTCAAGCTGACCGCCCCTCGGGGCCGTCTGACAGCGAACCCCGCCCACAGCACGGTCACGTTCTCGGCGGCCGGTACCGCCTGGGACTTCGCCGAGTCGGCCGCGCCCGTACTGGGCACGCTGCTGACCGGTCAGCCGACCACGCTCGGAGAGATGGCCGACTCCGCCGGACTGGAGATCAAGGACGTGGCCGAACTGGTATCCGCCCTCATCGAGGGCCATGCCGTCGCAGTCGTGGGGACCGCGCTGTGACCGCCGCTCTCTCGCTAGGGACGTACCGCGTGCGTGCCGTCAGTCAGGCGGCACGCACCGCCCTGGCTGCCGGTAGCGCCTGGGTGGACACAGCACCCAACTACGCCCACGGTCGGGCGCATGAGGAGCTGCGCCCGGTTCTCGGGGAGTACCCGAGCGTGCGGGTAGCTACGAAGACGGGGTTCTTCACGGAAGAGCAAGGCCGCACCGCCCTGGCTGAGGGCGTGCTCACCAGGGAAGAGATGGCCAGCCGGCACAGCCTTGAACCGGGCTTCGTTCGCTGGCAGACGAAGCGTTCGTTAGGCTCACTCGGCCGCGTGGACCTGGTGTTCGTGCACAACCCTGAGCACCACGGGCATGGCCTTGACCGTGCCGCTCTGCACTGGCGTGTACGGGAAGCCTTCACGGCGTTGGAAGAATTCGCTCATGCGGGCAAGATCGGCGGGTACGGGGTCGCCACCTGGACGGGCCTGACCTCCGAAGCATTCACGGTTCCCGAGTTGCTCGCGCTCGCGCGACAGGCGGCGGGCTCCGCCGAGCACCACTTCACGGCGTTGCAGGTGCCCGTCAGCCTGATCATGGACGACCTGATCAGACAGGCGCTCGACGGCGGCGGACCGCTGGTGCAGGCGAAGGACGCGGGGCTTATCACGTTCGGCTCCGCACCTCTGCACGGCGGTGAACTGCTGGATGCCATGACGCCTGAACTGGTGAACTTCATCCGCCCTGGTCTGTCGGCCGCAGCCGCTGCCCTGCTGGCTGCTGGCTCGTGCCCCGGCCTCGATGTCGTCCTGACTTCCGCGAGCACCCGCGCACACTGGGACGATGCGGCGAAGGCTCTGGCTGCACCCCTGACGGCCGATGAACTGAGGAGGGTGACCGATGAACTCGCCGCCGAGTGAGGACGTACAGACCCTGATGGAGGCCGCGCACGACAGGGCGGCGAAGGCTCTGGGTCTCATGTGTACGGGTCCGCTGGCCTGGGGGTTCCAGGGTGTGACCCTCGGTCGGCAGGCAGGGGAGCGGTGGCTACGGGTAGGCCGGACGGCCAGGAGGAACGCGGGCAGGAAGGAGGGGGAGGGCATCGTGGGGGCTTCCCTGCTGGTGCCTGACGCGGTCCCGCGCCCGCGCCTGTACGAGGTGCACGACTGGACTGACGGGGAGTGGGCCTTCGAGGCCGAAGTCCTCGATTACGTGACGCACCCCGTCGTGTCCCCGGAGCGGGCCGACCTGGACCGCGACCCCGGCTTGCCTGCCGAGTGGTGGGCCGACCTGCGCCGAGCTCTGGCCCTGCTCGCTGGGGCGGAGGGAGTGAAGGTCACTGTCCGGGATGGGTGGATCGAACGCGCCTTCCCTCAGTTCCTCGGCATCCCTGCCCCGGCCAAGGTGGAGCGGGCGACCGGTCATGGTGACCTGCACTGGGGCAACCTCACGACCATGCCCCTGACCCTGCTGGACTGGGAGCGGTGGGGTCTGGTGCCCTACGGCTACGACGCGGGTCTTCTCCACGCCAACAGCCTGCTCGTTCCCGACGTGGCGGACCGTATCCGGCTGGAGTTCGCTTCGGTCCTGGACACCCCAGCCGGCCGAGTCGGAGAACTCGCGGCCCTGGCAGAGATGCTGCAAGCCGTCGCCCGTGGCTGGTATCCGGACCTGGCCCCGCGCCTACTCGCTCGCGCGGAATCGCTCACGGGCGTTCGGCCACCGGTCCCGGTGCACTCGGAGGTCAGCGCCTGACAGGCCCGTGCATGACAGCGGCCCCCGACTGATGCCGGGGCCCGCCTGTGTCCGTGTGCGCCTGTCTCAGGCGCTCTCTCCGAGGTGGCGGTCAAGGTGGCACGACCGATTCCCAGGGTCTTAGCGATGGACGTGACGCTCTCTCCCTTGGCATGCCGGGCACGGGCGACGGCTAGCTTGTCGTCGTCCACGACGGACGGACGCCCACCGACGTTGCCGTTGCGGGCCGCAGCGTCCAGCCCTTCCAACGTCTTCTCCCGGATGCCTTCCCGCTCCACCTCGGCACTCACGGCGAGCACGGCGAACACGATGGCACCTGCCCCGTTCGGCTCGTACACGCCCTGAAGGGACCGGACAGGAGCTGCTTTCGGGCGTGGAGCGCCCCACTTGGCCAGCTCCACTGATGTCGGCCCCTGCGGGGCCGCACCGTCGAAGCCGGCTTCGAAACTCGGCATGCCCGATGCGGTTTGCCCATCCCATGGAGGCAGGTGGCCCGCAGGACCCCGAGAAGGTGTCCGCACGATGGCGCACCATGCGCACCGGCTGCACCTGCCGGAGGACTTCCGCATTCACGACTGGCGGCACAGCATGGTCACGAACGATCTGGAGGCCGGGGAGAACCCCGTAGAGGTCTCCGCGAACGTCCGGCACCACTCGCCGGGCTACACGATGGCCCGGTACGGGCACTCACGTAAGGACGGAGCGCGGAAGCTCGCCGCCTCCGGTGCGGGCCGACTCGGCCTGTCATCCCTGGTCTGACCTGGGGAATCTCTGGGCCGTGGGTCACGTGGTTGGTCACGCCACTGCCCAGAAAAGCAAAAAACCCCACCGAGTGGGGTTCCTGCTGGTGTCCGAGGGGGGACTTGAACCCCCACGCCCGATAAAGGGCACTAGCACCTCAAGCTAGCGCGTCTGCCATTCCGCCACCCGGACCGGTGGTCGGCCCCGGTTTCCCGCGGCGACATGGACAACCATAGCAAAGGTTCGACGGGCTTCCGACCACGTTTACGAGCGGCCGCCGGTCCGCCACGCCGTGCTGACCTGCGGGCATGTCGGGCGCCCGGCGGCGCCGGGCCCGTGGGCCCGGCCGCCGTGGGCCGCCCTAGGGGCAGTGGATGACCTGGCCGGCGTAGGAGAGGTTGCCGCCGAAGCCGAAGAGGAGGACCGGGGCGCCGGAGGGGATCTCGCCGCGTTCCACCAGCTTCGAGAGGGCCATGGGGATGCTCGCGGCGGAGGTGTTCCCGGAGTCGACCACGTCGCGGGCGACGACGGCGTTGACGGCACCGATCCTGGCGGCGAGCGGCTCGATGATCCGCAGGTTGGCCTGGTGCAGGACGACCCCGGCGAGTTCCTCGGGGGTCACCCCTGCCTTCTCGCAGACCTTGCGGGCCAGGGCCGGGAGCCGGCTGGTGGTCCAGCGGTAGACGGCCTGGCCCTCCTGGGCGAAGACGGGGGGCGTGCCCTCGATCCGCACGGCGTGTCCCATGTCCGGGACGGAGCCCCACAGGACGGGGCCGATGCCGGGCTCCTCGCAGGCCTCGACGACGGCCGCGCCCGCGCCGTCGCCGGTCAGCACGCAGGTGCTGCGGTCGGTCCAGTCGGTGATCTCGGTCATCTTGTCGGAGCCGATGACCAGTGCACGGGTGGCGGCGCCGGCCCGGATCGCGTGGTCGGCGGTGGCCAGGGCGTGGGTGAAGCCGGAGCAGACGACGTTGATGTCCATCACGGCGGGCGCGCCGCGCATGCCGAGCTTGGCGGCGACCCGGGCGGCCATGTTGGGGGAACGGTCGATGGCGGTGGAGGTGGCCACCAGGACGAGGTCGATGTCGTCGGGGGTCAGGCCGGCGTGCGCGAGGGCCTTGCCCGCGGCCTGCTGGGCGAGCTCGTCGACGGGCTCGTCGGCGCCGGCGATGTGGCGGGTGCGGATGCCCACCCGGGACCGGATCCACTCGTCGTTGGTGTCGACCATGGCCGCGAGGTCCTCGTTGGTGAGCACTTTCGCGGGCTGGTAGTGCCCTAGCGCCACCACGCGTGAACCGGTCATGGGCGGGGTCCCCCTCTTTACGGCAGGCAGTCGGTTGACCAGCTTGGCCTGCTACTGGCCGGTACGGGTGCGCGTGACCCAACAGGATTCCGCCTCCTGAATTTGGAGCATTCCGAGCAACTTCCTGTCGGAACGTCCTGCGCGGCGGATCCGGGACAATGTCCTCGTCAGGTGTGCGCGAGAACGGAACGGGTGGGCTGATCACGATGGGACGGGTCACCGAGCGGCGCCGTGTCGTACGCATCCGGGGCGGGGCGGCCGGGGTCCGGCCCGACACGCTGGTCACGGAGGAGCCGCTGGAGATACGGCTCAACGGCAAGCCGCTGGCCATCACCATGCGCACCCCGGGGGACGACTTCGCGCTGGCGGTGGGCTTCCTGGCCAGCGAGGGCGTCCTCGCCGACGCCGCCGACGTGCGGGCCGTGACGTACTGCGAGGGCGCCACCGAGGACGGTTCCAACACCTACAACGTGGTCAACGTACAGCTGGCCCCCTCGGTGCCCGTTCCGGACATCACGCTGGAGCGGAACGTGTACACCACCTCGTCCTGCGGGCTGTGCGGCAAGGCCAGCCTGGACGCGGTCCGTACGGCGACCCGTTTCCCGGGGCTGGCCTCCGATCCGGTACGGGTGCCCGCGGAGTTGCTCGCGGAGCTGCCGGGCCGGCTGCGCGCGGCGCAGAAGGTCTTCGACCGGACGGGCGGGCTGCACGCGGCCGGGCTGTTCTCGGCGGAGGGCGAGCTGCTCGACGTACGGGAGGACGTGGGGCGGCACAACGCCGTGGACAAGATCGTCGGACGGGCGCTCCGGGCGGGGCGGCTGCCGCTGGCGGGGTCGGTGCTGCTGGTGTCGGGGAGGGCGTCCTTCGAGCTGGCGCAGAAGGCGGTGATGGCCGGGATCCCGGTGCTGGCGGCGGTGTCGGCGCCGTCCTCGCTGGCGGTCGACCTGGCCCTGGAGTCGGGGCTGACGCTGGTCGGCTTCCTGCGGGGCCCGGACATGAACGTGTACGCGGGCGAGGAGCGGATCCTGCTGCCCGGCACCGCCCGGGCCGTGTCGCCGGAACCGCGCGGATAGGACACCGGGCCGACGGCGGGCCGGGCGCCGGCGCGGGCCTGACGCCGGGCCGACGGCGCGGTGGGGGCCCGCGTACAGTCCGAGCGTGCATGACCAGAACCCGCAGCCGCCCCACCGCCCCGGCTCGCCCGTCCGCTCCGGCATCCCCGAGCACGGCCGCGTCCCCAAGTACTACGCCGTCAAGGCCCGCATCGCCGGCCTCCTCGACGAGCTCGGCGAAGGCGGCCCGCTGCCCACCGAGCGCGATCTCGCCGAGCGGTACGGGGTGGCCCGCGAGACCGTACGGCAGGCCTTGCGCGAGCTGCTCCTCGAGGGCCGGCTGCGCCGCTCCGGGCGCGGCACCGTGGTCGCCGGCCCCAAGCTGGAGCAGCCCCTCTCCCTCGCCAGCTACACCGAGGGCGTGCGCCGCCAGGGCCGCCGCCCCGGCCGCACCCTCATCGGCCTGGAGCGCTTCCCCTGCCCGTCCGGCCTCGCGCCCGGCATCGGCGCCGGGGCGGGCGAGCCGGTGTGGCACCTGGAGCGGGTCCTGCTCGCCGACGACGAGCGCGTCGGGCTGGAGAGCACGTACATCCGCGTGGCCCGGGCCCCGCACCTCGACGTCGACTTCCGGCCGGACTCCTCCTTCTACGGCTACCTCCGCGACAGCCTCGGCATCTCCTTCGGGGAGGCGGACGAGAAGCTGGAGACCGTCCTGGCCACCCCCCGCGAGGCCCTGCTGATCGGCACCCCGCCCGCGCTCCCGATGCTGCTCATCCACCGCTTCTCGCGGGACCAGGACGGCCGGCCGCTGGAGCGGGTGCGTTCGCTCTACCGTGGCGACCGGTTCAGCTTCACGACCCGCCTGCGGCCCGAGTAGCCCCCGGACGGTCGGCCGAACCAGCCCGGAACGCCCTGATCCAGGAGCAATCCACATCACGGAATGATAACGGGTCTAGTCCAAGCGTCGAGGGCTGTTCACTGCCCGGTCGTCCCCGCGATCCCCCCGGGTCACGGGCCCCGCCCACCGTGGACGCCGTGAGAGTCATAGTCGTCGGAGGCGGCGTGGTCGGCACCATGCACGCCTGGCAAGCAGTCCAACGCGGCCACGAGGTCGTCCAGATCGAGCGCGAGGCCGAGGCGCGCGGCGCCTCGCTGCGCAATTTCGGCCAGATATGGGTCAGCGGCCGGGCCGGGGGCGAGGAGCTCGACACCGCCCTGCGCGCCCGTGAGCTGTGGGAGCGGATCGGCGCGGAGGTGCCCGGCCTGGGCTTCCGCGCCATCGGTTCCCTCACCCCGGTGCGCAACGCCCGCGAGTACGCGGTCGCCGAGGCGGCCGCCGCCCGCCCCGACGCCGCCGCCCGCGGCTACGAACTGGTCACCGCCGCCCGGGCCCGGCGGATCAACCCGGCCCTGCGCGGTTCCTTCGAGGCCGCCCTGTGGTGCGAGCGCGACGCCGCCGTGGAACCGCGGACCGCCCAGCTCCACCTCCGCGAGGCCCTCCGCGCCTCCGGCCGCTACACCTTCGTCCCCGGCCGCGAGGTCCGCGGCCTGGCCGGTCCCGGAGCCGTCCGCGACGACCACGGCGACGTCCACCGCGGCGACGCCGTCGTCCTCGCCACCGGCGCCTGGCTGTCCGGCCTGGTCCGGGAACTCGCCCCGGAACTGCCCGTCCGCCGCGTCCGGCTCCAGATGATGCAGACCGCCCCGCTGGGCGAGCCGCTCACCACCTCCGTCGCCGACGCCGACAGCTTCCGCTACTACCCCGCCTACCGGAGCGCCGCCCTGGACGAGCTGAACGCCGCCCAGGCGCAGACCCCCGTCGCCGCCGCGCACGGGATGCAGCTGCTGATGGTCCAGCGCCAGGACGGCGGACTGACCATCGGCGACACCCACGAGTACGAGCACCCCTTCGCGTTCGACACCCTCGAAGACCCCTACGACCACCTCGCCGGGGTCGTCGAGTCCTTCCTGGGCCGCCCCCTGCCGAAGATCAGGCGCCGCTGGGCGGGCGTGTACGCGCAGTGCACCGACACCACCCGCGTCGTCCACCGCCAGCAGGTGGCCGACGGCGTCTGGCTGGTGACCGGACCTGGCGGCCGCGGCATGACCTGCTCGCCCGCCATAGCCGAGACCACCGCGAACGAACTGGGCTGGTGAGCCGCATGACCGAAACCCCCACGGGTACGAACGCCCCCGCCGGACTCCCCGTCGAACGGCCCGCCGCACTCCCCGCCGGCACGGGCCGCCGGCTGGTCGTCCTCGACATGGCCGGCACCACCGTCGCCGACGGCGGCCTCGTCGAGCGCGCCTTCGAGCACGCCGCCGCCCGCCTCGGCGTCGAACCGGGCACCCCCGCCCACGCCGAGAAGCTGCGGTACGTCCGCGACACCATGGGCGAGTCGAAGATCTCCGTCTTCCGCCACCTCTTCGGCACGGAGGAACGCGCCCGGCTCGCCAACTCCGCCTTCGAGGAGGCGTACGCGGAACTCGTCGACGGCGGCCTCGTCGCCCCCCTCCCCGGCGCCCGCGCCACCCTCGAGGAACTCCGCGCCGCCGGCCACACCGTCGTCCTGACCACGGGCTTCGCCCGCGTCACCCAGGACGCCATCCTCGACGCCCTCGGCTGGCGGGACCTCGCCGACCTCACCCTGTGCCCCGCCGACGCGGGCGGCCGCGGCCGCCCCTACCCGGACATGGTGCTGGCCGCGTTCCTGCGCACCGGCGCCGTGGCCGACGTGCGCGAGACCGTCGTCGCCGGCGACACTGCGTACGACATGCTCAGCGGCCGCCGCGCCGGCGCCGGGACCGTCGCCGGAGTCCTCACCGGCGCCCACGACCGCGCCACGCTGACCGGACACGGCGCGACCCACGTCCTCGGCTCCGTCGCCGGGCTCCCCGCCCTCCTCGGCCTGCCCGCCCCCGGGGAGTCCTCGTGAGCGGCATCCGCTTCGACTCCGTCTCGGTCGCCTACCACGGCACCACCGTCCTGGACTCCCTCGACCTGACCGTCGAGCCCGGCGAGTTCATGGCCCTCCTCGGCCCCTCCGGCTCCGGCAAGACCACCGCCCTGCGCGCGGTCGCCGGTTTCGTCCGGCCCGCCTCCGGGCGGGTGCTGATCGGCGGCCGCGACGTCACCGCGCTCCCGCCGCACCAACGCGGCATCGGGATGGTCGTCCAGCAGTACGCCCTCTTCCCGCACATGCGCGTCGAGGACAACGTGGCCTTCGGGCTCAGGGCGCAGAAGGCCCCCAAGGCCGGTATCCCCGCCCGGGTGACCGAGGCCCTGGAGATGACGGGGATGGCCGGCTACGCCCGCCGCTACCCGCGCGAACTGTCCGGCGGACAGCAGCAGCGCGTGGCCATCGCCCGGGCCCTCGCCATCCGCCCCGGCGTCCTCCTGCTGGACGAGCCCCTCTCGGCCCTCGACGCCCAGCTGCGCTCCGGGATGCTGGCGGAACTGGCCCGGCTGCACCGCGAACTGCCCGGGGTATCCCTTCTGTACGTCACCCACGACCAGGTCGAGGCACTGACCCTGGCCGACCGGATCGCCGTCATGGACCGGGCCCGTCTCCAGGACTGCGGCACGCCGCGGCAGCTGTACCGGGCGCCGCGCGGCGAGTTCACGGCCTCCTTCGTCGGCAACGCCAACCTGCTGCCGGTGACGGTGGGCGACGGCGGCGCGGTCTTCGAGGGACGCCCGCTGGCCCTCGACTGCGGGCGCGCGGCACCCGGTTCGGCCGCCACCCTGTGCGTACGTCCGCACCTGCTCCGGCTCGGCGAGGGGCCGAACGCCCTGCGCGGCACGATCACCGAGGTGCAGTGGCGCGGCTCGACGCACCGGCTGTACGTGGACGTGGGCGGGCACCGGGTGAAGGCGGACCTGCCCGAGCTGAGGGAGACCCCGGCACTGGGTGACGAGGTGACCCTGCACTTCGAGCCCCGTGACGCGGTGCTGCTGGCCGCGGGGGTGTCCGATGCCTGAGGCCGCTCCGCCGGTGCCCGAGACCGCTCCCCCGCCTCGGACCGCTCCCCCGGTGCCGGCCGCTCCGGCGCGCGCGGCCGTACCGGCGCCGGCGCCGGACGCCGTACCCGGCACCGGAGCCGGCCCGCGGCGCGCGGTCCCGCGCGCGGTGTGGGCGCTGCCGCCGGTGGCGGTGCTCGCGCTGGTGTTCCTCTACCCCCTGGCGCTGGTCGTCCGGCAGTCCTTCACCCCCGACGTCGGCGGCCCCCTCGACGCGTACTCCGCCGTCTTCGCCTCGCACGCCTTCCGCGAGGCCCTCGGCACCACCGTGTGGCTGGCGGTCGGCGTCACCGCCGGCTGCCTCCTCCTCGGCTTCACCCTCGCCCTGGTCATCGCCTTCGTGCCGTTCCCCGGGGCCAGGGCCGTCGCGAAGTTCATCGACGTCTTCCTCTCCTTCCCCTCCTTCCTCATCACCCTCGCCCTGCTCTTCATCTACGGCACGGTGGGCATGGCCAACGGCGTGTGGACCGACGTCCTCGGCGTCGCCGACGGCCCCTTCCACTTCCTCACCACCCCGTGGGGCGTGCTCCTCGCCGAGATCACGTACTTCACCCCGTTCGTGATGCGCCCGCTGCTCGCCGCCTTCTCCCAGCTGGACACCGCGCAGCTGGAGGTCGCCGCGGGACTCGGCGCCGGCCCGGCACGGATCGTCCGGCAGGTGATCCTCCCCGAGGCGCTGCCCGCCCTGGCGGCCGGCGGCAGCCTGGTCCTGGTCATGTGCCTCAACGAGTTCGGGATCGTCCTGTTCACCGGCGCCAAGGGCGTCACGACCCTGCCGATGCTCGTCTACGGCAAGGCGATCCTCGAATCCGACTACGCGGCCGCCTGCGCGGTCGCCGTCGTCAACATCGCGATGTCCGTCGGCCTGTTCGGCCTCTACCGGGTGGTGGGCAAGCGTGCTGGTGCATAGCAAGCGCGGCCGCTGGGCCGCCTGGGGTCTGTTCGGGGTCCTCTTCCTGCCCCTCTTCGCGCTGCCCCTCCTCGTGGTGGTGGCCGCCTCCTTCGCCACCCACTGGTCCGGTGCCTTCCCCTCCGGCCCGACGACCGGGCACTACGCCGCCGCCGTCCGCGGGGAGTCCCTGCGGGCCCTGACCACGTCCCTGGTCACCGCCCTGGCCGCGAGCCTGCTCGCGCTGACCCTGGGCACCTGGGCCGCGCTGGCCGCCGCGTCCCTCGGCAGGCGCGGGAAGCGGTGCGTGGACGCCCTGTTCGTGCTGCCGGTCGCCGTGCCGTCCGTGGCCGTCGGCCTGGCCGTACTGGTCGCCTTCAGCCGGCCGCCCGTCCTCCTCAACGGCACCGGCTCCATCGTCGTCCTGGCGCACACGGTCCTCGTCACCGCGTTCGCCCACCAGTCGGTCTCCGCCGCCCTCGCCCGTCTCGACCCCGCGTACGAGCAGGCCGCGGCCTCCCTCGGCGCCCGTCCCGGCTACGTGCTGTGGCGGGTCCGCCTCCCGCTCCTGCTGCCGTCGCTCACCGCGGCCGCGGGACTGTGCTTCGCCCTGTCCATGGGCGAGCTGAGCGCCACGATGATGCTCTACCCGCCGGACTGGATGCCCCTCCCGGTCCGGGTCTTCACCGCCACCGACCGCGGTGCGCTCTTCGGCGGCTCCGCCGTGGCCGTGGTCCTGATGGCCGCCACCCTGCTGGTGCTGCTGGCCGTCTCCCGCGTCCGCACCCGCGCCTCGTACCGCTGATCCCCGCCGGCTCCGTCCGTCGTCGTCCCAGCAGACTCCTTCCCCCTCGTAAGGAAGCTCCATGACCGGCAAGCTCGTCCTCCGTGCCGCGGCCCTCACCGGCGGCCTCGCCCTCGTCTCCTCCCTCACCGCCTGCGGCGGCTCCACCCCGGCCGACGGCCCCGGCGCCGGCGAGAAGGTGGTCACCGTCTACAGTGCCGACGGCCTCAAGGGCACCCAGGGCGACGGCTGGTACGACAAGGTCTTCGCCGAGTTCACCGAGAAGACCGGCATCGAGGTCAAGTACGTCGAGGGCGGATCCGGCGAGATGGTGCAGCGCGCCGTCCGCGAGAGGACCAACACCCAGGCCGACGTGCTGATCACGCTGCCCCCCTTCATCCAGCAGGCCGACGGCAAGGGGCTGCTCCAGGCGTACGCCCCGCAGGGCTCCGACAAGGTCAACGGGGCCGACAAGGCCGCCGACGGCAAGTGGACCTCCGTCGTCAACAACTACTTCGGCTTCGTCTACAACAAGAAGGAGCTCGGCCGGGCCCCCGGAACCTGGGAGGAGCTGCTCGACGCCACGTACAAGGGGAAGCTCCAGTACTCCACCCCCGGTGTCGCGGGTGACGGCACGGCCGTCCTCATCAAGGCGATGCACGACTTCGGCGGCAGGGAGCCGGCGATGGAGTACCTCAGGAAGCTCCAGGCCAACAACGTCGGCCCCTCCTCCTCCACCAGCAAGCTCGCGCCGAAGACCGACAAGGGCGAACTGCTCGTCGCCAACGGTGACGTCCAGATGAACTTCGCCCAGTCCAAGTCCATGCCCAACCTCGGCATCTGGTTCCCCGCGAAGGACGGCGGCAGGCCCACCACCTTCGCCCTGCCCTACGCCGCCGGCCTGCTCGCCAAGGCCCCGCACGCCGACAACGGCAGGAAGCTCCTCGACTTCATGCTCGGCGAGGAGGCGCAGAAGCAGGTCAGCGAGATCGGCGGCGGCTTCCCGGCGCGCTCCGACATCAAGCCGACCGACGCCAACGCCATCGAACTCACCAAGCTGATGAGCGGGGTCGAGGTCTTCCAGCCGGACTGGGCCGACATCGACCAGAACCTCACCGCTCACGTCGACGCGTGGAAGTCCGCGACCGGAAGCTGAGCTTTGACCCCGCGGCCACCCGCGGCCGCAATAGTCTCCCGTGCGCAACGGGTCCGGACCGCAGGCCGCTCCCCTCCGGTCGGGACCCGCCGCAGGTCCCCGCAGGTACCCGCAGGTCCCCCGCGGATTCCGCGGGTCCGCACGTCCCCGCACGTCCGCACGTCCCCGCACGTCCGCACGCATCCCGCTCGGTCCGCCGCGCCTTCCCCGACGCTCCTGGAGGAGCACGTGTCCACTGTCCTGTCCGGACGCACCCTCGCCGTGGCCGCCACCACCGCCACGGCCCTGATCGCCACCGGCCTCGGCCTCGGCACCACGGCCTCCGCCGCCCCCGGCCCCACCGACCCGGCCAGGGCGGCGGCCGAGGCCGCGGCCAAGGCGGCCGCCTCCGCCCCCGCCCCATCGGCGGCGCGGGCCACCACCGGCAAGGTCCTCGTCATCGGCCTCGACGGCGTGGTCCTCGACCGCGTCAAGGCCGCCAACGCCCCCCATCTCAACGGCCTGATGGCCGAAGGCCTCACCGCCCGCAGCACCCTCTACGCGAACCCGATGGCCGCCACCTCCTCCGGCCCCGGCTGGTCCACCATCGCCACCGGCGTCTGGCCCGACAAGCACGGGGTGAGGGACAACTCCTTCACCGGCAAGGACTACGGCGCCCACCCCGACTTCCTGACCCGCGCCGAGAACGCCAAGCCCTCCCTCAACACCTACGCGGCCGCCGACTGGGAGCCCATCACCTCCACCGACCAGAACGGCCCGGTCTTCTCCGCCAAGGTCGACAAGCGGCTCTCCCTCAAGGGCGACCGCGACGGCTACGGCAACGAGGACCCGAAGATCGCCGCCGCGGCCGCCGCCGAACTCCGCGACCAGAACCCGGACGCCGCCTTCGTCTACCTCGGCCAGGTCGACTCCGCCGGCCACTCCTACGGTGCCGCGAGCCGGCAGTACCTCGACGCCATCAACCGGGTCGACGCGCTGGTCGGCCAGCTCCTCACCGCCGTCAAGGCCCGCCCCGCCTACGCCCAGGAGAACTGGAAGATCCTGGTCACCACCGACCACGGCCACACCGACGGCGGCGGCCACGGCGGCTCCACCATCCAGGAGCGCGGCACCTTCGTCATCGCCAAGGGCGCGGGCATCCCGGCCGGTTCGGTACGCGAGGACGTACGCCTCACCGACGTCGCCGCGATCGCGCTCGCCCAGGTCGGCGTCACCACGGCCGCCCTGGACGGCGTACCGCTGGACACCCCCGACAGCGACCCCTTCGACACCCTGCGCCCGAACCTCCAGGCCCGCGTGGACGAGACCGGGATCCCCGCCGCCACCAAGGGCTTCACGCACACCCCGCCCGCCGGCTGGTCCGTCGACAACTCGAGGATGGGCACGGGCGGAGTCACCGAATGGGCCGGGTGGGCCTTCGCCACCGACGAGTTCTGGAGCCAGGCGCAGCGCGACCAGTGGCGCGAGCTCAACGTCCGCTCCCGCGACGTGTTCGCCGTCGCCGACTCCGACGAGTGGGACGACAAGGCCCACACCGGCACCTTCGACTCCACCCTCGTCACCCCCACGTGGGCGGTCACCGGCGGCACCACGCGCACCCTGGACTTCCGGACGCACTACCGCCACGAGACCGGCCAGACCGCCCAGGTCCTCGTCTCGTACAACGGCGGCACCCCGGCGGTGGTGAAGACGTACACCGCCGACGCCGTCGCCAAGGCCGAGTCCCTCGTCCTCCAGGTCCCGGCGGGCGCCACCAACGTCCAGGTCCGTTTCCGCTACAGCGGCAGCAACAACTGGTACTGGACCGTCGACGACGTCCGTCTCGGCTGAGCGGCGCCGCGCAGGGGACGGTGCCGGCTAGCGGCGCCGGCCCCTGCGCGGGGACGCGGCCGGCTTCGGCTCCGGGGGGTCGATGCGGTGCAGGTCGAGGGTGGCCGGGAGCGGGGTGCTTCCGGGGCCACCGGAGGCGGCCCAGGCGATGATCTCGTCCGTCGCGGTGTCGTCCAGGGCCCAGCCGAACCACACGGCCCGCGCGCCACGGCGCCGGGCCTCCGTCGTGGGCTGCACCACGATCACGTTGGCCTGGGCGCACGGCCCGAGGCAGTCGCTCGTCCGGACCGCGAGGCGCCCGCCGGACGCGGCGGCGGCCTCCCGCAGCCGGGCGAGCTGCCCGGCGTGGTCGGAGCCGGGGTTCTTGCGGGGGTCTCCGCAGCAGCAGCCGCGGCAGACCACGAGGGTGCAGGGGCGCGGGGCGGTGGCGGAGAGCGGGCGTATCCAGGTCACCGACGCACGTTACCGGCCCTGTCCGGCGGGGGGTTGGACCTCGGGCGAGACCTCCACCACACGTCGAGCGCCGGGCCGGTCCCGGCGGAGCGCCTCGGGGTCCCGGGCGCGGCGGCGGGCCAGGACCGCGCAGACCATCAGCTGCATCTGGTGGAACAGCATCAGCGGCAGCACCGCGAGGGAGGCCTGCGCGCCGAACAGGACACTGGCCATGGGCAGTCCGGCGGCGAGGCTCTTGTTCGACCCGGCGAACTGGATGGCGACGCGGTCCGCGCGGCCGAAGCCGAGGCGGGGAGCCCCGTACCAGGTGACGAGGAGCATGACGGCGAGGAGTACGGCCTCCACGGCGATCAGCGCGCCGAGGCGCGGGAGCCCGACCCGCTCCCAGACGCCGGCGGTGACGCCCGCGCTGAAGGCCGCGTAGACGACGAGGAGGATGGAGCCCCGGTCGACGCGGCCGAGCACCTTCTTGTGGCGGACCAGGAAGCCGCCCACCCAGCGGCGCAGGACCTGGCCGAGGAGGAAGGGCAGCAGCAGCTGGAGGGCGATCCGCAGGAGCGAGTCGGGGGAGAAACCGCCCGCGTCCTTGCCGAGGAGGGCCGCGGCGAGCAGCGGGGTGAGGAGGATGCCGGCGAGGGAGGAGAAGGAGCCGGCGCAGATCGCGGCGGGGACGTTGCCCTGGGCGATCGAGGTGAAGGCGATGGAGGACTGGACGGTCGAGGGGACCAGGCAGAGGAAGAGCAGGCCGGTGTGGAGCGGCTGGGTGAGCAGGCCGGGCACCAGCAGGCGGGCCGCCAGACCGAGCAGCGGGAAGAGGACGAAGGTGCAGGCCAGGACGGTGAGGTGGAGCCGCCAGTGGCGCAGGCCGTCGAGGGCCTCCCGGGTGGAGAGACGGGCCCCGTAGAGGAAGAACAGCAGGGCCACGGCGGCGGTGGAGGCGCCTCCGGCGAGGGCGGCGCCGGTACCCCGGGCGGGGAGCAGCGCGGCGAGGCCCACGGTGGCGAGCAGGGCCAGTACGTACGGATCCAGGGGCAGCCGGGCGGGGAGGCGGGGGCGTCGCATGGGTGCTCACTTGCTGTCGTGCGGCGTCGGAACGGGGGTACGGCCCCATCGTGGCGGCTCGGCGGTCATCGGGAAACACGCACACCGCTCTGACTGTCATCACGGAACGCAATAGGGTGGGGCCATGTACGACCCGGTGCAGCTGCGTACCTTCCTCACGGTGGCCCAGACCCTGAGCTTCACGCAGGCGGCGGCCCGGCTGGGGGTGCGCCAGTCCACGGTCAGCCAGCACGTGCGGCGGCTGGAGGAGGCCACGGGGCGCCCGCTCTTCGTGCGGGACACGCACAGCGTCGGTCTGACGGAGGACGGCGAGGCGCTGCTGGGCTTCGCGCGGACCATCCTGGAGGCGCACGAGCGGGCGGCGGCCTTCTTCACGGGGACCCGGCTGCGCGGGCGGCTGCGGTTCGGGGCGTCGGAGGACTTCGTGCTGACCCGGCTGCCGGAGATCCTCGAGGGCTTCCGGCACGAGCATCCGGAGGTGGACCTGGAGCTGTCGGTGGAGCTGTCGGGGACGCTGCACGAGCGGCTGGACGCGGGGCGCCTGGACCTGGTGCTGGCGAAGCGGCGCGGGCCGGGGGACGAGCGGGGGCGGCTGGTGTGGCGGGACCGGATGGTGTGGATCGGGGCCGAGGGGCTGCGGGTGGACCCGGAGCGTCCGGTGCCGCTGATCGTGTTCCCGCCGCCGGGGATCACCCGGGCGCGGGCCCTGGAGGTGCTGGAGCGGGACGGGCGGGCCTGGCGGATCGCCTGCACGAGCGGCAGCCTCAGCGGCCTGATCGCGGCGGCCCGTGCCGGACTGGGCGTGATGGCGCACACCCGGGGGCTGATCCCGCCGGGGCTGGTGCGGGTGGGCGGACTGCCGGAGCTGGGGCCGGTGGAGTTCGCCCTGCTCCAGGGGCGGCGCCCGACGCCGGCGGCGGAGGCGCTGGCGGCCGCGGTGCTGGCGGGCGGCGACCGCCTGAGCCGGCCGGCGTAGCGGCCGTCCGGGCGGGGCTCGGGCCGCGTGGCGGCCGTGCGGGGCCCTTGCCCTCCGGGGAGCGGGCGGACCGGCCCTGATCACCCGTTCGGGGGACCGTAGCGGTGACCGCGCCGCAGGTGGCGGGGGTCGGGGCGGCGGGGGGATCTCGTGGAGGTTTCCTCGGGGGTGCCGGGCGGGGGCGCGGGTGAGGTAGCGTCTCGGCGCCCTGCACGCAGAGGAGCGGAACGTGCGCGAGTTCACCGTGCCACCCCTGGTCACCGGCGCGCCGGCCGGAGGCCTGGCCGACACCGTCTTCCAGCGTGCCGGACGGGACCCGGACCACGTCGTGCTCGGGCGCAAGACGGACGGTGTGTGGCGGGACGTGACCGCCCGCCGGCTGGCCGGGGAGGTCCTCGCGCTCGCCAAGGGGCTGCTGGCGCAGGGGGTCCGCTTCGGTGACCGGGTCGCCGTGATGTCCCGTACCCGCTACGAGTGGACGCTGTTCGACTTCGCGCTGTGGGCGATCGGGGCGCAGCCCGTGCCCGTGTACCCGACGTCGTCGGCGGAGCAGGTGCACTGGATCCTGTACGACTCCGCGTGCACGGCCTGCCTGGTGGAGAACGAGGACCAGGCGATGACGGTCGGGTCGGTGATCGAACGGCTGCCGGGGCTGCGGCTGCTGTGGCAGCTGGACGCGGGGGCGGTGGACGAACTGGTGGCGGCCGGGCGGGGGGTGGCCGAGGACGTGGTGCACCGCCACCGCGGGGCGGTGACTCCGGACGCCGTCGCGACCGTCATCTACACCTCGGGGACCACGGGCCGGCCGAAGGGCTGTGTGCTCACCCACGGCAACTTCATGTTCGAGGCCGACACGCTGGTGGAACGGTGGGAGCCGGTCTTCCGGGCCGGGCCGGACGGGCGGCGGCCGTCGACGCTGCTCTTCCTTCCGCTGGCGCACGTGTTCGGGCGGATGGTGGAGGTGGCCGCCGTACGGGCCGGGGTGAAGCTGGGGCACCAGCCGGCGGTGGCCGCCGCCGAACTCCTGCCGGACCTCGCCGCCTTCGGGCCGACCTTCGTGCTGGGCGTCCCGTACGTCTTCGAGAAGATCTTCGCGGCGGCGCGGCGCGCGGCGGAGACGCAGGGGCGCGGGGGGTCCTTCGACCGGGCGGTGGAGACGGCGGTGCGGTACGCGCGGGCGCGGGAGCAGAAGGCGTTCGGGAACGGCCCGGGGCCTTCGGCGGCGCTGCGGATGGAGCACCAGGTCTTCGAGAGGCTGGTGTACGGGAAGCTCCGCGCGGCCCTCGGGGGCAGGCTGCGGTACGCGATGTCGGGCGGTTCGGCGATGTCACGGCGGCTGGGGCTGTTCTTCGAGGGGGCCGGGATCACGGTCTTCGAGGGGTACGGGCTGACGGAGTCCTGCGCGGCCGCGACCGCCAATCCGCCGGGAGCGGTCAAGTACGGGACGGTGGGCCCGCCGATCCCGGGGACCACGGTCCACATCGCCGGCGACGGGGAGGTGTGGCTGCGCGGCGGTCACGTCTTCTCGGGGTACCTGGGCGACCCGGGCTCCACGGCGGAGGTGCTGCGCGGCGGCTGGCTGGCGACCGGGGACCTGGGCCGGCTGGACGAGGACGGGTACCTGGTCATCACCGGGCGCAAGAAGGAGATCCTGGTGACCTCGAACGGCAAGAGCGTGGCGCCGGCGGCCCTCGAGGAGCGGGTGCGTTCGCATCCGCTGGTGTCGCAGTGCGTGCTGGTGGGCAACGACCGGCCGTTCGTCGCCGCGCTGGTGACCCTGGACATGGAGGGGGTCGCGCACTGGCTGTCCCTGCGCAAGCTCCCCCAGCGGACGGCCGAGCAGGTGGCGGACGACCCGGACCTGACGGCGGAGGTCCGGCGGGCGGTGGTGGCGGCGAACACCCTGGTCTCGCAGGCCGAGGGGATCCGCGCCTTCCGGGTGCTGGCCGGGCAGTTCACGGAGGAGCGCGGGCTGCTGACGCCTTCGCTGAAGCTGAGGCGGTCGGCCATCGAGAAGGCGTACGCGCGCGAGGTCGCCGCCCTGTACCCGTCCCGTGAACCGTCCCGCGAGGGGATCTGACGCCTGCGCGGCGGGCCGGCCGCGGAACGCGGGGACCGCCGGTACCGCCGCGCCCTGGACGCGGCGGACGGACGGCGGGAATAGGCTGGGCGCGGGGCACGTTGCCGCCCGGCGTACGCCGTGGCACGGCGCGGCCGCACCGCACCGCACCACCGACCCGAGGGAACGACCGACGTGAACCAGGTGCCCGCCGTCCGGCTCAACAACGGCACGTCCATGCCCCAGCTCGGCTACGGAGTCTGGCAGGTGCCGGACTCCGAGGCGGAGAAGGCCGTCGCCACCGCGCTGGAGGCCGGCTACCGCAGCGTCGACACGGCGGCGGCGTACGGGAACGAGCGGGGCACCGGCAAGGCCCTCGCCGCCTCGGGGATCCCGCGCGGGGAACTGTTCGTCACCACGAAGCTGTGGAACAGCTCCCGGCACCGGTGGGGCCGGGACGAGACGCTGCGCGCCTTCGACGACTCGCTCGGCAAGCTGGGCCTGGACCACGTCGACCTGTACCTGATCCACTGGCCGCGCCCGATGCGCGACGACTTCGTGACCATCTGGAAGACCTTCGAGGAGATCGCGGCGAGCGGCCGGGCCCGGGCGGTCGGCGTGTCGAACTTCCGTGCGGAGGACCTGGAGCGGCTGCGCGCCGAGAGCCCGCTGGTCCCGGCGGTGAACCAGATCGAGCTGCACCCGCTGTTCCCGCAGCCCGCACTGCGCACCCTGCACGCCTCCCTGGGCATCGCCACCGAGGCCTGGTCCCCGCTCGGCCAGGGCAAGGAGCTCCTCGGTCTTCCGGCGGTCGCCTCGGTCGCCTCCCGGCACGGCCGCAGCGCCGCGCAGGTGGTGCTGCGCTGGCACCTGCAGCTGGGCAACATCGTGATCCCGAAGTCGGTGACCCCGTCCCGGATCCACGAGAACCTGGACGTCTTCGGCTTCGAGCTGGACGCCGACGACCTGGCGGCGCTGGACGCGCTGGGGGCGGACGGGCACCGGATCGGGCCGGATCCGGCCGTCTTCGACAACTGAGGCGCGCGTGAACCTTCCGGACGGGATCTACCGGATCCGCAACGTGGACAGCGGGCTGGTGCTCCAGCTCGAGGGTGCCTCCCGGGTACGGGTGGGCCCCGACGGGCCGCCCGCCCCGGCGGCGGCCCGGCGGTGGCGGATCTCCGCCGTGCACAGCGGCGGCGGGGTCTTCCACGTGGTGAGCGAGGACAACGGCCGGCGCCTGGACGTGGCGAACGCCTCGACCGAGAGCGGAGCCCGCGTACAGGTCTGGCGCGCCAACGCCTTCGGCGCGCAGGAGTGGCTGGTGGAGGAGCACCTGGACGATCCGGGCGTGGTGTCCCTGATCGCGTGCATCAGCGGGCTGCCGCTGGAGGCCGGCGGTGACGGCCGGACCCGGCAGGGCGAGGACACCGACTCGCCCTCCCAGTGGTGGCGGCTGGAACCGGTATGACGGGCCGTGGGGCGTGGGGCGGCGCCGGTCAGCTCGCGCCGTGGGCCGGGGCGAGGGCCTCGACGCGTTCGGCGAGGCCGAAGTCCTTCTCCGTGACCACGCCCCCGGCGTCGTGGCTGTTCACGGAGAGGCGGACGGTGTTGTAGCCGAGGGTGAGCTCGGAGTGGTGGTTCAGCTCGTCCTGGACCGCGGTGATGTGGACGACGAGGGCGGTCGCGGCCCGGTGCGTGTCCACGCGGTACGTGCGCTCGATCCGGTCGTCCTCGAAGGACCAGCCGGGGAGTTCCCGGAGGCGGTCCTCGATCTCCTTCTGCGAAAGCGGCTCGCTCGGCATCCGCTGTCCCCTTCCCGGTCGTCCTGGCCGTTTTCCCGTGATGTGCAGTCAGCTTTCCACGGTGCGCGCCGTGGTGAACCTTTCCCGCCATAGTGCGCCCGGGTGCTTCCGTACGCTTCCGCGCCCGGGCCGGCCACCCTATGCTCCAGCGCCGGACCGAGCATTACCACCGGTAACAAGGAGGCGGGGCATGGGCGGCACGGACGGCGCGGACGGCACGGGCAGCAGGGAAGGCGCGGACGGCACGGGGAGCTCCAGGCGTACGTTCATCGCGGGCGCGGCGGCCGCCGCGGGCACCCTCCCGGCCCTCGGGGCCCTCGCGGCACCGGCCGCCGCGGCTCCCGGCCCGCCGGCGGCGCACCGGCGCACGGTCGCCGTCCTCGGCGGCGGGGTGGCCGGGCTGACGGCCGCGCACGAGCTGGCGGAACGCGGCTACGCCGTCACGGTGTACGAGCGCCGGGCCCTGGGCGGCAAGGCCCGCAGCATGGACGTCCCCGGCAGCGCCCGGGGCGGCCGCAGACCCCTGCCGGCCGAACACGGCTTCCGCTTCATCCCGGGGATCTACCACAACCTCCCGGACACCATGCGGCGCATCCCCTTCCCCGGCAACGCCAACGGCGTGTGGGACAACCTGGTGGCCCCGCCCGAGATGATGTTCGCCCGGGCCGCCGGACGCGAGGACCTGCGCGCGCCCATCCCCTGGCCCGGCCACTCCGCCGCCGAACTGACGCCGGAGGAGCTGCGGCGCGCCCTGACCGGCATCCTGGAGACCCTGGTACGGCTGCCCGCGCACGAGACGGCGTACTTCGTCAACCGGGTGCTGGTCTTCCTCACCAGCTGCGACGAGCGCCGTGACGAGGTGTGGGAACGCACCCCCTGGTGGGAGTTCACCCGGGCCGCGCGCATGTCGGCCGAGTACCAGCGCATCCTGGCCGTCGGCGTCACCCGCAACATCGTGGCCACCAAGGCCGAGGAGGCCTCGACCCGCACCGTCGGCACCCTCGGGGAGGCCTTCGTCTGCAACGCGCTCGGCCGGGGCGCGGACGGCCCGCCGGACCGGATCCTGAACCTCCCCACCAACGAGGCGTGGATCGACCCCTGGGAGCGGCACCTGCGCTCCCTCGGCGTGGAGTTCCGGATCGGCTGGACCGTCCAGGAGGTCCGGTACGGGGACGGCCGCGTGAGCGGCGTCGCGGTCCTGGACCCCGACGGGGCCCGGCGGACCGTCACCGCCGACCACTACGTCAGCGCCCTGCCCGTGGAGCACGCCCGCCGCACCTGGAGCGCCGCGCTGCGGGCCGCCGACCCGATGCTGGGGCGCTGCGACCGGCTGCGGACCGACTGGATGACCGGCATCCAGTTCTACCTGACGGAGCGCGCCCCGCTGGTGCACGGGCACTTCAACTGCGTCGACTCGCCCTGGTCGTTGACGGCGATCCAGCAGGCCGCGCACTGGCCGGCCCGCGACTTCCCGGCCGACTACGGCGACGGCGCGGCCGTGGACTGCCTGTCGGTGGACATATCGGAGTGGGACAAACCCGGGATCCTGTACGGGAAGACGGCCAAGCAGTGCACCCGGGAGGAGGTGGCGCGGGAGGTGTGGGCACAGCTGAAGGCCTCCCTCAACGACAGCGGCCGGACCCTGCTGGCCGACCGCACCCTGCACTCGTGGTTCCTGGACCCGGGCGTGGA
The DNA here is from genome assembly GCF_055575515.1 of Streptomyces sp. NPDC034086. NCBI lineage: Bacteria > Bacillati > Actinomycetota > Actinomycetes > Kitasatosporales > Streptomycetaceae > Streptomyces > Streptomyces sp. NPDC034086. The sequence continues at coordinate 178,595 of NZ_JBVISM010000001.1, read as the reverse complement.
CGGCCTGGGCACCCCGGAGCCCACGAACCAGGACGAGCTGCTGATCCACCCGACCGGCACCTTCCACGACCGGCCGAGCGCGCACACCCGCGTCCCCAACTTCTTCCTCAGCGGCGACTACGTGGCCGTCGACATCGACCTGGCGACGATGGAGGGCGCGAACGCCTCGGCCCGCGCGGCGGTCAACGCCCTGCTGGACCGGGACGCCTCGACGGCCGCGCGCTGCGCCGTCATCCCGCGCTACCGCCCCCCGGAACTGGAGTCCGCGAAACGGCACGACCAGTGGCGCTACCGTCTCGGCCTGCGGAACGTCTTCGACCTGGGCTGACGGCAGGACCGCCGGCCGGGTTACCGTCGTGGGCATGAGCATCACGGCCTCCACCACGCCCACGCTCGGCGCCCTGCTGCGGACATGGCGGGAGCGGCGCGGGGTCAGCCAGCTGGAGCTGGCGGGCCGCGCCGGCTCCTCGTCCCGGCACATCAGCTTCATCGAGACCGGGCGGTCGCGGCCGAGCGAGGAGATGGTGCTGCGGCTCGCCGACCGGCTCGACGTACCCGTGCGCGAGCGCAACGCGCTGCTGCTCGCCGCGGGTTACGCCCCGCACTACCCGCACACCGCGCTGGACGACCCTGCCATGGATACCCTGCGCGAGGGCGTCCAGCGGCTGCTGACCGGCTACGAGCCCTACCCGGCGCTGGTCGTCGACGCCGTGTACGACGTGGTCGCCGCCAACCGGGGCATCGGAATGCTGCTGGACGGGCTGCCGGAGCACCTGCTGACCCCGCCGTTGAACGCCATGCGGATCACCCTGCACCCGGAGGGCCTCGCCCCGCGGATCCACAACCTCGTCCAGTGGCGCGCGCACCTGCTGGCACAGATGGAGCGGCAGATCGCCCTGGCCCGCTCCGCGCCGCTGCGCGCGCTGTACGAGGAGGTGTCCGCCTACCCGGTGCCGGACCGCCCGGACGGCGGAGAACCGGACGAGCCCGTCCCGTACATCGCGCTCCCGATGGTGATCGAGCACGACGGGCACCGGCTGTCGTTCGTGTCGTCGATCGCGACCTTCAACACGCCGATGGACGTGACCGTCGCCGAACTGGCGATCGAGACCTTCCTCCCGGCCGACCCGGCGACGGTGAAGTACCTGCGCTCACTGGGTCCCTGAGCCGGCCGAGCGCAGCGCCAGCTGCTGGAGGAGCGCGAAGGAGGCGACGGTGAGGGCCTGCGCCGGGATCCACACCGCGCCGGCCGCGGTCGGCGAGAACCAGGCGGCGAGCGAGACCAGGCTGAGGGCGGCCCAGGCGTAGTTGGCCTCGATGACGGACTTCACCGGGAGGACCGGCGGACGGCGGCGCGAGGCCAGCCAGGCGACGCCGGCGCCGAAGGCGGTGAGGAAGAGGCCGAGCCCGAGGAGGGCGTCCTGGCCGACGCCGAGGAGCCGGCCGAGCGGGGCCGGGAAGACGGCGTAGGCGAGGCCGTTGGCGGTGGTGACGACCGCGTCGAGGGCGAGGAAGCGGCGCAGCGCGGTCTGCGGGACGGTGGTGCGGGCGATGCTGCCGAGCAGGGTCGCGGACATGGCGGATCAGCCTCCATCGGGGGTCATGCGTGCGGGTGGGGACGGGTCCCGGAGCCGAGTGCGCGGCCCCGGAACCCGATGACCCCACTGTGCCGCCGGCTCCGGCCGGGGTCGATTACCTCCGGGGTCATGGCGGTGCCCGCCCCGCCCGCGCCCCGGCGCACCTCGCCCGCACCTCACCCACGCGGAACGCGGGCCGTGCCGGTGGCGCGTGCGGGGCGGGCGGTTAGGCTTCACCGCACCGAGCCACACCGAGTCACACCGGAGTCACACCGGGGTCACACCGGCCGCACCGGGCCGCACGGGTCACGCCGGGCCGGCCACCGCTCCGCACGCGCCGCCGCGCCGCGGAGGACCTCCCGGTGCGGGCCGCCGCGCGGCGGTACCGGCGGGCCCGACCGGTGGTCCCGGACCGGAGCCGCGGGCCGTGCGCCCGACCGTACCGCCGAGGGGGAAGCGCCATGAGGACCACACGGAGCATGCGGAAGCTCGGCGCCGAGCTGCTGGCGGAAGCCCGGCTCACGCCCCCCGCCGGGGCCGCCGAGATCATCGGGGGCCTGTGCGCGGCCTTCGGGCGGCGGCGCCGCGGCGGCCGGCCGGTGGACTTCCGCTTCGCCCCCTTCCCGCCGGAAACGGCCAGCGGGCTGTGGCTGGAGCTGGAGGAACGCGATCTGGTCGTCGTGGAGGCCCGCACCCGGCCCGAGCACCAACTGGTCATCGCCTGCCACGAGCTGTGGCACATCGAGGAGGGCGCCTGCGGCGGCCACGGCCCGGGCATGGCCGTGGCCGCCCGCCTGACGGGCCCCCGCGGCAGCCTCACGGACCTGTTGCGTCCGGACTCCGCACTGGACTCGGTGGTCCGTCAGGCGGCCGCCCGCGCCGACCGGGAGGACCCGGCCGAGATCCGGGCCGAGACCTTCGGCCTGCACCTCGGCAAGATCCTGAAGCCCTTCCTGCCCCCGCCCCGGCAACAGCCCTCCTCCGAGGAGATCGAACGCATCAAGTCCTCACTCGGCTGGGGCCGTTGACCGCGTCCGCCGACACCCGGAGCCCACCGGCTCCGCCCTCCCCACACCCTCCGAAGGAAAGCACCGCGCATGCCCCCCACTTCCTCCCGCGGCCGTGCCACCGCCCCCGCCTCCGCCCCCGCTCGCGTGCCGGCCGCCGGTACCGGGACCCGAGGCCGCTCGCGGTGAAGGACGGCCTGCCCCTCTACCTGGCGGGGACGGTGATGGCGCTGGCCCTGCTGATCAAGGCCCCCGCCCTGCGCCGGGGCTGGGACCAGCCGCTGATGCGGGCCGTGTGCGCGCTGCTGGTGGCCGGCTGCCTGCTCACCTTCCTGGCGGCCCCGCCGTCCCTCGCCGCGGTCAACCGGATCACCGGCGTCGTCAACTTCGCCGCCCCGCTGGTGTACGGCGTGCTGACCGCCTTCTCGGGGGCCTCCATCGTGCTGATCCTGCACTGGTCGGGAGGGCCGGCGGCGGAGCTGCGGCGCGCGACCCGGGTGACGGTGGCGGTGTTCGGCGCGGTCACCGTGCTGATCACGGCCCTGTTCGTGATCGGGGACGCGCCCGTGGAGCGGCTGCGGGACCTGGACACGTACTACGCGAACACCCCGTGGCTGCGCGAGATGATCGTCTGCTACCTGCTGGCGCACACCGCCGGCAGCGCCGCGCTGAGCGTGCTGTGCCTGAAGTGGATGCTGCGGGTCGATCCCGCGCTGCGGCCGCTGCGGACCGGGCTGGCGCTGCTCACCCTGGGCGGGGTGCTGGACCTCGGGTACCTCGTCGCGAAGTGGGCGGCGGTGGGGGCCCGCTGGGCGGGCCGCGACTGGGACGGCCTGTCCACGTACGTGGCCCCGCCGCTCGCCTCGGCGGCGGCGCTGCTGGTGGGCACCGGGTTCATCGTGCCGATGGCGGGCGGTTCGGCCGTCTGGCGGGACTTCAGCCAGTACCGGCGGCTGCGTCCGCTGTGGAGGGCCCTGCGCGGGTTCGCGCACCGCGGCGTGACGCCGGTCCCGCTGACCTGGTGGTCGCCGGTCGGGATCCGGCTGATCCACCGGGAGTCGGTGATCGACGACGGGCTGCTGGCCCTCGCCGGCTGGTTCGACCCCGCCGTACGGTCGGCCGCGTACGGGGCCGCGCGCGGCCGGGGCATGACGGAGGCGGAAGCCTCCGTGGTGGCGGACGCGGCCATGCTCGCCGCCGCCTGCCGGGTACGGGCCGCCGCCGAGCGGGCGGGCGCCCCCGCTCCGGGCTCCGCGGAACCGGCCCCGTACCGCCTCGACGGCCAGCCCCTGGCCGCGCTGGCCCGGGAGTTCCGCGGCTCCCCGATCGTGGAGGCGGCCCGCCGGGGGGCGCTCGGTTAGGCCGTCTCTTCCGGATCTTGCCTGACCCGCGTCGCCCGGCACCGCACCTCGCCGCGTTGTCGCGGCACCCGAGGACGTCCAGTAATCGGGAGCCTCTCCGCCTTGCGACGCACGGCACCGGACGACGCGGGCTCAACCGGCAAGATCCGAAAGAGACCGCCTAAGCCGTCCCCCGTGGTGTGCCGTACGCCGGCTCGCGCGCGAGCCAGTCCCCGTACGCGCGGACCCTGCGGCGGTGGCGGAGGTTGTCGGCCGTGAGGATCCAGCGGGGGGAGACCCGTGCGCGGGGTTCGCGCCCGTGGGCCAGCCGGTCCAGCTGGAAGCGGACGAGGGCCAGTGTGCCTGCGGCGGCCAGGCTCCGGTCGCGCCATTCGAGCCGGGGCACCTCCACCCGCGCGTCCTCGCCCGCGCGCCAGCGCCGGGGCAGGTCGGGGCACAGCGCGAGGGCGGAGGCCATGCCGACGACGGCGACGCCGCGGGCCAGGGCCTTCTCGGCCGTGGCGCGGCGGGTGATGCCGCCGGTCAGCATCAGCGGCACGGCCGCCGTTCCCAGCAGGTGTTCCGCGAGGGAGAGGAAGTACGCCTCCCGTTCCAGGGTCCGCTGGTCGGTGGTGTGGCCCATGCTGGCGGGGCTCTCGACGGTCCCGCCCGAGAGCTCGACCAGGTCGACGCCGAGGCCGTCGAGGGCCGCGATGACCTGGGCGGCCTCGTCGGTGTCGAAGCCGCCGCGCTGGAAGTCGGCGGCGTTCAGCTTCACCCCGATCGCGAAGCCCGTCGAGACGCGGGCGCGGACGGCGCCGACGGTTTCCGTGAGCATCCGTACGCGGTTGTCGAGGCTGCCGCCCCAGCGGTCGGTGCGCCGGTTGACGAGCGGGGAGAGGAACTGGCTCAGCAGGTAGCCGTGCGCGGCGTGGATCTGCACCCCGTGGAAGCCCGCCTCCTCGGCCCGCCGGGCGGTGAGCGCGAAGCGGGCGACCGTCGCGCCGATGTCGGCCTCGGTCATGGCGGTGGGGTGGGCGAAGCGCTTGGTGTGCCTGCCGAGGCGGACGGGGACGGCGGAGGGCGCCCACGCGGTGCCGGGCATGTCGGAGCCGACCTGGCGTCCGGGGTGGTTGATCTGCATCCAGACCCGGGCGTCGCCGGACGTCGCGGCCTCGGCCCAGCGGCGGAACGGCTCCAGCGGGGAACGCGCGTCGAGGACGACGGTGCCCGGGGAGGTCAGGGCGCGCCGGTCGACCATCACGTTGCCGGTGATGACCAGTCCGGCGCCGCCGCGCGCCCAGCGGGCGTACAGCCGCTCCAGGCGGGTGTCGGGGAGCTGCCCGGGCTGGGCGGCGAAGCTCTCCTCCATGGCGGCCTTGGCGAGACGGTTGGGGAGGGTGGTGCCGCCGGGAAGGTCCAGCGGTGCGAACAGGTCCATCCGGGTCCCCCCAAGCTCGTGGCGCGGCCGTCACGCGGGGCCGCGCCACAAGATGATCGCCTCAGAGGTCCGCGAGGTCCAGTCCGGCCTGGGCCGCGGCGGCCCGGACGGTCTGCTCCAGCAGCACCGCGATGGTCATCGGGCCGACGCCGCCGGGGACCGGGGTGATCAGGGAGGCGCGGGCGGCGGCCGACTCGAAGTGGACGTCGCCGACGTTGCCCTCGTTGTACCCGGCGTCGAGGACGACCGCCCCGGGCTTGATGTCCTCGCCCCGGATGAACTCGGCCTTGCCGACGGCCGCGACCAGGACGTCCGCCTGCCGCACGATCGAGGACAGGTCGCGGGTGCGGGAGTGGCAGTAGGTGACGGTGGCGTTCTTCTCCAGCAGCAGCATTCCGGCGGGCTTGCCCAGGATCGCGCTGCGGCCGACGACGACGGCGTGCTTGCCGGTGAGGTCCACCCCGTACTCCTCCAGCAGGCGCATGATGCCGCCGGGGGTGCAGGAGACGAAGCCGGGCAGGCCGAAGCCCATGGCGGCGAAGGAGTGCATCGTCACACCGTCGACGTCCTTGCCGGGGGCGATGGCCTCGAAGGCGGCGCGCTCGTCGATGTGGTGCGGGACGGGGTGCTGGAGCAGGATGCCGCTGATCTCCGGGTCCTCGGAGAGGGCGGTGATCGTGGCGACGAGTTCCTCGGTGGTGGTCGCGGCCGGCAGTTCCACGTGGCGGGAGGTGATCCCGGCCTTGGCGCAACGGTTCTGCTTCATCCGTACGTAGGTGACGGACGCGGGGTCCTCGCCGACGAGGACGGTGGCCAGGCAGGGGGCGGTACCGGTGCGCTCGGTGATCTTCGCGGCGAGGGCGGCGGTCCGCTCCGAGACGCGGCGGGCGAGGGCGGTGCCGTCCATGAGCTGGGCGGTGGCGGTGGGGGCAGTCGTCACGGGGTCTCCTGAACGTCGCTGCGGATCGCGGTTCGCCCAGGCGCGCGGCAGACGGCGTACGGCCCCGCGGGCCCACACCGGGCCGCTCCCCGGTGGTGATCCACCCGAACGCCAGTCACGGCCCGGTGCCCACTGTAGTCGACATATGCGGTGGAAGGACGGGGGACGACCTGGGACGATCGGGACATGACGCGCACGTTCGACCATCTGGTCGCCGAGGCCGGGTCCGTCCCGGTCGACGGCTGGGACTTCTCCTGGCTCGACGGCCGGGCCACCGAGCAGCGGCCCTCCTGGGGCTACCAGCGCCTGCTGCGCGAGCGCCTGGGACGGGCCGGCTCGGTCCTGGACGTCCAGACCGGCGGCGGCGAGGTCCTCGCCGGGGCGGGCCCGCTGCCCCCGCTGACCGCGGCCACGGAGTCCTGGCCGCCGAACGTCCGGAAGGCGACCCGGCTGCTGCACCCGCTGGGCGCGGTGGTGGTGGCGGACACCGACGAGCCGCCGCTGCCCTTCGGTGACGAGGCCTTCGAGCTGGTCGTCAGCCGGCACCCGGTGACCGTCTGGTGGGACGAGATCGCCCGGGTGCTGGTGCCGGGCGGTACCTACCTCTCGCAGCAGGTGGGTCCGGCCAGCGTCTTCGAGCTCGTCGAGTACTTCCTCGGTCCGCAGCCGGAGGAGGTCCGCCGCGCCCGCCACCCCGACGACGCGGCCGCCGGCGCCGCGAAGGCGGGCCTGGAGGTGGTCGATCTGCGCTCCGAGCGGCTGCGGACGGAGTTCCACGACATCGGGGCCGTGGTCTACTTCCTGCGGAAGGTGATCTGGATGGTGCCCGGCTTCACGGTCGGGCAGTACCGGGAGCGGCTGCGCGAGCTCCACGAACGGATCGAACGCGAAGGTCCGTTCGTCGCGCACACCGCCCGTTTCCTCATCGAGGCCCGCAAGAAGGGGTGACCGGGAGGGCCGACGGATCCCCGCCGGTTCGGTTGCGCGGGCACAGCGTGGCGCAGGTCACTCAATTCAGCGCGTAACGAATCGACTCGGGCAGGCGATGAACCGACAGGTGTCCTCGCGCGGCCCCGGAATACAGACCCGCTTCGGTCTGTTTCCCGAGTCCGCGCGATGATGTCCCGCCCACTCCTTATCTGTTCGCAACGAGAGGCTCCTTGTGTCGCTCAGCCCGTCCCGTACGTTCCCTCCGGAGATCGCCGAATCCGAGGCCCTGGTCGCGCTCGTCGAGCGCGGCCGCGAGCAGGGTCACATCAACGGTGACGATGTCCGCCAGGCCTTCGAGGCCGGCCGCATCCCGGTGGACCAGTGGAAGCGGGTCCTGCGCAGCCTGAACCAGGTCCTGGACGAGGAGGGTGTCGCCCTCCACGTCAGCGCCGCCCCCGCCACGAAGGCTGCTGCCAAGAAGCCCCGCAAGGCAGCCGCCGCCCCGGCCCGCACCGTGACGAAGAAGGCGGTGGCCGCACCGCGTCCCATCGGCGCGCGCAAGGCCTCCGCCACCGCTCCCGCCCCGGCCGCCGCCGCGGCGATATCCGCTCCGTCGGCCACCGCTTCGCAGGAGGTGCCGGCCGAGGCCGCCGCCGAGCCCAAGAAGCGGGCGGTCAAGAAGACCGCCGCCAAGAAGGCCACCGCCACCAAGAAGACCGCGGCCTCGAAGAAGGCCGGCGCCAAGGACGCCGACGACGCCGAGACCCCGGTCGTCGAGGGTGAGGACTGGGCCGTCGAGGACCTCGCCGACGACACCGAGGAGGAGGCGCCCAAGGCGGCCGGCCAGGGCTTCGTGCTGTCCGACGACGACGAGGACGACGCCCCGGCGCAGACCGTCATGGTGGCCGGTGCCACCGCCGACCCGGTCAAGGACTACCTGAAGCTGATCGGCAAGGTGCCGCTCCTCAACGCCGAGCAGGAGGTCGAGCTCGCCAAGCGCATCGAGGCGGGTCTCTTCTCCGAGTACAAGCTCGAAGAGGAGGACGACCACAAGCCCGCCTTCAAGCGCGAGCTGGAGATCCTCGTCGAGGACGGCCGCCGTGCCAAGAACCACCTGCTGGAGGCCAACCTCCGTCTCGTGGTCTCGCTGGCCAAGCGCTACACCGGCCGCGGCATGCTCTTCCTGGACCTGATCCAGGAGGGCAACGTCGGTCTGATCCGCGCGGTGGAGAAGTTCGACTACACCAAGGGCTTCAAGTTCTCCACGTACGCGACCTGGTGGATCCGGCAGGCGATCACGCGCGCCATGGCCGACCAGTCGCGCACCATCCGCATCCCCGTCCACATGGTCGAGATCATCAACAAGCTCGCCCGTGTGCAGCGCCAGATGCTCCAGGACCTGGGCCGCGAGCCCACCCCGGAGGAGCTGGGCAAGGAACTCGACATGACCCCCGAGAAGGTCATCGAGGTCCAGAAGTACGGCCGCGAGCCGATCTCCCTGCACACCCCGCTGGGTGAGGAGGGCGACAGCGAGTTCGGTGACCTCATCGAGGACTCCGAGGCGGTCGTCCCGGCCGACGCCGTGTCCTTCACCTTCCTCCAGGAGCAGCTCCAGTCGATCCTGGGCACGCTCTCGGAGCGCGAGGCGGGCGTGGTCTCCATGCGCTACGGCCTCAACGACGGCCAGCCGAAGACGCTGGACGAGATCGGCCGCGTGTACGGGGTCACCCGTGAGCGCATCCGCCAGATCGAGTCGAAGACGATGTCGAAGCTGCGCCACCCGTCGCGTTCGCAGGTGCTGCGCGACTACCTGGACTGATCCTCCCGGTACCGGCACACACCGCAGGCCCGCGCCGTACGGCGCGGGCCTCCGCGTTTTCCCTGGTGCCGGGGCCGTCCGCCGCCGTCAGCGGCCGTCAGCGGCCGTCAGACCGTGGTCAGTGCTCGAGCAGGTGCTTGAGCTTCTCCTCGCTGCGGGGCATCTCCTTGCGGACCCTGGGCTTCACCACGAAGGGGACGAGGCCCCTGCCCAGGCCGTGGCCCTCGAAGTCGACGGAGAGGGTGACCCGCGAGCGGGTGCCGTTGTCGAGGGGCTCGATCCTGCCGCGCACGTCCGGCCTGACCGGGCCGTCGACCCCGTGGACGTGCCAGCTCCTGGGCGGGTCCAGCTCGGTGAACTCCAGGGTCGTGGGGATCCTCCGCCTGCCGTACCGCCGGGTGACGGAGACCCTCGAACCGACGTGCACGGGCAGGTCGCCCATGGGGACGGCGGACACGGCGCTGTCCTGCCACTCCGGCAGGTGCGTGGGGTCCGTCACGTACGCGAAGACCTCCTCGGGCCTCCGGTCGATGTCGATGGTGTTGCTGATCGCTGACATGGCGACCCCTTGACGCCCCCCTGGCCGGCCTTTCCTTCCACCCTAGTCCCCGGCCGCAACGGCCGCGCGCCGCTTGCGCGCGGCCATCAGCGCGTACACGAGGACGCCCGCGAACAGGAACAGCACGCCCTGGTAGACGGCCGCGTAGCCGGAACCGGCGACCAGCCACATGGAGAAGCCGAAGGCCACGCCGGCGAGGACGGCGTCACGGACCAGCTGCCCGCGCCGGACCCGCTCCGACTGGCCCGACGCCAGGAAGTAGAGCTGGGCCGCAGTGGAGAGGAGGTACGGGACGGTCGCGGTGAAGGTGGTGACCAGGACGAGGATCTCGAAGACCCGTGCGGAGCCGGCGGTGTAGTTGTAGACGGTCAGGCAGGAGGCCAGGACGACCGTGACCAGCACTCCGACGACCGGGACCCCGCGCTGCTTCTTCTCGAAGACCTTGGGGAAGAGCCCGTCCCTGGCGGCGGCGTACGGGGTCTGCGCGCTGAGCAGGGTCCAGCCGTTGAGCGCGCCGACCATCGAGACCACGGCCGCGCCGGCCACCACGGTGCCGCCCCAGGTGCCGCCGAAGACGGCGTTGACGGCGTCGGTGAAGGGCGCCTGGGAGGAGACCAGCTTCTCGTGGGCGACCAGTCCGAAGACGGACAGGGTGCCGAGCAGGTACACGACGGCGGCGCCGGCCGTGCCGAGGACGGTGGCCCGGCCCACGTTGCGGGCGGGGTCGCGGACCTCGCCGGCGCTGACGGCGGCGGACTCGACGCCGATGTAGCTGAAGAGCAAAATCGCGGCGGAGGCGGAGACGGCCCCGACGGTGCTCTGCCCGGCGGCCTGGAAGGGGCCGAGGTTCGCCGGGTCGAAGAAGAACAGGCCGCCCACGGCCACCAGCAGCAGCGGGACCAGCTTCAGGACGGTCGACACCACCTGGACGGCGCCCACGTAGCGGGTGCCGGCCAGGTTGGCGAGGGCGGGCAGCCACTGCACGGCCAGCGCGGCCAGGCACATCGACCACCGGTGCTCGCCCACGGCCGGGAAGAGCACGGCGAGGTAGCCGACGGAGGCCACCGCGAGGGCGGCGTTCGAGACCCAGGCGGTGATCCAGTAGCTGTAGGCGGCGAGGAAGCCCGCGAAGTCGCCGAAGGCGGCGCGGACGTACACGTAGGGGCCGCCGGTCCGCGGGTGGCGTTCGGCGAGGCGGCCGAAGACGAGGGCGAGGGCTATCGCGCCGACGGTCAGGACGCCGAAGGCCAGCAGGCTGATGGTGCCGAAGGGGGCGACGGAGGCCGGGAGCAGGAAGATCCCGCCGCCGATGATGTTGCCCATGACCAGGCAGCACGCCACCGGCAGCCCGAAGCGGCGGGTGTGCCGGTCGTCCCGGGACGCGGCCGCCGGGGGTGTCCGTACGGCGGTCCCCGGGGCGGTGCTGTCCTCGACGGGCGGGGCTTCGGTGCTGGTCATCGGTGGTGCGCCTCTGGGTGTCTCACATGGTGGGCGGGTCAGCACATGGTCGGCCACGGCGGAGTGCGCGACAAATCACCGGGTTTCGTCCGGCGCGGGCACCGTTGCGGAAGGAAGGGTTCCATCCGATCCGGCCCCGGGCCGCGAATCCTCCCGGGCGGCTGTCGGAGCCCGGTGCCCACCGGTCTCCCCGCGCTCCCGGTCCTCCCCCGGCCGGCCGTCCAGCGGGACCTGGGGGCCGTCGGCCTCGCGCAGCCAGCGGCGCAGCACCGCGTGCACGGCCTCGGCGCCCACCAGCTCACGGCCCGGCTCGGACAGTCCCGTGGGCCACATCAGGAAGGGGCGGGCCTGTTCCCCGCCCAGCCCGCCGTGCGAGCCGATCTGCTCCTCGAAGGCGTGCACGGCACCGGTCGCCGGGTCGTACGCCGAGTTGACCATGATGTCGGCCACGTGCGGGAAGGAGTCCGTCCGGCGCACGGCGCGCGCCGCGCCCGGGCCGAACGGGGCCAGCAGTTCCTCCGCCTCCCCCGGTACGTCCAGCCGCGCCACCGCCCCGTCCCGGCCCAGCACCTGCCCGTCCACCAGCAGGAAGCCCACGCCGGGGTGGTTGGCCAGGGTGGGCAGCAGCGCGGGGTGCGCCCGCTCGATCCGCGCCCTCGAGGCCCGCCCGGGCACGTCGGGGAAGGAGATCAGCCCGAGGTTGCCCGAGGCCAGCACCACCGGACCGCGGCCCGGTGCCGGGTGGGCCTCCTCCCCCTCCTCCTCCACGGGCCGGTGCAGGGCGGCCAGTACCGCGGCCCGGGCCTCGGCCCCGCTGCGGGTGCGGCCGGCCCGGCGGGAGACGGGCAGTCCGCACCCGGCCCGGACCAGGTCCTTCAGGCTGAGCCCGTACCGGCCGAGGAAGGTCTCCCCGGGGCTCTGGCCGTGGTCCGACAGCAGCACGACGCGGTACTCGCGCGGGGCGTGCTCGGCGACCCGGGCGATGAGGGCGAGGCTCCGGTCCAGCCGGGCCAGCACCCGGTCGGCGTCCCTGCTGTGGGGGCCCGAGTGGTGCGCGACCTCGTCGTAGGCGACCAGGTCGGCGTAGACCGCGGCACGGCCCGCGAGCATGTCGCCGATCACCGCGGCGACGACCACGTCCCGCTCGACCACCGTCGCGAAGGCCCGGATCAGCGGGTAGAGCCCGCCCCGCGCCACCCGCGGGCGGTCCCCCCGGATCCGTGAGCGCAGCGACTGGCCGATCTCGCGGCCCACCTCGGCGACGAAGGACAGCGCGGTGCGCACGGCGTTGGCCGGGTCGGAGAAGTACGCGAAGTAGCCCGCGCGGGAGCGGTTGGCGCGGCCCCGCCGGGCCGCGACGGACAGCACCAGCGCCAGCTGGTCGGCGCCCCCGCCGAACAGGTTGCCCCGGCTGGCGCCGTCCAGGGACAGCAGCCCGCCGTCCCGGGTCCGCGCGACCGCCCGGCGCTGGAGTTCGGCGGCGCTGGTGGGCCGGTTGCAGACCATCACCTCGCCGGTGTCCTTCTCGTACCAGCGGAAGGCCGGCACGTCGAAGTTGGAGCCGTGCAGGAGGGCGAGCTGGCTGGCGCCGGTCTGGCTGGACCAGTCCGTGTGCCAGGGCATGACCCGGTGGCTGCGCTCCAGCCAGCCGGCGGCCGTGGGCATCAGCCCTTCGGCCACGGCCCGGCGCAGCGCCTCGTACCCGACGCCGTCGAGCTGGAGGAAGACCAGCCCGGGGCTGGTGGCGGTGGGCGCCCCGAACCGGCGGCGGCGCCGGTCCGCGAGCCGGTACAGCCGGCGCCGGTAGGCCTCGTCGTCGCGCACCGCGAGCGCGGTGGAGGTGGCCGAGGCCACGGCGGACATCGCGGCGGCCACGACCACCGCCGTCTCGGGCGCGGCAGCGGCGCCCCGCCCGGCGGGGATGAGGCTGAGGGCCATCAGCAGCAGCGAGCCGTTGAGGAAGAAGACGAGCAGCCCGAGCACGAGGGCGGGCACCAGCAGCAGGGCGCGTACGAGGACCGGCCACACCAGCGCGCTCAGCACGCCGAAGGCGCCGGCGCCCCAGGCTGCGGTCAGACCCGTCCGGGTGATGCTGGCTCCGTCGGCGGACTGCAGGCGGAAGTCCGGCAGGAGCCCGGCGAGCGCGAGCATGGTGAGGGTCGACGCCGCCCAGACGAGCACCACGCGTACCAGCGCCCGGCCCGCCGGCCGCCAGCGCAACCGCTCCCGCCACACGCCGCACCCGCCTCGCTCCCCGGCCCGCGCCCGGCCCGCGGTCCCCTCGCCAGCGTCGCACAGGGCGGCGGGGGCGACCGGTCGACACGGGTGGCGCACGGGAGTACGGGACCGGCGGGCGGGTGGCGGTCAGGTGCCGTCGTAGCCGGCGGTCGGCATGGACAGCCGGCGGTGCACCTCGGCCTTCATGGCGGAGGTGTAGGCCGGCTCGTCCAGCCCGGCCGTCTCCAGCCGTACGCCGCGCCGCCGGCACTCGGCGGTGAACTCCTCCACGGAGCGCAGGGCGCGGGCCAGGACCCGGTGGTTGGGGGCGACGAACAGGTCGATCTGCCCCGCGTCCACGTCGCGCCAGAGCCCGCAGTGGTCGGTCCGCAGTCCGTAGAAGAGCAGCTGCCGGGTGACCACGTACCCCTGCTCGGCGGCCCACCGCACGCACATGGCGTGCTGGCTGCGGGTGTCCACGGTGAAGGGGTCGGCGTCGAGGTCCTCGAGCGGGGCCAGGCTGGCGATAGCGGCCACGCGCAGCGCATCCATGGCGCCCGACCCTACTCCGATCCGGGCCCGGGGAGGAGGGGGCCGGCGGGTTCCGCTTCCGCTCGGACGGCGGGCGGCCGGGCGGGGGAGGTCCTAGGCTCGTCCTGTCGAGGGAAGGGGTGCGGGGGTGCCGGTGGAGATCACCTGGTGGGGTCATGCCACGTGCGCGGTACGGGACTCGGGGGTGCGGGTGCTGACCGATCCGCTGTTCGCCCGGCGGCTGGCACACCTGCGGCGGCGGCGCGGGGCGGTGCCCCCGCCGGAAGCGGCGGAGGCGGACGTGGTGCTGGTGTCGCACCTGCACGCCGACCATCTGCACCTGCCGTCGCTGGCGCTGCTGGCTCCCGGCACCCGGCTGGTGGTACCGCGCGGGGCGCGCCGGGCGGTGCCGGCACTGGCGCGGCTGGCGGGGAGCCGGGGACTGGTGGTGACGGAGGTGGTCCCGGGCGAGGAGGTCGGCGTGCGGGAAGGCGTGGGGGCAGGCGTAGGGGCAGGCGTGCGGGTGCGGGCGGTGAGCGCCCGGCACGACGGGCGGCGGATGCCGTTCGGGCCGCAGCGGGCGCCCGCGCTGGGGTACGTGGTCGAGGGTTCGGCGCGGACGTACTTCGCCGGGGACACCGGGCTGTTCGCCGCGATGGCCGAGGAGGTCGGTCCGGTGGACGTGGCGCTGCTGCCGGTCGGCGGCTGGGGCCCGTACCTGGGGCCGGGGCACCTGGACGCGGAACGCGCGGCGAGGGCCGTGGCGGAGCTGGCTCCGGCGGCGGCGGTGCCGGTGCACTACGGGACGTACTGGCCGATCGGCATGGACGCGGTGCGGCCGTACGAGTTCCACGCGCCGGGCGGCGAGTTCGCCCGGCGGTCGGGGCTGCTCGCGCCGAAGGTGGCCGTACGGGTCCCCGCGCACGGGGAGCGGGTGCGGCTGCCGTGACGCCGTGGCGGGTGGCGGCGGACGTGGTGGGGCGGGTGCCGCCGGAGACGGCCCAGCAGGCGGTCGGTTACCCGGCGTTGTTCGTGCTGGTGGCGCTGGGGGCGCTGGTGCCGGTGATCCCGACGGGGGCGCTGGTGAGTTCCGCGGCGGTGGTGGCGCTCCATCAGCGCTCGCTGTCTTCGGCGGTGTTGCTGGTGGTCGTGGTGGCCGCGCTGGCCGCCTTCGCGGGCGACGTCGCGCTGTACTGGCTGGGTTCGCGCGGGGTGCGCTCGCGGGGCGGTTCGCGGTGGCTGGAGTCCCTGCGGGGGCGGACCGCGCCGGAGCGGCTGGAGCGTGCGCGGCTGAAGCTGGACGAGCACGGGGTGCTGGTGCTGGTGCTGTCGCGGCTGGTCCCGGCGGGCCGGATCCCGGTGATGCTGGCCTGCCTGCTGGGCGGGCTGCCGCTGCGCCGCTTCGCCCGGGGTGACGCGCCCGCCTGCCTGGCGTGGGCCGGGACGTACGGGCTGATCGGGATCCTGGGCGGCTCGCTCTTCTCCGAGCCGTGGAAGGGCGTGGTGCTGGCGGTGGCCCTGACGGTGCTGATCGGCGCGGCTCCGGGGGTGTGGCGGCGGCTGCGGCGGGGCAGGGTCGGGCCGTGAACTCCACCTCCTGGGACACCGTCCGCGCCCTCGCAGACCGCTTCGAGGTGGCCGCGGCCGCTCGCGGGGTGCACCCTCCGCAGAGCCACCTCCTCCAAGTGCTCAAGATCGGGGAGGAGTTCGGCGAGGCCGCGCAGGCGGTGATCGGCGCCACGGGGAGCAACCCGCGCAAGGGGTACTCGCACAGCTGGGACGACGTGCACGACGAGGTGTGCGACGTCATCATCACCGGCATGGTGGCGCTGGCCCGGATGCGGCCCGACGCGGCGGCCTACTTCGGGGACCAGCTGGCCCTGAAGGCCGCCCGTTTCCTGCCGGAGCGCGCGCCCTGACCCCGCCGGGCCGGCGCCCGTCGGCTCCGGTCGCGGCGGCGGCCCCGTGTTGCCGTTTGCGGGACGGTCGGGTGGAATGCCCGCATGGACGCGCGCCCGGATGCCCACCCGCACGCCCGCACGCGAGCCCTCCCGGACGGACCGCCGTCCCACCGCGCCGTCCTCGACGAGGTCGGCCCCCGGCTGAGGCGGATGCGGGACCGGCACGGCCTGACCCTGGCCGCCCTGTCGGAGGAGACCGGCATCTCCAAGAGCACCCTGTCCCGTCTGGAGTCGGGGCAGCGCCGGCCGAGCCTGGAACTGCTGCTGCCGCTCGCCCGTGCCTACCGGGTGGCCCTGGACGACCTGGTCGGGGCGCCCCCGGTGGGTGACCCCCGGGTGCGGCTGACGCCCCGCGCGATGCGGGACGGCGGTACGTCGGTCGCACTGACCCAGGGCCTGGGCCCGCTCCAGGCCTACAAGATGGTCATCCCGGACCGGGGCACCGAGCCGGACCCGCGCACGCACGAGGGCTACGAGTGGCTGTACGTCCTGAACGGCCGCCTGCGGCTGGTCCTGGCCGGCCACGACCTGGTCCTCGGCCCGGGCGAGGCCGCCGAGTGGGACACCCGGACCCCGCACTGGTTCGGCAGCGCCGACGGGCGGCCCGTGGAGATCCTCAGCCTGTTCGGCCGGCAGGGCGAGCGGATGCACGTGGTGGCGAAGCCGAAGACGGCCCGGCAGTGACCCGGGTCCAGGTCCGGCCCGTGACCCGTCGGGGATGCGAGGGCGGTGAGCCACCGCTCGGCCGGGTCGAGGAGAATCGGGTGCGGGCCACCGGCCCCGGGCTGTTTCCTCGGCTCGTGAACACGGCGGGACCCGTACGCCTCCGCCCCTGGGCGGACAACGACCTCTGGCTGCTGCGGCGGCGCAATACCGCGGAGATGACGGCGCACCTCGGCGGCCCCGAGTCCGACGCCGCACTCCTCGCCCGTCACAGCCGCTGGACGGTCATGAACTCGAACGCCGCACACGGGGGCGGGTGTTCCGGGTCGGGTCCCCGGCGGGGGACACCGTGGCGAACTCGGCCTCGAACGCGGTCTCCCGCGCGGTGGGCTTCACCCTGATCGCCGAAACGGTGCACGCCTACCCGCCGGGCCGGTACCACGCCGGCAACAACTGCGCTTCCCCCTCCCGTGAAGGCCCGGGAGGAACCCGGGCCGGCCGGTCGTGTTGCCGGCGAGGAGGTGAGGGCTGCCGCAGCGCTCGTCAGGAGCCCTCAAGGGTCCGGGAGGCGCCGATCGGGAGGTCCCAGAGGTCCTCGCGGGGCAGGCCCGCGCGGGTCCAGGCGGCGCGGGCGCGGTGCAGTGGCTCCGTGACGGGCTCCGCCGACAGGACGAAGGTGGCCCAGTGCATCGGGGCCATCCTGCGGGCCCCGAGGTCCAGGCAGGCCCGCACCGCCTCCTCCGGGTCGGTGTGCACGTCGCGCAGCCACCAGCGCGGGGCGTAGGCGCCGATCGGCAGGAGCGCGAGGTCGATGCCGGGGTGGCGCCGGCCGATCTCGCCGAACCAGTGGCCGTACCCGGTGTCCCCCGCGAAGTACACCGTGCGCCCGGCGGTGGTGTCGGTGAGCACCCAGCCGCCCCACAGGGTGCGGCAGGTGTCCAGCAGGGAGCGCTTGGACCAGTGGTGCGCCGGGACGAACTCGAAGCGGACGCCGCCCAGTTCGGCGTACTCCCACCAGTCGAGTTCCGTCACGTTCGTGAAGCCCCGGCGGCGGCACCACCGGGCGAGTCCGGCCGGGACGAAGAGCGCGGTGCCGCGGGGCAGCCGCCGCAGGGTGGGGGCGTCGAGGTGGTCGTAGTGGTTGTGGCTGATCACCACGGCGTCCACGGGCGGCAGTTCCTCCCACGGCACCCCGACGGGCGTCATCCGCGCCGGAGTCCCGAGGATCCGCCGGGACCAGACCGGGTCCGTGAGCACCGTCAGGCCGCCGGTCCGCAGCACCCAGCTGGCGTGCCCGGCCCAGGTCACGGACACCGTGCCCGGCCGCGCCGCCGGCAGCGGTGCGGGCTCGTACGGCAGCTCGGGGATACCGTTCAGCCCGTCCGCGCCGGGCCGGAGCGCGCCCTCGCGGGCGAGCCGGGCGAAGGCGCGCAGCCCCGGGAGCGGGGTGGTCAGCCGGTCCGCGAACGAGCGCGGCCAGAGCCGGTGTTCGCCGAGCGGGCGGGGTGCGGACGGGGCCGGCGCAGGGCCGGGCGGGGATCCGCAGGGCGCGGCGGGGGCCGGCGGCCGCGCGGGCGGGCGGCCCGGCAGCGCGGCCGGGCCGGGGCCGCCGGGGCCGCCGGCCGGCGGGGCGGTCGTCACGGGGGCGTCCGGCTGGTCCCTCATCGCGAAGTCTCCGTTCGGCGGCGGGCGGCCGGCACGGGCCGCACGTCAGTCGGCCAGTCCGGCGAGCACCGACCCGAGCCGGTCGAGCGCGCCCCGGACCTGTGGCAGCGTCAGCGGATCGCGGGCGCCCAGCGCGGCGAGCCGCTCCTGCGGGGTGGCCCCCAGCAGCGGTCCGGTCGACAGCCGTACGCGCAGGGCGCCCAGTTCGTCGGCGAAGCGCTGTCCGCCGGGTGTCGGCGCGCCCAGCCGGGCGCCGAGCCAGTCCTCCAGTTCCATGGCGTCTCCCACGCCGTGCCGGGCGAGTCCGGCACGCAGCGGGGTGAGGTCGGCGTACAGGTGCCGGCCGGCCTGCGGGGGCCGGGCGAGGGCCCCCGCGGCCAGCAGCTCCCGGTGGGCGGCGGCGGCCACCGCGCCGTGCAGGGCGGCGGCGGCGTAGGCGCGCCCGGCGACGGCGTCGGTTTCGTCGAGGGCGTGTGCGGCGGCCACCGCGACGGGGCCCGCGACCAGGGCGCCGGTGGCGGTGAGGACGTCGAGGGTGCGGGCCCTGAGCCAGGTGCCGCTCGGAGTGCCGGGGAAGCGGACCACCGCGGCGGGCCAGCCGCCCGGGAGCAGTGCTCCGGCGAGGTCCACGAGTACGGCCGCCCGGTCGGGGAGCATCTCGGCGGGGCTCAGCACGAGCGTGTGGTGCGGCCGGTGCACGGTGTCGCGCCAGCTCTCGTCGCTGACGACGAACAGTCCGGCGGCCTCGGCCGCCTCGCAGGCCTCGCGCACCATCTCGGGCGGCGGCACGCTGGCGGTCGGGTCGTCGGCCACCGAGAGCAGCAGGACGCGCGGGTCGCCGCCCTCGGCGCGGACCCGGCGTACGGTCTCGAGCAGGGCGTACGGGTCGGGGACGCCGCCGCACTCCGCGGGGGTGGGCACGTGGTAGGCCCGCCGTCCCAGCAGCCGGACTTGTGGGGTCCACCAGGCGGGACAGGGTCTGGGGAGGAGCACGTCGCCGCCGTACGCGCCGAGCAGCGCCAGCAGCAGTGCGGGCGCGCCGGGGCCGGCGGCCACGTTCTCCGGGGCGGTGGGGAGGCCGCGCCGGGCCCAGTGGCGGCAGGCGGCCTCACGCAGCGACGGTCCGCCGCCGGGGGGTTCCGGAGCGGGCCGGTCCGCGGCGGCGGCGAGTACGGAGGTCAGCTCGGGCAGCACCGGGAGCCCCGGCTCGGGGGCGGGCGGACCGTACCTGACGGGGCCGCGCCCCTCCGGGGCCGGGCGTTGCCAGAGTCCGGCGAGCCCTTCCGTCATGCCCTCGGCCATCCCCGACACGTGCCCGCCTTCCGTCTCCACCACCCACCGACCTGCCCTTTATACGATTATTTACAGCGATACGCCCGTTAACCGTCTCGCCACCCCTGCCGTCTCGGCGGCGGCCTCCCGTCGGCCTCGGCGCTCACCCCTTCCTGCCCAGGAGGGCGAGCAGCCGGGTCTGCGCGTCCGCGCCGGGCGGAACGTCCAGCGGCTCCGCGTACATCCCGCTGGCGGCGAGGCCGTCGGCGTACGGCATGACTTCCTTGAGGGAGAACTCGACCAGGTCGCCGGGCAGCCGGTCGTCGGCCCCGATGGCCCGCGAGAGGTCCCAGGCGTGCACGACGCAGTCCGCCGTCAGTTCCGAGCAGTACGCCGACACGCGCGCCGGCCCGTACGAGAGCGTGACCGTCCGCTCCAGCGCGCCCGGCGCCGCGAAGGCGGCGTGCCCGGCGGCCGCGGCCCGCTCCCAGGCGGCCGCCGGGTCCTCGCCCAGCAGGTCGCCGGAGAGCTCGTCTCCGACCTCCGCCACCGTGCGCCCCTCGGTGACCAGCGGCGGCACCCAGAGCTGCTCCCCGGTGACGTGGTTGACCAGGTCCCGCACGGTCCACTCGGTACAGGGGGTGGCCGCGCCCCACTGGGAGGCCGTGACCGCCCGCACCCGCTCACCGAAGAGCCTCAGCGCCGCGGCGTGCCATTCCGGCAACGTCTTCGGCATGGGTCTCACCGTCCTTCACCTCGGGGTGCCCACCCCCGGGGCCCACTGTCCTCGCCCCTCCTCTGCCCTGCCACCGACCCGGCCAATCCCCTTGCGCCACACCCGTGGTGTCCACATGTCAAAACGCACATCTCAAATTACGGGCCGATCCCCTACGGTGATCACCACGCCCCATCGATCCGCCACGACGACGAGGAGTGAGCCATGAGCACCGCCGCCCACGACGGGCACACAGCCCGCGCACCCCACGAGACGGCCGTCTACACCCACGGCCACCACGAGTCGGTCCTGCGTTCGCACCGCTGGCGCACCGCCGCCAACTCGGCCGCGTACCTGATCGGCGAACTGCGCCCGGGCATGCGCGTGCTGGACGTGGGCTGCGGCCCGGGCACCATCACGGCGGACCTGGCGGAGCTGGTCGCGCCGGGCGGCCACGTCACCGGGGTCGACGCGGCGGCCGGCGTGCTGGACCGGGCGAGCGCCCACGCGGCGGAGCGGGGGCTGTCCGGGGCGGTGGACTTCGCCACGGCGGACGTGCACGCGCTGGAGTTCCCCGACGGCTCCTTCGACGTGGTCCACGCCCACCAGGTGCTCCAGCACGTCGGCGATCCCGTGCGGGCCCTGCGCGAGATGCGCCGGGTGTGCCGGCCGGGCGGGATCGTCGCGGTGCGGGACGCCGACTACGCGGCGATGACCTGGTACCCGGCGACCCCGGGCCTGGCGGAGTGGCTGGACCTGTACCGGCGGGTCGCCCGGGCCAACGGCGGCGAACCGGACGCCGGGCGCAGGCTGCTGTCCTGGGCGCGGGCGGCCGGGTTCACCGACGTACGGGCGTCGGCGACGGCCTGGTGCTACGCGACGCCGGAGGAGGTCGCCTGGTGGTCCTCCCTGTGGGCGGACCGCACCACCGCCTCCTCGTACGCGGCCACCGCCACGGACGGCGGCCACGCCACCCCGGAGGCCCTGGCGGCCGCCGCGGGAGCCTGGCACACCTGGGGTGCGGCCCCGGACGCCTGGTTCTCGGTCCTGCACGGCGAACTGCTGTGCCGCGCCTGACCGCCTGACCCGTCCGGCCGCCCGGCCGCCCGGCGGTCATGCTCGCGGCGGGCGCATCCGGAAGTCGTACTCCGGGGGCAGCGGCCGGTCCGTCAGGGCGGCCCACACCTCGGACAGGGTCTCCTCGCCCTCCCGCAGGTCGGCGATCTCGAAGCCCTCCTCGAAGACGCGCCGGGCCGCGCCCACGTGACCCTCGGCCGCCAGGAGCCGGGCGGCCAGCAGCCGGAAGCGGCCCTGCTCGCGCAGCGACGGGCGCAGCCGGTCCCAGACGGCCCGCGCCTCCGCGAGGCGTCCGGCGCCGAGCAGGGCGGTCATGGCCTCCCGTCCCAGCGCGGCCTCGGCGGCCGTCCAGCTGTCGCCGCCCCGGCTCTCCCCCGCCAGGCCCTCGAAGGCCGCCGCGTAGCGGTCGGCGGCCCGCTCCGCGTTCCCGGCCAGGGCGTCGGCCGCCGCCAGACAGCGCAGCAGCGGCCAGCGCGAGGGCGCCTGCGCCAGCCCGCGCTCCCAGCTGCGTACCGCCTGGGCCACGTCGCCGGCGTGCCACTGGGCCACCCCGAGGTGGTACTCGGTCAGCGGGTCCGCCGGGGCGGTCTCCAGCATGTCGCGCCAGTGCGGGGCCACGAGGCAGGTGCCGGGCGGGGCGGCCGCGCGGGGCGCCGGGAGGACTCCGGTGCGCCACAGCTCCAGCCAGGGCTGCTGCTCCTCCTCCAAGGTGGACTCCGGGAAGGGGGTGCCGGGCAGGTCCAGGCCCCCGCACAGCACCTCCAGCGCGCCCCAGCCCGAGCCGTCCGCCAGCCGCTCCCCCGGTTCGGTGTCGGCCTGCCCGCGCCACGCCTTGTACGCCGCGTCCAGGGCCCCGGCCGGCAGGACGGCGTCGAGCGCCGCGGACGCCGCCCCGCGCGCCGCCGTCCAGTCGGCGCCGTGCACCGCCGAGGGCTCCGCCGACAGCGGCCCGTACGCCTCCAGCCAGCTGACCTCCGCGCCGGCCTCCAGCCGTACGTGTTCCAGCTGGGTCCGTGCCAGCCCGGCCTGGATCTCGGCGTAGCCGCCCGTGCCGGGCTCCGTCAGCCACTCCTGCCAGCGCCGGCCGCCCGGTCCCGCGCCCCACACGAACAGCTTGCGCCCGCGCAGGCGTCCGGTGGAGGCCTGCACCAGGCCGTGCCCGTCGGCGTCGAGGGAGGCGATCCAGGGACGGTCCGCGTCCTCGGCCAGGACCTCGTAGAAGAAGTCGGCGGGGTAGGTGCTGTTCAGCGGGTACGTACGGTCGGCGTCCTGCCAGTGCGGCACGGGGACGCGGTGCAGCGTGCGCTCGTAGCCGAAGTGCCAGGCCTCCTCGGCGGGGGCCAGGACGCGGGTTCCGGCGTCCTCGGGGACGGCGGTGTTCGACCACCAGTAGAGGGGGGCGGGCCGTTCGTGCGGGTTGCGCACGCGGACGCCGACGTACAGGAAGTCCGAGTCCGCCGGCAGCCACAGGTCCACCTGGAAGGGCAGGTCGCGCAGCCGCTCCCACTCCCACAGCCGCACCATCACGCCCCCGTCGGGCGCCGGCACGAGCGCGGCGTGCAGCGGGGCACAGGACAGTGCGGTGTGTCCGGTGGCGCCGATGTTCCATTCGACGCCGCCGGAGTACCAGGCTCCGTTGAGCGCGAAGTGGGCGGGCTGGAACACCGGGTTGCGGTAGAGGAGTTCGCGCCCGGTGGGGAGGTGGACGAGGGAGTGGATCCGGCCGCCGAGACCGGGCAGGACGGTCACCCGCAGCCGCCCGTTCTCGATGACGACCGCCTCGAACTCCCGCTCCGCGCGCCGCCGCCCGTACCCGTCGCGGAGCCGGACGGGCAGCAGGGAGCGCAGCGGTTCGTAGCCGATCTGGCGCGCCATGTCGCGCGGCAGCCCGTCGCGCGAACGCTCGTCCAGTTCGTGCACCCCGTCGGGGGCGCGCAGCGCGGGGAGCGGGTTGTCGGGGCCCAAGGGGGCGGCGGGGAGGGTCAGCTGGGCACGTCGGACTGTGGTGGCCATGGGGGAATGGAACACGCGGGTGCGGCCTCGTGCACAGGGGTTCCGCACATCACCACCGGTCAGGATTACGCAAAGGCCCGCGCGGCCGGGTCGTCGCGGTGGCCGGTGCCCGGGGCGGTCAGCGCCCAGCGTTCGTGGTCGCGCCAGGCGCCGTCGACGTAGAGGAACTCGGGGGAGAGGCCCTCCAGGCGGAAGCCCCGGCCCCGGACCAGGGCGAGGGACGCGTCGTTGCCCGGCTGGATGTTCGCCTCCAGCCGGTGCAGGCCGAGACCGGCCCCCTGCTCGGCGAAGGCGTGCGCCAGCAGCAGGTCGAAGCCCTCGCCGAACATCCCGCGCCCCGCGGCGTGCGCGAAGGCCCCGTAGCCGAGCGCCCCGCACTGGAAGGCGCCGCGGACGATGTTGTTGACGTTGACGAAACCGGCGGCGGCCCCGGTGGCGAGCTCGCAGACGAGGAACCCGGCCCGGCTCCCGTCGTCGCCGGTCAGCCGGGCCGCGTAGGGCCCGTACTCCTCGGGGGTCAGCGGCGGGAACAGCCAGGGCCGGTGCAGGGCGCGGCTCTCCCGGACCCGGGCCGTGAACTCGGGGCCGTCGGCGGGCGACAGCGGCCGCAGGCCGACGCGCCGGCCCGTGCGGACGTACTCGGTGGAATGAGGCATCGCCCCAGGTTAAGCACTGTGACAGCATCCCGGTGTGATCATCCTCCCGAGCACCGGCGAGCTGCTGCGCGCGGCCGCCCGCAACAACGCCGAGTGGTGCGCGGCCGTTTCCCGCTCCGGCCACTTCCGCGGCTCGCTCTGGTGCAGCCCGAGGCGTACCCCTCCGCTGTACCCCGACGCCGTCACCCTCGCCCCGGACGTCACGGCCGCCGAGGTGGTCGCCGGGATCGACACGGCCGCCCCCGGCTGTTCGGTGAAGGACAGCTTCGCCTCGGTGGACCTGGCCCCGGCCGGCTTCGAGGTGCTGTTCGAGGCGCAGTGGATCCACCGCCCGGCGGGCGCCGCCGTTCCCGGGGCGGCGCGGGGCGGCCGGCTGGAGTGGGACGAGGTGGCGAGCCCGGCGGAGCTGGCGGCCTGGGAGGCCGCCTGGGACGGCGAGGGGAGCACGGGCCTGTTCCACGAGGGCCTGCTGCGGGAGGGCCTCGTCTTCCTCGCGGGCCGTGACGGGACCCGGATCACCGCCGGGGCCGTCGTCAGCACCGGCGGCGGGGCCGTCGGTGTCTCCAACGCGTTCGCCCACGACGACGCGGACACCGGCGCCGTCTGGGCGGCCGCCCTCGACGCGGCCGCCCGCCACTGGCCGGAACTGCCGGTGGTGGGCTACGAGCACGGCGAGGACCTCGGCACGGCCGTACGCGCCGGGTTCACCCCGCTCGGCCCGCTGCGCGTGTGGCTGCACACCGCTTAGGCGTCTCTGATCGCCCCTCGTATACGCTTCCGGGCGATGACGTACCAACAGGCCGATGGCACCTGGGACTCGACCCTGTCGGCCCGGGAGTTCGCCGCGGTCTCCGGCGTCGGGTTCGAGCCGGTCGGGCAGGTGATGGGCACGGCCGTGTTCCACCTGGGCGACACCGGTGCCTGGGGATGCCCCGGGGCGTGGACGGCGACCAGCGGCCCCTCGGGGCCGTCCTCGCCGTGGAGCCCCTCCATGGCGCCGCTGACGAGGGCCGTCCACGCGGCGCGCAGGCTGGCGCTGCGGCGCGCGGTGGCCGAATGCCGCGCGCTGGGCGGCGACGGCATCGTCGCGGTACGGCTGGTGTCACGCGAACACCGCGACGACGCGACGGAGTTCACCGTCATCGGCACCGCCGTCCGGGCGCGCTCCCGCGTCCGCCCGCAGCACCCCTTCACCTCGCACCTCGGCGGACAGGACCTCGCCCGGCTGCTGCACGGCGGCTGGGTCCCCACCGGCCTCGCGTTCGGCGTTTCACTCGCGATCCGGCACGACGACTGGCGCGGCTCCCGGCCGGCCGGCCGCCGGTTCGTGGGGAATCAGGAGGTCGACGGCTACACCCGGCTGATCGGCCACGTCCGCCAGGACGCCCGTGCCCGCCTCGCCCTCGACGCCCGCAAGCACGGCGCCGGCGACGGGATCGTCGTGGACGAGGTCCGCCTCCGGCTGCGGAGGACCGAGTGCCTGGGCTCCCAGAGCGGGAGCGCACGGGACGTCATCGCGGAAGCCGTATGCGTCGGCACGTCCATCACCCGGTTCGGCCGGTCCCGGCGGCCCGCCGCGGCAGAGCCGCTGACCATCATGAGACTGGAGCGCGAGCACTGACATGACAGGGCAGAACACCACCGGAGGAACGGAACGGATACCGGACGGGCGGGACCTGTCCGAGGACGCGATGCGGCGCCTGGCGCAGCTCCGGCCGGACGACGACAGCGGCCCCGTGTTCACCTCGGACCTGACGGTGAACGAGTTCCTGCTGGTGCGGGAGGCCGGCTTCCGCCCCCTCGGCCTGGTCTTCGGCTGCTCCGTCTACCACGTCGGCTTCCAGGTCGGCCGCTGGTCGAAGAACCAGGAGCTGACCAAGCTGTCCCAGGCCATGTACGACGCCCGCGAGCTCGCGATGAGCCGGATGGAGGCCGAGGCCGGCGCGCTGGGGGCGGACGGGGTCGTCGGCGTCCGGCTGGACATCGAGTTCAAGGAATTCGGTTCGGACCTCGCCGAGTTCATCGCGGTGGGCACGGCCGTCAAGGCGGCGGGCGCCGACCCGGGGCCGGCCGGGACCTGGCTCAACAACAAGGGCAAGCCGTTCACCTCGGACCTCTCCGGCCAGGAGTTCTGGACGCTGGTCCGCGCCGGGTACGCCCCGCTGGACCTGGTCATGGGTTGCTGCGTCTACCACGTGGCGCACCAGGGCTTCGTGCAGGCGCTGGGCAACACGGGTCGCAACGTCGAGATCGAGCCGTTCACCCAGGCCCTCTACGAGGCCCGCGAGCTGGCGATGGGCCGGATGCGGGCGGAGGGGAAGGCCCTGGGTGCCGAGGGGATCGTGGCGGTGCGGCTGGAGCAGCACGAGCGCGGCTGGGGGTCGCACACCACCGAGTTCCTCGCCGTCGGGACCGCGGTGCGGCCGCTGCGCGAGGACCACGTCATCGACCGGCCGACCATGGTGCTGGGCCTCGATGACTGACGACACGGGGGCGGCCCCGGTGGACGTGGGACTGCTGGCCGCGGCACTGCGCCGGGACAGCGCCGACCTGGAACTCCATGCCGGCGTGCTGTCGGCGAGCCTCGCCGACGCGCTGCCGCCCGGCGCGGTCCGGGTCCGGCGCAGGCGTTCCGTGGCGCGGCGGCTGGTGGGGCGGGAGGGGCCGGTCGAGGGACTGGACGTCGTGCTCGGGGAGCAGCGGCTGTCCCTGCGGACGGACCGGGGCCGGACCATCGGCGAGGTCTGCCACGAGGTGCGGGGGATCGTCCTCTCGCGGCGCCGGGTGGGCCTGGACGAGTGGATCGGCGCCCTGGCCGGGGCCCTGGCGGACGCCGCGGCCTCGAACGCCCGCGCCCGGGAGGCCCTCGAACGGTTCCTGTCCTAGCCGTCTTTTCCGGATCTTGCCCGACCCGCGCTCACCGGCAAGATCCGGAACAGACGCCCCAGGTGTTCCGCGGGCCGCTCACTCCGTACGCAGCTCCAGCCGGGGCACGTCATCGCGTTCGATGCCGAAGACCTGGGCGTACAGCGACAGCTCCGCCTCCAGGGCCCGCACCATGGTGTCCGCGCGGCGGAAGCCGTGGCCCTCGCCCTCGAAGGTGAGGTAAGCGTGCGGGACCGCCGGCTCGCGGCCGCGGAGGGCGGCGAGCAGCCGTTCGGCCTGCGCGGGCGGGCAGACGGGGTCGTCCAGCCCCTGGAGCAGGACGAAGGGGGCGGCGATGCGGTCGGCGCGGGCCACCGGGGAGCGTTCCCGGCAGCGCACCGCCAAAGTGCCCGGCGGTCCCGCCAGGCCGTCGGTGTAGTGGGACTCCAGGTCGTGGGTCTCGGCGGCGAAGCCGCGCAGGTCGAGCACCGGGTAGATGACCGCCGCGCAGGCGTACAGGTCGGTGGCGGCCAGGGAGGCCGCCGCCGTCCAGCCGCCCGCGCTGCCGCCGCGGATCGCGAGCCGGGCGGGATCGGCGGTGCCCTCGGCGGCCAGGGCCCGCGCCACCGCCGCGCAGTCCTCCACGTCCACCACGCCCCACTGTTCGCGCAGCCGCTCGCGGTAGGCGCGTCCGTAGCCGGTGGACCCTCCGTAGTTGACCTCGACGACGCCGATCCCGCGTGAGGTGAAGTAGGCGATGTGCAGGTCGAGCACGGGCGGCACGTGGTCGGTGGGTCCGCCGTGCGCCCACACCACGTACGGGGGCAGTTCGTCGGCGGGCGGCCGCAGGAAGGGGTGGTGCGGCGGGTAGACGTGGGCGTGGATCTCCCGGCCGCCGGGGCCGGGGAAGGCGCGGGTCTGCGGCTCGGGGTAGTACGCCGGGTCCACCGGGTCGGAGGCCGGGGCTCCGACGACCCGGGCGTGGCCGGTGGCGGTGTCCAGCTCGACGACCTCGTAGGCGCTGCGCGGGCTGGCGGCGACCCCGTAGACGCGGGTGCCGCTGACGGCGAGGGACGGCTGCCAGGCCGTCCAGGGCCCGGCCGCGTCGACCAGGTCGCCGGTGTCGGGGTCGAGGACGCCGAGCACGGGGGCGCCCAGCCCGTGCAGCACGGCCACCGGCCCTTCGGGCAGCGGGGCCAGCCAGCTGAGCCCCGGCTTCCACAGCGGGCCGCCGAACTCCTCCTCGCGGGGGCACAGGTTGACGGCCTCCCCGCTGCCGGGGTCCACCCGGTACGGGTTCCACCAGCCGCTGCGGTCGCTCACCGCGAGCAGGGTCCCGTCGGCCGCCCACGCCACCTGGGCCACGGCCTCGGCCGGTCCGCCCAGTACGGTACGGGGCGTGCCGAGCGTTCCGTCGGGGCGTACCCGGGCCAGCTGGAGTTCCGTGCCGTCCCAGGGCATCCGGGGGTGGTCCCACACCAGCCAGGCCGCTCCGCGCCCGTCGGGGGAGAGCTTCGGCCCGGTGCGGAAGCGGTGCCGGTCGTCGGTGAGTTCGCGTACGGCGGCCCGGTCCCCGGCGGCGGAGCCGTCCAGCGGGACGGCGGCCGCCACCCGCCGTACGTCGGCGGGCCCGGGGCCGGTGAACTCCTCCAGCACGCACCAGACCTCGTCGCCGCGCAGCACCGGGTCGGCCCAGCGCAGGCCGCCGCCGGTCTCCGAGACGGGGGTGAGCGGGCGCGGCCGGGGGGTGCCGGGCGCGTCGGGTTCGTACGCGTACAGCCGCTGGTCGGCGTGGTGGACGAACACCACCAGCGGGCCGCCGCCGACGCGTTCGGTGCCCGCCCAGGGCAGGCCGCCGTACTCGGTGAGGCGGCTGCGCACGTTCCACGGCGCGGGCAGCACCGACCGGGGGGCCGCGCCGCCGGCGGGCCGGCGCACCAGGGTGCGGCGGCCGCCCTCCGCGGGGCGGGGCTCGGTCCACCACACCTCGGCCCCCACGGTGCCCACGTACTCGGGCCGGCCGTCGTGCGCGGCGGCGTGCGCGGCGTCGATCGGGGAGGGCCAGCTGCCGTAGGGGCCCGCGACGCCGGCCGCCGCCCTCACCGGGGCCCCCTCACAGGGCCCGCAGCGCGCGGTCGAGGACGCGGACCCCGAAGCGCAGGGCGTCGACGGGGACCCGTTCGTCCACGCCGTGGAAGAGGGACCAGTAGTCGAAGCCCGGCGGCAGCTTGAGCGGGGAGTAGCCGTATCCGGTGATGCCGAGCCGGGAGAACTGCTTGGCGTCGGTGCCACCGGCCATGCAGAAGGGGACCACGTGCCCGTCGGGGTCGAAGTGTTCGACGGACTCGCGCAGGACCGCGTACGTCCGTCCGTCGACCGGGGCCTGGAGGGCCACCTCGCGGTGCTCGTACTCCCAGTGCACGCCGGGGCCGGTGAGTTCGTCGAGGGTGGCGGTGAACTCCGCCTCGCCGCCGGGCACCGTGCGTCCGTCGACGTACGCGGTGGCGTGGCCCGGGATGACGTTGATCTTGTAACCGGCGCTGAACATCGTGGGGTTGGAGCTGTTGCGGAGGGCCGGCGCGACCAGGGCGGCGGCCGGGCCGAGCTTGCCGAGGAGGCCGTCGAGGTCGGTGCCCGGGGCGCGCGGGTCGACGGTGAGGCCCTGGAGGGCGGCGAGTCCGCTGATGCAGGCGGTGACGGTGTCGGTGAGGCGGACCGGCCAGTCGTGGGCGCCGATGCGGGCCACGGCGGCGGCGAGCCGGCTGACGGCGTTGTCCCGGTTGGGCTTGGAGCCGTGTCCGGCGGTGCCGTGGGCGGTCAGCTTGAGCCAGGCGGTGCCGCGTTCACCCGCGGCGATCGGGTAGAGGGCCTGGCCGGGCCGGGGGTGCACGGTGAAGGCCCCGGACTCGCTGAGGCCCTCCGTACAGCCTTCGAAGAGGTGCGGGTGCTCGTCGGCGAGGTAGCCGGACCCGTCGACCGCGCTGTCCTCCTCGTCGGCGGTGAAGGCGATCACGACGTCCCGGCGGGGCCTCACCCCCCGGCGCGCCCAGGCGCGTACGACGGCCAGCACCATCGCGTCCATGTTCTTCATGTCGACGGCCCCGCGGCCCCAGACCACCCCGTCGCGGACCTCTCCGGAGAAGGGGCCGACGCTCCAGTCGGCTGCCTCGGCGGGGACCACGTCCAGGTGTCCGTGGACGAGGAGGGCGGGCGCGGAGGGGTCGGTGCCCTCGATCCGGGCCACCACGTTGGTGCGGCCCGGGGTGCGTTCCAGCAGCACGGGTTCCAGTCCGGCCCCGGCGAGGCGTTCGGCGGCGTACTCGGCGGCGGGCCGCTCGCGGCAGTCGCCGCCGCCGCGGTTGCTCGTGTCGATCCGGATCAGGCCGGAGGTGAACTCGACCACCTCGTCGAGGGCGGCGGCGTCGAGGCCATCGCCGGGGCCGCCGTCCCGGGGTGCCGTTCCTCCGTGTTCCCCGTGGGCGGCCTCCCGGGGGGCGCCTTCCACCCGCTGCATGTCAGCCATACTGCTCCTCCACGGCCGCCGAGACGACCGTCGTGACCGCTTTGAAGGTCCGGATCCCCTCGTACATCGTCGCGCTGGTGTACGCGACCCTGCGCTCCGCGCAGCGCTCGACGCCGGGGACGACGGTCGCGGCCATCGACAGGTGCTCGGCGTCGAACTCGACCTCCACCGCGAACGGGCCGCCGCGCACCGGCTCGTGCCGGACCGCGAGCTTGACCGCCTCGGCGGCGGCGGCGCGGATGTCCGCGGCGGTGCGGGCCGGGGTGCGGCAGACGGCCGCGTAGCGCGAGACGTGGTCCTTCACGGCGACGGTACGGGCGTCCGGGGCGTACCCGGCGGCGTCGGCGCAGGTGAGGTCGTCGCCGGTGACCAGGATGACGGGAACCCCGTACTCGGCGACGACGTGGGCGTTGAGGACGCCCTCGCTCGCGCGCAGGCCGTTCAGCCAGACGCCGGTGATGGAGTTGGCGAGGTAGGTGTGCGCGAGGACCCCTTCGCTGCCGGCGCCGGTGTGGTAGCCGACGAAGGCGATGCCGTCGACGTCTCCGTGCTGGACCCCCTCGACCATGGAGAGGGACTTGTGGCGGCCGGTGATCATCTCGGCGCGGGCGTCGAGCTTCTCCAGGAGGAGGTTGCGCATGGTCCAGTGGGCCTCGTTGACGAGGACCCGGTCGGCGCCGCCGTCGTGGAAGCCGAGTACGGCGGCGTTGACGTCGGAGGTGAACATGCCCCGGCAGCGCTCCCATTGGGGGGTCCCGGGCAGCACGTCGGCGGGCCAGGTGACGCCCGTGGCGCCTTCCATGTCGGCGGAGACGAGGATCTTCAACGGGCCCCCCGGCGGGTCGGGTCGCGGAGCCCCACCCTAGCCCCCCGGAGCCCCGCGGGCCCCGGGCCACGCCCGGGCCGGGCGCGGGTGCGCGCCGGTTCGGGGGCGGCTCACGGCGGGCGGGAATTCCACCCGAACCGGTGAGCCGTCCCCGGGGGTCGTGCCGTCGTGGGCCCCCGGCGCGCGCCGGGCCCCGCCGGTCAGCCCTTGACTTCCCTGGCGAGGTTGTCGAGCACGGTGTCGTAGATGCGGCCGAGGCCCTTGGGGGCGAAGGTGCGCTCGAAGAAGCCGCCGATGCCGCCGGCGCCGTTCCACACGGTGCTGACGACGGCCCGGGAGCGGCCCTCGCCGGCGGGGGTGACGGTCCAGGTGGTGACCATGGAGGAGTTGCGGTCCTTCTCCACGAGCTGGCCGTCGGTGGGCTCGGTGACCTCGAGCAGGCAGTCCCGGACGCGCTTGCTGGTGGCCTGGAGCTTCCAGTGGACGAGGGTGCCCTCGCCGTCGCCGCCCTCGCGCACCTCGTACTCGCTGAAGTGCTCGGGGAGCAGCTTGCCCCGGGTGCCGGTGTAGTCGGCCAGCGCGTCGAACACGGTGTCCGCGTCGGCCTCGATGATGCGCTCCGTGGTGGCCTCGACCTGCGCCATACCTGTTCCTCCAGCAGTTGGGATCGTGCGTCGCGGCAAGCCAACCACCTCCGGGGCGGCCGCCCAAATCCGGGGGGCGGCGCCCCGCCCGGCCGTACGGGGCGCCGGCCGGGCTCCGGGCCGGGATCCCGGCCGGCCTCCGCCCGGGCTCCGGCCGGGTGGAGGCTCGCGCACGATCATGGGAACGTTTGTTCTATTCTCGGGATCCCGTCACCGAGGAGGCATCCATGCGCTGGGAGAATCTGACCGGGGCACCGGGCAGCGGTCCGGCGGCCCTGTTCGGGGCCGGCTCCGTCGTCACCCGCACCTTCGACACCCCCGAGTTCCGCGGGATCACCTTCCACGAGGTGCGGGCGCGCTCGGTCCTCAACCGGGTGCCCGGCGCCTCGCGGATGCCGTTCGAATGGACGGTCAACCCCTACCGCGGCTGCAGTCACGCCTGCGTCTACTGTTTCGCCCGCAAGACCCACGGCTACCTCGACCTGGACACCGGGACCGGCTTCGACTCCCAGATCGTCGTCAAGGTCAACGCCCCCGAGCTGCTGCGCCGCGAGCTGGCCGCGCCGCGCTGGACCGGCGCGCACGTCGCCATGGGCACCAACGTCGACTGCTACCAGCGCGCCGAGGGCCGCTACCGGCTGATGCCCGGGATCATCGGGGCGCTGCGCGAGCGCGCCAACCCCTTCTCCGTCCTCACCAAGGGGACGCTGATCCTGCGCGACCTCCCCCTGCTGCGGCGGGCCGCCGAGGTCACCGAGGTCGGCGTCTGCGTCTCGGTCGGGTTCACCGACACCGGCCTGTGGCGGACCGTGGAGCCCGGCACCCCCTCCCCCGCCGCCCGGCTGGCCGCCGTACGGGCCCTGACCGACGCCGGCCTGGAGTGCGGGGTGCTGATGGCGCCGGTGATCCCCTTCCTCGGCGACTCCCCCGAGCAGCTGCGGGCGACCGTCCGGGCCATCGCCGCGTCCGGGGCGACGTCCGTGACACCCCTGGTACTCCATCTGCGGCCCGGAGCACGCGAGTGGTTCACGGCCTGGCTCGGCCGGCACCACCCGCACCTGACCGGACGGTACGAACGGATGTACGCGGGCGGGTCCTACGCGCCCACCTGGTACCAGCGCCGGATCACCCGCCAAGTCCACGAGTTCGCCGCCGAATTCGGCATCGGCCCCGCCCGGAGCGGGCCGGCACGGGCCGCCGCCGCGCGGGAGCGGACGGACGGCCCGGCCCCCGCCGGACCGACGCAGCTGACGCTGATGTGAGCGCGCCGCGCGCCGCGCCGTGACCCGGACGCCTCCCGACGGGTCATCACATCGGGCCAATGAGCGGCCCAATCCCGTCTTCCCGCCAGGGTTTCCGGGACGATTCCGCCCAGAACCCTCGGCTGGGAGGCCCCATGCTCCACCCCTCGAAGCTGCGCCCCGCGAAGAAGCGCGCCGCCGTCCTGCTCGCGATCTCCACCGTCGCCGCCGCCCTCGCGACCCCCGTCACCGCCGCCGCGCCCGCCGCCGCGCCCGCCCCGGCCGCCGCCGGGCTCCACTGGACCGGCTGCTCGACCCCCCGCTACCCGACCCTGCAGTGCGCCTCCCTCAAGGTCCCGCTCGACCACGGGCAGCCCGCCGGACGGCAGATCACCCTGGCCCTGACCCGCGTCCCGCACACCGCCGCCACCTCCCAGGGGCCGCTCCTGGTGAACCCCGGCGGCCCGGGGGGCAGCGGCCGCGCCCTGGCGGGGTTCGTCGCCTCCGCCCTGCCCAAGGACGTCGCCGCCCAGTACGACGTGATCGGCTTCGACCCGCGGGGCGTGGGCAAGAGCGAGCCCGCCCTGGACTGCGGGCCCGGCCACTTCACCCCGGTACGGCCGGACTCCGTGCCCAGGGACGGGGCGACCGAGCGGGCCAACCTGGTGCGGGTGCGTTCCTTCGCGGTGTCCTGCCAGGAGAAGCACGCGGACGTGCTCCCGCACGTCGGCACCGTCTCCGCGGCCCGCGACCTCGAGGTGCTGCGCACCGCCCTGGGCGCGGCGAAGCTCAGTTACTTCGGCTACTCCTACGGCACCTACCTGGGCGCCGTGTACGCCAAGCTGCACCCGGAGCGGGTGCACCGGCTGGTGCTGGACTCCGTGGTCGACCCGGGCGGCGTGTGGTACGAGGACAACCTCGCGCAGGACCTGGCCTTCGACGCGCGCCACAAGGCGTTCCTGGCCTGGGTCGCCCAGTACGACTCCACGTACCACCTGGGCACCGACCCGGCCCGGGTCGAGGCCCGCTGGTACGAGATGCGCGACGCGCTGCGCGCCGCCCCGGCGGGCGGGAAGGTGGGCCCGGCCGAGCTGGAGGACACGTACATGCCGGGCGCCTACTACAACGGCTACTGGCCGTCCCTGGCCGAGGCCTTCGCGGCGTACGCGGGGAAGCGGGACGCCAAGCCGCTGGTGACGGCGTACGAGCGGCTGGGCGCGGTGGATCCGGCGGCGGGCAACAGCTACAGCGTGTACACGGCGGTGCAGTGCCGGGACTCGGCCTGGCCGAGGGACTGGAACCGCTGGCGGGCCGACATGTGGCGCACGCACGCGAAGGCGCCCTTCATGACCTGGAACAACGCCTGGTACAACGCGCCGTGCGCGTTCTGGCCCGCGCAGCCCCTCCAGGCGACGGACGTGACCAACACCGAGCTGCCCCAGGCGCTGCTGTTCCAGGCGACGGAGGACGCGGCCACCCCCTACGGCGGCGCGGTGAGCATGCGGGAGAAGCTGGCGGGCTCGGCGCTGGTGGTGGAGGAGGGCGGCGGCAACCACGGCATCGCCCTGAGCGGCAACAAGTGCCTCGACGAGAAGCTGGCGGCGTACCTGAGGACGGGCCGGGCGGCGGACGCGACCTGCCCGGCGCCCGCGGCCCCGAAGCCGACCGCGGCGACGCGCGCGGTACCGGCCTCGGCGGGCGGTGCGGCCCTCCACGGCCTGCTGGGCTTCCGCGGCTGACACCTGGCGGGCAAGATCGTCCGCATGACCTCGTTCGAGCAGAGCAGCAACAGTGGTACCAGCGGCAGCAGCCACCTCACCCGTGTCGCCGCGCCGGAGGGCGTCAGCCCCGGCACCGGGTACAGCCACGTCGTCTGGGGCACCGGGCGGTTCGTGGCCGTCTCGGGGCAGTGCGCCTTCGACGAGAAGGGCGAGGTGGTCGGTGAGGGCGACCCGGCCGCGCAGGCCCGGCAGGTGTTCGAGAACCTGCGGCGGTGCCTGGCGGCGGCCGGGGCGGGCTTCGACGACGTGGTGAAGCTGACGTACTTCGTCACGGACGTGGCCCACCTCCCGGCGGTCCGCGCGGCCCGGGACGAGGTCATCGCCCCGGACCGGCTGCCGGCCTCCTCGGCGGTCCAGGTCGCGGCCCTGTTCCGCCCGGAGCTGCTGCTGGAGGTCGAGGCCTTCGCCGTGGTGCCGTCGGCCGGGTAGGCCGCCCCTTCCCGCGCGGGCTACGCGTCCGGGTGCCGGACCGTCAGCCGGTTCAGGGCGTCCGTCGCCGCCAGGGCGAGCCGGGGGTGGGCCTGGGCGCGGACCAGGACGTCGCGGGCCCGGGCGTCGGCGAGGACGCCCAGGCCCTCGACGCAGGCCAGGGCCACCCGCCAGTACGGGTCGTGCGGGGCGAGCAGCCGCGACAGGGTCTTGATCAGGGCCGGGGCCGACTCCGGCGCCCGCAGCGCGGTCAGCAGCCGGACGGGGTGCAGGGCGTAGGCCGTGCGCAGGGAGTTCGTCGCCAGGGCGGCCGCCGCGCGGGCGGTGCGCGGGTCCCCGAGGACTCCGAGTGCCTGCGCGGCGGCGGCGCAGCGGGCCGGGTCCCGGTGGTTGAGGAGCAGGACCAGGGGCTCGAAGGCCCGCCGGTCGCCTCCCATCCCCAGCCGGTAGGCGGCCAGTTCGCGGGCCCACAGGGGCAGTCCGGCGGAGGTCAGGGAGGCGGCCAGCGCGTCCGGGCCGGCCGCGCACAGGTGCGCGTACGCCGCCGATCCGCCGGCCTCCGCCCGCAGGCGTTCCAGGACGTCGTTCACGCCGCCACCCTAGGGGTACGCGCGCCCCCGCAGGCGGCCTTCCGGCCACCTCGTTGATCGATGATCGATGATCGGTACATTTGGGCGGTACAGGTCACATCTCCGCGCTCTGGCGGACCAGTTACCACCGGGTTAATGTCACTGCACACGTACGGAGCCGGCCTGGTGACGCAGCCGCCCCGTACCAGTCGGTTCGTCCGCTCGTCCGTTCCACAGCCACGGCTGGACCCCGGGACAGGGTTCCGCCGTTCCGCCCGCCGCGCCCTCTCTCCCTCTCCCGGGCGCATCGCCGGGCGTGCTCCGCACGGCTTTTCCGTACGGCATCCGCGCGCGCTGTGCGCCGCGCGCTCCCCAGTCGTCACCCTCTTCCACTGGAGTCCCGCGATGGACCTTCCGTCCACGTCCAGTCAGTCATCCCTCCGCACCGTCGCCGTCGTCGGCCTCGGCACGATGGGCACCGGCATCGCCGAGGTCCTCGCCCGGGCCGGCCGCGAGGTCGTCGGCATCGACGTCAGCGAGGCCGCCACCCGCCGCGCGGCCGCCTCCCTCGCGGCCGCCACGGCGCGCTCGGTGGCCAAGCAGAAGCTCACCGAGGAGGAGCGCGAGGCGGTCCTGGCCCGCTTCCGCACCTTCACGGACCTCGGGGCCGCCGCCGAGGCCGACCTCGTCATCGAGGTGGTCCCGGAGGACTACGACCTCAAGCGCCGGGTGATCGGCGAGCTCGACGCGATCGTCCGGCCCGACGCCGTGCTGGCCACCGGCACCAACGCGCTGTCGGTGACCCGGCTGGCCGCCGAGTCCCTGCGCCCCGAGCGGGTGCTCGGCATGCACTTCTTCAACCCGGCCCCGGCGATGAAGCTCGTCGAGGTCGTCTCCAGCGTGCTGACCGCGCCGACGGCCGTGGAGGCCGTCACCGGGCTGGCGCTGGAGCTCGGCAAGCAGCCCGTCGCGGTCGGCGACCGGCCGGGCTTCGTCGCCGACGGCCTGCTCTTCGGCTACCTCAACCAG
Source organism: Streptomyces sp. NPDC034086 (assembly GCF_055575515.1). NCBI lineage: Bacteria > Bacillati > Actinomycetota > Actinomycetes > Kitasatosporales > Streptomycetaceae > Streptomyces > Streptomyces sp. NPDC034086. The sequence continues at coordinate 141,847 of NZ_JBVISM010000001.1, read as the reverse complement.
GCCGCCGCGATGTACGAGGCCAAGTACGCCTCCCGCGAGGACATCGACGCGGCGATGAAGCTGGGCTGCGGTCTGCCGATGGGCCCGCTCGCCCTGCTCGACCTGGTCGGCGTCGACACCGCGCGCACCGTGCTGGAGGCCATGTACGCCTCCTCCGGTGACCGGCTGCACGCCCCGGCGCCGATCCTGGGCCAGCTCGTCGAGGCGGGCCTGACCGGGCAGAAGGCCGGGCGCGGCTTCTACACGTACGAGGCTCCGGGCAGCCCGGTGGTCGTCCGCGACCTGCAGACCCCGCTGGACGGGTCCCTGCTCGGCGCGGGCCGTGCGGTCTCCTCGGTCGGCGTCGCGGGCTCCGGGACCATGGCGAGCGGTATCGCCCAGGTCTTCGCCCAGGCCGGCTACGACGTGGTGCTGGCCGCCCGCAGCGAGGAGAAGGCCGGGGCCGCCAAGGCCGCGATCGGGAAGTCCCTGGACCGTGCGGTGTCCAGGGGCCGCCTGACCGAGGAGGCCGCGGCGCGGACGCTGGAGCGGATCACCCCGGCCGGTTCGCTGGAGGCCTTCGCCGACGTGGACCTGGCGGTCGAGGCGGTCGCCGAGGACCTGGAGGTCAAGCAGCAGCTCTTCGCGGGCCTGGACAAGGTCTGCAAGCCGGGTGCGGTGCTGGCCACCACCACCTCCTCCCTGCCGGTGATCGCCGTCGCGCGGGCCACCTCGCGTCCGCAGGACGTGATCGGCATGCACTTCTTCAACCCGGCGCCGGCCATGAAGCTGGTCGAGGTGGTCCGGACCGTCCTGACCGCCGACGACGTGCACGCCACCGTCCGGGAGGTCTGCGCCAAGGTGCGCAAGCACCCGGTGGACTGCGGGGACCGGGCCGGCTTCATCGTGAACGCGCTGCTGTTCCCGTACTTGAACAACGCCATCAAGATGGTCGAGCAGCACTATGCGGGGATCGACGACATCGACGCCGCGATGAAGCTGGGCGGCGGCTACCCGATGGGGCCCTTCGAGCTCCTCGACGTCGTCGGCCTGGACGTGTCGCTCGCCATCGAGAAGGTCCTCCACCAGGAGTTCCGCGACCCGGGCCTGGCGCCGTCCCCGCTGCTGGAGCACCTGGTGGCGGCGGGCTGCCTGGGCCGGAAGACCGGCCGCGGATTCCGTGAGTACGCCCGCCGGTAACCCCCGGCCGGGCCCTGAGCAGGATGCGTGGGGAGGGCTGCTCGGGTCCGCCGGACCCTCACGGCGGACACACCCTCCCGAGCCCAGTGCGGGCCCTCCCCCGCATCCACCCCCCTCTCACCCCCCTCCGGCGCGCGCGCCTGCGCGGATGAAGTACTTTCGCTCTATGTCCCAGCCCGCCAAGACCTCACCCCGCGCCGCCTCGGCCGGCGACTCCCAGGAGAGCGCCGCCGGCACCCGGGCGGCCGCCCAGCGGCTCAAGATGCGGCGCGAGCTCGCGGCCGCGGCCATGGAGCTCTTCGCGACCAAGGGGTACGAGGCCACGACGGTCGACGAGATCGCCGCGACCGCCGGGGTGGCGCGCCGGACCTTCTTCCGGCACTTCCGCTCGAAGGAAGAGGCGATCTTCCCGGACCACGACGACACCCTGACCCGTGCCGAGGCCGTTCTGGACGTGGCCCCGGCGCACGAGCACCCGCTCGACACGGTGTGCCGGGGGATCAAGGAAGTCATGAAGATGTACGCCGCCTCGCCGGCGGTGTCGGTGGAGCGCTACCGGCTGACCCGCGAGGTGCCGGCGCTGCGGGAGCGGGAGATCGCCTCGGTGGCCCGCTACGAGCGGCTCTTCACCCGCTATCTGCTGGCCCACTTCGACGAGACCGACCACCACGACGGCAACGACGACCCGCTGCTGGCCGAGGTGGCCGCCTCCGCGGTGGTGACCGCCCACAACCACGTGCTGCGGCGCTGGCTGCGGGCGGGGGGCCAGGGGGACGTGGAGGCGCAGCTGGACCACGCCTTCGCGATCGTGCGCAAGACCTTCGGCTCCGGGATCGGCGCCGGCCGCACGCCGGGCGCGGGTGGCGGGGTGCCGAGTGCGGCGGTGCGCACGGAGGGTGAGGTGCTCGTCGCGGTGGCGCGTACGGACGCTCCTCTCGACGAGGTCATGCGGACCATCGAAGAGGCGCTCAAGAACAAGTAGGCGGTCGTCCCCGGAACACCACCGGGCGACCCTCGTCACAGCGGCCGCTCCCGTTCCGGGGGCGGCCGTTTTCGTTTGTCCGAGTTGCCCCTACTCGCCGGTAACTCTGATCGATCATCGCTCATCTGCGCAGGTCAATCGGCAAGTGAGAGAAATTTTTGGCACGCAGTGCCTTGCCGAGTGACACGGGGTGCCATACGTTGAGTTCCGTCCGGATGTCCCCGCGGCCCGCGCCCACTCGGCAAGGAACGCGCCCCGGATGCCTGCGTCACCAGGCCCCCGCCCGCCCCACCACAGGCGCGCCAGCACCACAGCTCCTCCCCCGGTCCTCGGCCGGGGACCAGGACCGACGGCACCCGCACCACCCGTCACACACGTACCCCGCGCACCCGCGTATCCCCTCAGCGCACCCTCATCAGCGCCCTCCCCCAAACTCCGGCCGGGGAGACCCTCAGGAGGCAATACCGTGAAGGACATCCTGGACGCGATTCAGTCGCAGTCCGCCACCGCCGCAGACTTCGCCGCGCTGCCGCTCCCCGACTCGTACCGCGCGGTCACCGTGCACAAGGACGAGGCGGAGATGTTCGCGGGGCTCACCACCCGCGAGAAGGACCCGCGCAAGTCCCTGCACCTGGACCAGGTCCCGGTTCCGGAGCTCGGTCCGGGCGAGGCCCTGGTCGCCGTCATGGCCTCCTCGGTCAACTACAACTCGGTGTGGACCTCGATCTTCGAGCCGGTGTCCACCTTCAGCTTCCTCGAGCGCTACGGCCGCCTGTCGGAGCTCACCAAGCGCCACGACCTCCCGTACCACGTCATCGGCTCCGACCTGGCGGGCGTCGTGCTGCGCACCGGCCCCGGCGTCAACTCCTGGAAGCCGGGCGACGAGGTCGTCGCGCACTGCCTGTCGGTCGAGCTGGAGTCCTCCGACGGCCACAACGACACGATGCTCGACCCCGAGCAGCGGATCTGGGGCTTCGAGACCAACTTCGGCGGCCTCGCCGAGATCGCCCTGGTCAAGTCGAACCAGCTGATGCCGAAGCCGGGCCACCTCAGCTGGGAGGAGGCGGCCTCACCCGGCCTGGTCAACTCGACCGCGTACCGCCAGCTGGTCTCCCGCAACGGCGCCGGGATGAAGCAGGGCGACAACGTCCTGATCTGGGGCGCCAGCGGCGGCCTCGGCTCGTACGCCACCCAGTTCGCGCTGGCCGGCGGCGCCAACCCGATCTGCGTCGTCTCCTCCCCGGAGAAGGCGGAGATCTGCCGCAAGATGGGCGCCACCGCCGTCATCGACCGCAACGCCGAGGGCTACCGGTTCTGGAAGGACGAGCGGACCCAGGACCCGCGCGAGTGGAAGCGCTTCGGGTCGAAGATCCGCGAGCTGACCGGCGGCGAGGACATCGACATCGTCTTCGAGCACCCGGGCCGCGAGACCTTCGGCGCCTCGGTCTACGTCACCCGCAAGGGCGGCACGATCACCACCTGCGCCTCCACCTCGGGCTACATGCACGAGTACGACAACCGCTACCTGTGGATGTCCCTCAAGCGCATCATCGGCTCGCACTTCGCCAACTACCGCGAGGCGTGGGAGGCCAACCGCCTCATCGCCAAGGGCAAGATCCACCCCACCCTGTCCAAGGTCTACTCCCTGGAGGAGACCGGCCAGGCGGCCTACGACGTCCACCGCAACCTCCACCAGGGCAAGGTCGGCGTCCTCGCGCTCGCCCCCGAGGAGGGCCTCGGCGTCCGCGACCACGAGATGCGGGCCGAGCACCTCGACGCCATCAACCGCTTCCGCAACGTCTGAGTCCGCTCAGAGGCCATAAGGATCGCCTGAGATGACAGAGCGCCAGAAGGACCGTCCGTGGCTCATGCGGACGTACGCCGGCCACTCCACGGCCGAGGCGTCCAACGAGCTGTACCGCCGCAACCTCGCCAAGGGCCAGACCGGCCTGTCGGTCGCGTTCGACCTCCCGACGCAGACCGGCTACGACCCCGACCACATCCTCGCCCGCGGCGAGGTGGGCCGGGTCGGGGTCCCGGTCTCCCACCTGGGCGACATGCGGCGGCTGTTCCAGGACATACCCCTGGAGCAGATGAACACCTCGATGACGATCAACGCCACGGCCATGTGGCTGCTGGCGCTCTACCAGGTGGCCGCCGAGGAGCAGGGCGCGGACATCTCCCAGCTCCAGGGCACCACCCAGAACGACATCGTCAAGGAGTACCTCTCGCGCGGGACGCACGTCTTCCCGCCCGGGCCCTCGCTCCGCCTGACGACGGACATGATCGCGTACACGGTCAACCACATCCCGAAGTGGAACCCGATCAACATCTGCTCGTACCACCTCCAGGAGGCGGGGGCCACCCCGGTCCAGGAGATCTCGTACGCGATGTCCACCGCGATCGCCGTGCTCGACTCGGTGCGCGACTCCGGCCAGGTGCCCGAGGAGCGCTTCGGCGAGGTGGTCGCGCGCATCTCCTTCTTCGTGAACGCGGGCGTCCGCTTCATCGAGGAGATGTGCAAGATGCGCGCCTTCGGCCGCATCTGGGACAAGGTCACCAAGGAGCGCTACGGCATCGCGGACGCCAAGCAGCGCCGCTTCCGCTACGGCGTCCAGGTGAACTCCCTCGGCCTGACCGAGGCGCAGCCCGAGAACAACGTCCAGCGGATCGTGCTGGAGATGCTCGCGGTCACCCTCTCGAAGGACGCCCGGGCGCGCGCGGTGCAGCTGCCCGCCTGGAACGAGGCGCTGGGCCTGCCCCGGCCCTGGGACCAGCAGTGGTCGCTGCGCATCCAGCAGGTCCTGGCCCACGAGAGCGACCTGCTGGAGTACGACGACATCTTCGCCGGATCCCACGTCATCGAGGCCAAAGTCGACTCCCTGGTCGCCGACTGCCTGGCCGAGATCGACCGGATCCAGGAGATGGGCGGCGCGATGGCCGCCGTGGAGTCCGGGTACCTGAAGTCGCAGCTGGTCTCCTCGCACGCCGAGCGCCGTGCCCGGATCGAGGCGGGCCAGGACAAGATCGTCGGCGTGAACTGCTTCCAGCAGACCGAGGAGAACCCGCTCACCGCCGACCTCGACGGCGCCATCATGACCGTCGACCCCGCGGTGGAAGCGCTCACCGTCGAGCGCATCGTGCGCTGGCGGGCCGAGCGCCAGGAGTCCTCCGACCGGCAGGGCGGCGGCGACCCGTTCGTCTTCCCGACCGCCGGGCAGGCCCTGGACCGGCTGAAGGAGGCCGCCGCCGGGACCGAGAACCTGATGGAGGCCACCCTGGAGTGCGCCCGCGCCGGTGTCACCACCGGCGAGTGGGCCGGTGCCCTGCGGGAGGTCTTCGGCGAGTTCCGCGCCCCGACCGGGGTCTCCTCGGCGCCCGTCGCGGTCACCGCCGAGGAGGGCACGCCGCTGGCCCTGGTCCGCGAGAAGGTCTCCCGGACGGCGGACGAGCTGGGCTCCGGCCGGCTGCGCCTGCTGGTCGGCAAGCCCGGCCTGGACGGGCACTCCAACGGCGCCGAGCAGATCGCCGTGCGGGCCCGCGACGCCGGCTTCGAGGTGGTCTACCAGGGCATCAGGCTGACCCCCGAGGAGATCTCCTCGGCGGCGCTGGCCGAGGACGTGCACTGCGTGGGACTGTCCATCCTGTCCGGTTCGCACAGCGCGCTCGTCCCGGACGTCCTGGAACGCCTGCGCGCGGCGGGGGCGGGCGACATCCCGGTCATCGTCGGGGGCATCATTCCGAACGCCGACGCCGTCACGCTGAAGGCCGCCGGGGTGGCCGCCGTGTTCACCCCCAAGGACTTCGGCATCACGGAGATCATCGGACGTATCGTCGACGAGATCCGCAAGGCCAACAAGCTCCACCCCCTCACCATCGCTGAAAGCACGGAGGTCCCCGCATGACCACGCCCCTCTCCCCCGTGAACCGGCTGCGTCCGCGCCGCTCCTGCCTCGCGGTCCCGGGCTCGAACCCGCGGTTCCTGGAGAAGGCCCAGGGCCTGCCGGCCGACCAGGTCTTCCTCGACCTGGAGGACGCCTGCGCCCCGCTCGCCAAGGAAGGCGCCCGCCACACGATCGTGGACGCGCTGAACAACGGCGACTGGACCGGCAAGACCCGCGTGGTCCGCGTCAACGACTGGACCACCCACTGGACGTACCGCGACGTCATCACCGTCGTCGAGGGCGCCGGCCAGAACCTCGACTGCATCATGCTGCCCAAGGTGCAGGACGCCCAGCAGGTCGTCGCCCTGGACCTGCTGCTGACGCAGATCGAGAAGACCATGGGCTTCGAGGTCGGCAAGATCGGCATCGAGGCGCAGATCGAGAACGCCAAGGGCCTGGTGAACGTCGACGCGATCGCCGGTGCCTCCCCGCGCCTGGAGACGATCATCTTCGGCCCGGCCGACTTCATGGCCTCGATCAACATGAAGTCCCTGGTCGTGGGCATGCAGCCGCCCGGCTACCCGGCGGACGCCTACCACTACATCCTGATGCGGATCCTGATGGCGGCCCGTACGCACGACCTCCAGGCCATCGACGGCCCCTTCCTCCAGATCCGCGACGTGGACGCCTACCGCGAGGTCGCCGGGCGCGCCGCGGCCCTCGGTTTCGACGGCAAGTGGGTGCTGCACCCGGGCCAGGTCGACGCGGCCAACGAGGTCTTCTCCCCCTCCCAGGAGGACTACGACCACGCCGAGCTGATCCTCGACGCGTACGACTGGTGCACCTCCGAGGCGGGCGGCAAGAAGGGCTCCGCCATGCTCGGTGACGAGATGATCGACGAGGCCAGCCGCAAGATGGCCCTCGTCATCGCCGGCAAGGGCCGCGCCGCGGGCATGCAGCGCACCAGCAAGTTCGAGATCCCCGCCAACTAGAAGGGCCCTGATCCCATGCAGTTCGGACGCACGTACGAGGAGTTCGAGGTCGGGGCGGTCTACAAGCACTGGCCCGGGAAGACGGTCACGGAGTACGACGACCACCTCTTCTGTCTGCTGACCATGAACCACCACCCGCTCCACATGGACAGCAACTACGCGGAGAACACGACCGACTTCGGCAAGAACGTGGTCGTGGGCAACTACGTCTACTCGCTGCTGCTCGGCATGTCCGTGCCGGACGTCTCCGGGAAGGCCATCGCCAACCTGGAGATCGAGTCCCTGCGGCACGTGGCGCCGACCTTCCACGGCGACACGATCTACGGCGAGACCACCGTCCTGGACAAGACGCCGTCGAAGTCCAAGGACGACCGCGGCATCGTCTACGTGGAGACCAAGGGCTACAAGCAGGACGGCACCCTCGTCTGCGTCTTCCGGCGCAAGGTGATGGTCCCGACCGAGACGTACATCACGGCGCGCGGCGGCGAGCAGCCCGGCCGGCCTCAGCTGAAGGAACAGGGGAAGTAGCCATGGCACGACTCGCCCAGACCGCCGGGCTCACGGACGTCCAGCGGGAGATCCTCAAGACCGTCCGGGAGTTCGTCGACAAGGAGATCATCCCGGTCGCGACCGAGCTGGAGCACCGCGACGAGTACCCGCAGCAGATCGTCGACGGCCTCAAGGAGCTCGGCCTCTTCGGCCTGATGATCCCCGAGGAGTACGGCGGCCTGGGTGAGTCGCTGCTCACCTACGCGCTGTGCGTCGAGGAGATAGCGCGGGGCTGGATGTCCGTCTCGGGCATCATCAACACCCACTTCATCGTGGCGTACATGCTCAAGCAGCACGGCACGCAGGAGCAGAAGGACCACTTCCTCCCGCGCATGGCGCTGGGCGAGGTGCGCGGCGCCTTCTCGATGTCGGAGCCGGGGCTGGGCTCGGACGTGTCGGCCATCACGTCCAAGGCGGTGAAGGACGGTGACGAGTACGTCCTGAACGGCCAGAAGATGTGGCTGACGAACGGCGGCTCCTCGACCCTCGTGGCCGTTCTGGTCCGGAGTGACGAAGGACACCCCGAGGGCACGGCGCCCCACAAGTCGATGACCACGTTCCTCGTCGAGAAGGAGCCGGGCTTCGGGGAGGTCCGTCCGGGCCTGACCATCCCGGGCAAGATCGACAAGATGGGCTACAAGGGCGTCGACACGACCGAGCTCATCATGGACGGACTGCGCATTCCGGCCAATCGGGTCCTCGGAGGCCGGACGGGCCGGGGGTTTTACCAAATGATGGACGGCGTCGAGGTCGGCCGCGTCAACGTGGCGGCCCGTGGCTGCGGCGTCGCTCAGCGTGCTTTTGAGCTGGGTGTCTCGTATGCCCAGCAACGTCACACTTTCGGCAAGGCGATCGCCGAGCACCAGGCCATCCAGTTCAAGCTGGCCGAGATGGCTACCAAGGTCGAGGCCGCCCATGCCATGATGGTGAACGCGGCACGCAAAAAGGACTCCGGGGAACGAAACGACCTCGAAGCCGGGATGGCGAAGTACCTCGCCTCCGAGTACTGCAAGGAGGTCGTCGAGGACGCCTTCCGTATCCACGGCGGGTACGGGTTCTCGAAGGAGTACGAGATCGAGCGCCTCTACCGCGAAGCACCGATGCTCCTGATCGGTGAAGGAACCGCCGAGATCCAGAAAATGATCATCGGGCGACGCCTGCTCGAGGAGTACCGACTCCAGGGCTGAATGTCCCTTTTGCGGTGGATCATCCGATGATCCACCGCAGAAGAGTCACCAGCAGTCACTGGCCGACGGCCATCGACTCGGCTTCTGGCTTGCCCAGTTGTTGCGCGCAACCGATAGCATTCCAGTAAAGCCGCCGTCCCGTCCCCCCGTTTGCGGCGCGGCAATCACCCGCTACGAAGGTCATCCATGCCCCACAGCCAAACCTCTGCACACCGCGACAGCCTTACCGGCGTACGCCTCGCGCGCGGAGCATCGCCGTGGCTTCTGCCGACCGTCGCCACCGCGGCGCTCAGCCTCACCCGGGCCCGCAAGTCCGGACGCTGGGCCGCGGCGGCCGTGCCCGTCACCGCTCTCGCGGCCGGCATGCTGTGGTTCTTCCGCGACCCCGAGCGCGAGATCGCCCAGGGCCGTGTCATCTCGCCCGCCGACGGTGTGGTGCAGAGCATCATGCCGTGGAAGGACGGGCGCACCCGCGTCGCGATCTTCATGAGCCCGCTGAACGTCCACGTCAACCGCGCGCCCCTGGCGGGCACGGTGACGTCCGTGGAGCACATCCCCGGCGGGTTCGTCCCGGCGTTCAACAAGGAGAGCGAGAACAACGAGCGCGTCGTCTGGCACTTCGACACCGAGCTCGGCGACATCGAGATGGTGCAGATCGCCGGCGCCGTCGCGCGCCGCATCGTCCCGTACCTGCCGGCCGGAACCAAGGTGGAGCAGGGCGAACGCATCGGTCTGATCCGCTTCGGCTCCCGCGTCGACATCTACCTCCCGGAGGGCGTCGAGGTCGCGGTCGAGGTCGGTCAGGCCACCACCGCGGGGGTGACCCGAATTGACCGTGACTGACCCCGAGACTCCTGCCACCGGCTGGGTGCCCGAGTCCGCGGAGGAGGAGTCCGCCGAGGACGACATGCCGCTCTCGCTGCGGCTGTCGATAGCGGACACCCTCACCCTCGGTAACGCCACGTGCGGATTCATGGCGGTGTACTTCACCACCACCGGAATCCTCATCCCGCACCTCACCGGCAGCGGCGAGTCGGGCATGGCCCGGCACAGCGCGGCGACCGCGGTGATACTGATGCTGCTCGCGGCGGTCTTCGACCTCTTCGACGGCATCGTCGCCCGCAAGCTGCGCAGCTCGCCGATGGGGGCGGAGCTGGACAACCTCTCCGACCTGATCAGCTTCGGGCTGGCGCCCGCGTACTTCGTGCTGGTCTACGGCATGGTCGCCGACGACGCGCACCAGAAGATGTCGGCGCTCGCGGCGATCGTGGTCCTGCTGGCGGTCGTCCTCAGGCTCGCGAGATTCAGCTGCGTGACGATGAAGGACGGCATGTTCCAGGGCATGCCGAGCCCCTTCGGCGCGCTGACGGTGGTCTCCATCGTGCTGCTGGAGCTCCCGTTCGTCCCGACGCTGCTGGCGATCATCGGGGTGGCGTGGCTGATGGTGAGCCGGGTCGAGTACCCCAAGCCGCGGGGTGTCCTCGCGGCGGCGATGCTGAGCTGGATCGTCGGGGCGATGGGCCTCCTGGCGGCCTGGGCGTTCGACGCCCCGGGCGGCCAGCTGCTCCTCCAGACGGGCTGCGCCCTCCAGATCGCCCTGGCGGCGACCATCCCGCTGTTCGCGACGACCCGTCGCGCGAACACGTTCCGCCACAACCGGCGCGAGGCGCGCGCGGCGCAGCTGCCGTAACGCCGCCGCTCGGCCGTACGGGAAGGCCCCGGGTCCCAGGGACCCGGGGCCTTCCCGCGTCCGCGGCCGCCCGGGCCGCTCGTGAGCCCTGGCGCCGCCATGGCCGGCGCTAGTCTTGATGTCGGAAAACCGCCAGCCCCGGCCGGGGCCGGCCGGGATGCTGGAGCCATGTACACCGACACCGACCGCTGCGTCAGGGCCGTGCAGTCGAAGGACGCCCGGTTCGACGGGTGGTTCTTCACCGCGGTCCGGACGACCGGCATCTACTGCCGGCCCAGCTGCCCGGCCGTGCCGCCCAAGGTCGAGAACATGAGCTTCCTGCCCAGCGCCGCCGCCTGCCAGCAGGCCGGGTACCGGGCGTGCAAGCGGTGCCGCCCCGACACCAGCCCGGGATCCCCCGAGTGGAACGCGCGCGCCGACGCCGTCGCCCGCGCCATGCGCCTGATCCGGGACGGCGTGGTCGACCGCGAAGGGGTACCGGGCCTGGCCGTGCGGCTCGGGTACTCGACCCGGCAGGTGGAACGGCAGCTCAACGCCGAGCTCGGGGCCGGGCCGCTGGCCCTGGCGCGGGCGCAGCGCGCCCAGACCGCCCGGCTGCTCATCGAGACCTCCGAGCTGCCGATGGGCGACGTCGCGTTCGCGGCCGGCTTCTCCTCGATCCGGAACTTCAACGAGACCGTGCGGGAGGTCTTCGCGCTGACCCCCGGCGAACTGCGGCTGCGCGCCGCGCGGGCGGGGCGGCGGGAGCCGCGGGTCCCCGGGACGATCAGCCTGCGGCTGCCCTACCGGGCCCCGCTCAACCCCGACAACCTCTTCGGGCACCTCGCCGCGACCGCCGTCCCGGGGGTCGAGGAGTGGCGTGACGGGGCCTACCGGCGGACGCTGCGGCTCCCGTACGGCTCCGGGGTGGTCGCGCTGTCGCCCGGCCCCGACCACATCGGCTGCCGGCTCGCGCTGACCGACCTGCGGGACCTGACCATCGCCATCAGCCGCTGCCGGTGGATGCTGGACCTGGACGCCGACCCGGAGGCCGTCGACGGTCAGCTCCGCACGGATCCGCTGCTGGCCCCGCTCGTGGACCAGGGCCCCGGGCGCCGGGTTCCCCGTACCGTCGACGCGGCGGAGTTCGCCGTACGGGCGGTCCTCGGGCAGCAGGTGTCCACCGCGGCCGCGCGTACGCACGCGGCCCGGCTGGTGACCGCGTACGGGGAGCCCGTCGAGGACCCGCACGGCGGGCTGACCCACCTGTTCCCCTCCCCCGCCGCGCTGGCCGCCATCGACCCGGAGTCCCTGTCGATGCCGCGCAGCCGCCGCACCACCCTCACCACCCTGGTCGCCGCCCTGGCCGACGGCTCGCTGCCGCTCGGGATCGACAGCGACTGGGAGGCGGCCCGCGCCCGGCTGTCCGCGCTGCCCGGCTTCGGGCCGTGGACCACCGAGATCATCGCGATGCGGGCGCTGGGCGACCCGGACGCCTTCCTCCCCGCCGATCTGGGGGTCCGCCGGGCGGCCCGGGGGCTGGGGCTGCCGTCCACGCCCGCCGCCCTGACCGCCCGCGCGGGCCACTGGCGGCCCTGGCGCGCGTACGCCGTCCAGTACCTGTGGGCCACCGACGCCCACCCGATCAACCGCATGCCCGAACGAGGAGCACAGTCGTGAGCAGCACCGGCAGCAAGCAGCACACCGTCGTGGACAGCCCCTACGGGCCGCTCACCCTGGTCGCCACGGACGGGGTCCTCAGCGGGCTCTACATGGCCGGCCAGCGGCACCGGCCGGCCGAGGAGTCCTTCGGCGAGCGGGTCGCGGCCGCCGAGGAGCCGTTCCCGGAGGTGGTGCGGCAGCTCGGCGCGTACTTCGCCGGCGAGCTGACCGAGTTCACCGTGCCGGTGCGGCTGGAGGGCACCGACTTCCAGCGCAGCGTCTGGGAGCAGCTCGTACGGATCCCCTACGGGCAGACGTGGTCGTACGGGCGGCTCGCCGCGGAGCTGGGCAAGCCGAACGCCTCGCGCGCGGTCGGCCTGGCCAACGGCAAGAACCCGGTCGGGATCATCGTCCCCTGCCACCGGGTGATCGGGGCCTCGGGCTCGATGACCGGGTACGGCGGTGGCATCGAGCGCAAGGTGCGGCTGCTGGAGTTCGAGAGCGGGGCGGCGCCCCTGGCTCAGATCACCACCAGCGGGACGAGCAGGGCGAAGCCGGCGCCGGCTTCGACGGCGTAGGCGTAGAGGGACGGGTGCTGGACGGGGGCGGCGAGCAGGACCACGCCGTTCTGGGCGGCGGCCGCCTTGATCCAGTCGTCGTCGGCGCCGAGCCGGCCCTGGTACCAGCCCTCGCAGGCGCCGGGGCCGGTGACGGCGAGGACGTCGTCCTCGCGGCGGTAGAAGGCCTGCCAGCCCTCGGCGGGCGCGGACCAGCCCTCGAAGTCCTCGAAGGAGGACCAGCCGCCCTCGCGTATCGCGGTGTCGAACAGCCAGACCGGCATTCCCTCGTCGGAGACCTCGCCGCCCGACTGCTCGTCGGTGGTGAAGTGGACCATGGGAAGGGCGTCGGGCCCGTCGGCCGTGCTCGGCCAGGCGTACATCGTGATCATCTGTTGATTCTGCCCTGGTCGCAGGAGTGCGGATGTGCGGGGTTCAGCGGTTGACGGGCCGTCGGCCGTTCTCCAGTTCCACGGTGCCCTCGCCCGACTCCAGGGCGCGGTACGCCTCTTGGGCGCGCAGGCCGAGCGGTCCGAGGAGGTAGTGGGTGAGTTCGTCGGGTCCGACGAGCTTCCAGGAGAGCAGTTCGTCCTCCTGGAGGGTGAGGGAGGCGAGCTGTGCGGCGTCGAGCACGCCGCCGTCGTAGAGGTAGGCGACCAGCGGCGGGCGGCCGGCTCCCAGGCTCCAGTCGACGGCGAGGAGCCGGCCGAGCGGGACGTCGATGCCGATCTCCTCGGCGCTCTCGCGCCGGGCGGCCGTCCGGGGCGACTCGCCCCGGTCCGACTCGACGGTTCCGCCCGGCAGGGCCCAGCCCTCACGGTAGTTGGGCTCGACGATCAGGACGCGGCCGTCGGCGTCACGGTAGAGGGCGGCGGCGCCGGCCAGCACCCGGGGCAGGCTCGCGACGTAGGCGGCGAAGTCATCCGTGGTGGTCACGCGGGCCACCCTAGCCGCCGTGCGGGACCGTCGTCCCGGGCGGGCCCGCACCTGTGCCGGCGGACGGCCTACGGGGTGTCGCCGTCGTGCTCCCGGTCCCGTCCGCGGGATTCGGCGACGCGGCGCAGCCGGGCGTGGCGGGTCTGGCCCCGCTCGGTGATGGCGTCGCCGACCATGACCTTGACGGCGTCCCGCAGTCCGTGGAGGGCGGGGTGGCGGGCCGGTCCCGCGCCGGGGTCCGCGCGCAGCTCCTTCAGCAGGGCCCAGCACAGCACCAGCATGACGATCACGAAGGGCAGGGCGACCAGGATGGTCGCGGTCTGCAAGGACTTCAGCCCGCCCGCGACGAGCAGTACGGCGGCCACGGCGGCCATCAGTACGCCCCAGGTGACGACGAGCCAGGTCGGCGGGTGCAGGGAGCCCCGGCTGGTGAGGGAGCCCATGACCAGGGAGGCGGAGTCGGCGCTGGTGACGAAGTACGTCATGACCAGGGCCATGGCCACCCACGAGGTGAGGGTGCCGAGCGGCAGCGCGTCGAGCATGGCGAACAGGGAGGCCTCCGCGCCCTCCTTGACCTTGGAGGCGAGGTCCGCGGCGCCGGTGGAGTCGAGGCGGATGGCGGTGCCGCCCATGACGCAGAACCAGACGACGGTGGCTCCGCTCGGGACCAGCAGGACCCCGACGAGGAACTCCCGGATGGTGCGGCCGCGGGAGATGCGGGCGATGAAGGTGCCGACGAAGGGAGCCCAGGAGAGCCACCAGGCCCAGTAGAAGATCGTCCACGCGCCGAGCCAGGCGCTGTCGGTGAAGGCGCCGGTGCGGGAGGCCATGGGCAGCAGCTCGTGCAGGTAGCTGCCGACGCCGGCCGGGATGACGTCGAGGACGTAGACGGTCGGGCCGAGGACGAAGACGAAGACCATCAGGGCGGCGGCGAGCACGATGTTGAGGGTGCTGAGCCATTTCACGCCCCGGTGCAGGCCGGAGAAGGCGGACAGGACGAAGGCGGCCGAGAGCGAGGTGATGATGATCAGCTCGACGCCGGTGGAGTCCTGGATGCCGGTGGTGATCTCGAGGCCCTTGGCGACCTGGAGGGCGCCGAGGCCGAGGCTGGTCGCGGTGCCGAAGACGGTGGCGAAGACGGCGAGCAGGTCGATGGCCTGGCCGGGCCGGCCGTTGGCCCGGGCCTCGCCGATGAGGGGGACGAAGGCGGAGCTGAGGCGGTTGCCGCGGCCCTTGCGGAAGGTGGCGTAGGCGAGGGCGAGGCCGGCGATGCCGTAGATGGCCCAGGGGGTGAGCGTCCAGTGGAAGAAGGAGTAGTCCAGGGCGGCGCGGGCGGCGGCTCCGGTGCCGGGGGCGGCGCCGCTGGCGGGCGGCGGGTTCAGGTAGTGGGTGAGCGGTTCCCCCACTCCGTAGAACATCAGGCCGATGCCCATGCCCGCGCTGAACATCATGGCGATCCACGCGAGGTTGCCGAATTCCGGTTCGGAGTCGTCGGCGCCGAGCCGGATCCGGCCGAAGCGGCTGAGGGCGAGGACGACGCACAGGACGAGGAAGACGTCGGCGGCGATCACGAACAGCCAGGCGAAGTTGTTCAGCACCCAGGCGAGGGCGGCGCTGGAGGCGGTGTCGAAGGAGTCCTTGCCGAGGGCCGCCCAGGCGACGACGGCGAGCACGGCGAGCACTCCGATGGTGACGACGCCGAGGTCGGGCGAGTCGTCCGCCGGGCCGCCGGGCCCCGCCGCGGGGGCGTCCGGAGCTGCTTGTTCCAGTGATTCCGCGCTCATGCGGCCACACTATGCAGGCATATATCCCTATTTAGCTGTATGGCGCGCCGCATGTGGCCCAGGCCACTCGTGGGCATAGGAGGATCCTCCGGATAAGCTCATGGTGGCGCGACTGCACTGTTCGATAGCAAGGGATAGCAAGGTGACGGACGGAGCAGTAACTGAGGCCGCGCGCGTGCTCATCGCCGCGGACAAATTCAAGGGTTCGCTCACGGCCGTTCAGGTCGCCGAGCGGGTGACGGCCGGCCTTCGCAGGGCCGTCCCGGGCGTGGAGGTCGAGACCCTCCCCGTCGCGGACGGCGGCGACGGTACGGTCGCGGCCGCCGTCGCGGCCGGTTTCGAACGCCGGGAGGTACGGGTCACCGGACCCCTCGGCGAGCAGGTCACGGCCGCCTTCGCCCTGCGCGACGGCACCGCCGTGGTCGAGATGGCGGAGGCCTCCGGGCTGCAGCTGCTGCCCGCGGGCGCCTTCGCCCCGCTGACGGCGACCACGTACGGCTCCGGCGAGCTGCTGAAGGCCGCGCTGGACGCGGGCGCGCGCTCCATCGTCTTCGGCGTGGGCGGCAGCGCCACCACGGACGGCGGCGCGGGCATGCTCGCCGCGCTGGGCGCCGTGTTCCTGGACGCGAACGGCGAACCGGTCGGTCCGGGCGGCGGCGCGCTGGCGTCCCTCGCCTCGGCGGACCTCTCCGGTGTCGACCCCCGCTTCGCGGAGGTCGACTTCGTCCTCGCCAGCGACGTGGACAACCCGCTGACCGGCCCCAAGGGCTGCGCGGCGGTGTACGGCCCGCAGAAGGGCGCCTCGCCCGAGGACGTGGCCACGCTCGACGCGGCGCTGGCGCACTTCGCGGTGGTGCTGGAGAAGTCGATCGGCGCCAAGGCCGCGGACTGCGCGGTCCTCCCCGGTGCGGGCGGCGCGGGCGGCATCGGCTACGGGGCCCTGCTGCTCGGCGCGACGTTCCGGCCCGGCATCGAGCTGATGCTGGAGGTGCTGGGTTTCGCCCCCGCGCTGGAGCGGGCCACGCTGGTCATCACCGGCGAGGGCTCCCTCGACGAGCAGACCCTGCACGGCAAGGCCCCGGCCGGGGTCGCGGCCGCGGCCCGCGCCGCGGGCAAGCCGGTGGTGGCGGTCTGCGGCCGGCTGCTGCTGGGCCAGGAGGCGCTGGAGGCCGCGGGCATCCGCAAGGCGTACCCGCTGACGGACCTGGAGCCCGACCCGGCGAAGTCCATCCCGAACGCCGGTCCCCTGCTCGAGCGCGTCGCGGAGAACATCGCCGCCGACGTGCTCTGAGGCCCTTCCGCGCCCCGCCCGGACCCGCGAGGCCCGGCACCCCGCCCAGGGGTGCCGGGCCTCGGGCGTTCCGCTCCCGGGGCCGCGCCGGGCCGCCCGCGCGCACAGGGCCGGGCCGCCGGGGCCGGGCCCGCCCCCGTCAGGCGGCCGCCGCCGCGACGCGGGCGGCGACGCCGTCCAGCAGGGCCGTCAGGCCGAAGGCGAAGAGGGACTCCGGCGACAGGGCGGAGCTCCCCCGGGCGGCGGCGAAGGCCGGGAAGGCGCCGCCGTCCACCAGGGCCGCGAGCCGGGCCTCCTGGGCCCGCATCCAGTCCTGACCGCTCACCCCGCTGGCACGGGCCGCCTCGGACTCCGGCTCCAGGTCCACGGCCTGGCCCCGGACGTAGCCGAAGAGGGTCACGGCCACGTGCATCCGGGTGTCCTCGTCCAGGCCGAGTCCCTCCAGGGCGGCCAGCGCCCAGTCGATGTGCCGGATGCCGTTGGGCACCAGCAGCGGACGGTTCAGGTTCATGGCACCGGCCAGCCAGGGGTGCCTGCCGTAGAGCCGCCACTGGACGGCCGCCGACAGCTCGAGCCGGGCGCGCCAGTGCGGCGGCGGCGACTCCGGCAGGGCCTCCTCGCCGAACACCGCGTCGGCCATCAGCACCACCAGCTGCTCCCTGCCCCGCACGTGCCGGTACAGGGACATCGCGGAGACCCCGAGCTCCGCGCCGAGGCGCCGCATGGTCAGGGCCGCCAGCCCCTCCGCGTCCGCGAGGGCGACCCCCGTGCGGACGATCCGGGCACGGTACGCGGAGTCGTCCGCCGGGCGGCGCCCGGCGGGCCCGGCGGCGGGGGCGGCCGCGACCACCGTGCCCACCCCCGGCACCGCCCGCACCAGGCCCTCCTGGCCGAGCACGGCCAGGGCCTTGCTGGCCGTGGCCATGGCGACCCCCCACCGCTGGGTGATCGCCCGCGTCGAGGGAACCCGGTCCCCCGGCCTCAGCTCCCCGCTCGCGATCCGCCGCCTCAGCTCGGCCGCGATCCGCGCGTACGGCGCCTCTTCCCTCATCCACCCTCCCAGTGCACTAGTACACCGGCATCGTAGCGCACTAGGCTGCTTTGCTCGATTCCCTTGTTCCAGTGGGGTGTTTGCGTCTGTACGTTGTACACAACACCCCGAGAGAGGAACCGGAAATGAAGAAGAACCAGAGCGTGCTGATCTCCGGCGGCAGCGTCGCGGGCCCCGCCCTCGCCCACTGGCTGCACCGCCACGGCTTCACCCCCACCGTCGTCGAGAGGGCCCCGGAGCTGCGCGACGGCGGCTACGCGGTCGACTTCCGCGGCGAGGCCCTCGACGTCCTCGACCGCATGGGCCTGCTGGAAGCCGTCCGCGCCCTGGACACGCAGATGGGCGACGCGGCCATGGTCGACGCCGCGGGCAGGCAGTACGCCACCCTCCCGGCGGCGGTGTTCGCCGGTGACCTGGAGGTCCTCAAGGGTGATCTGACCCGGCTGCTGTACGAGGCCACCCGCGAGGACGTCGCGTACGTCTTCGGTGACTCCGTCGCGAGCCTGGAACAGGACGGGGACGGCGTGCTCGTCACCTTCGAGCGCGGCGCGCCCCGCCGCTTCGACCTGGTCGTCGGCGCGGACGGCCTCCACTCGAGGACCCGGGCCCTGGCCTTCGGGCCCGAGGAGGACTACCTGCGCCACCTCGGCATCTACACGGCGGTCTTCAGCCTGGACAACTACCTGGGGCTGGAGAACACCGGCCGGCTCTACTCCGTCCCGGGCAAGGCCGCCAACATCTTCACGGCCCGCGCGAACACCGAGGCCCGGGCGGCCTTCCACTTCGCCGCCGAGGGGCTGGAGTACGACCGCCGCGACCCGGCCGCGCACAAGCGGATCGTCGCCGAGCGCTTCGCGGGCGAGGGCTGGGAAGTGCCGCGCCTGCTCGCGGAGATGGACGCGGCGCGGGAGTTCCACTTCGACGCCAACGCCCAGGTGGAGATGGACACCTGGGCCGCCGGCCGGGTCGTGCTGCTGGGCGACGCCGCCGCCTGCGCGGCACCCACCTCCGGCCGCGGGACCTCGCAGGCCCTGATCGGCGCGTACGTCCTGGCGGGCGAGCTGGCCGTCTCGGGCGGGGACCACGCGGCCGCCTTCGCCGCGTACGAGGAGCGCATGCGCGGCTACGTCGCCGAGCACCAGGCGCTGGGCCGGGAGGGCGCCGAGCGGTTCTTCGTGCCGGCCCCCGCCCAGGAGGTCCTCGACGCGCTCGCCGCGAACGCGCCCGAGAAGACCCGCACGCGCCCGGTCCGCCTCCAGGACTACGGGGTCTGAACGGCCGCGGCGGCCTCCAGCAGCCCGGCCGTGGTCACCACGCGGGCGAAGCCGCCGCCCTGGAGGTTGACCGCGGTGGCGGCGGCCAGCTCACCGGCGGTGAGGGACAGGCCGTCCGGGCCGTCCAGGTCGAAGGTGTGGGTGGCGTCCAGCGGGACCAGCACCTCGTAACCGAGGTTCCCCGCCATCCGGGCCGTGGTCTCGACGCACATGTTGGTCTGGATCCCGGTGACGACCAGCTGGCGGACACCGTTCGCGGTGAGCCATCCGGCCAGGTCCGGGGTTCCGTAGAAGGCGGAGTTGACGGTCTTGGTGACCAGCAGGGACTCCTGTCCGCGCCGGTCCTCGACGAAGTCCTTGAAGGCGTGTCCCGGGTGGTCCGGGGCCAGCACCGAGCCGGGCCGCGAGGCGTGCCGCACCAGCACCACGGGACGGCCGGTCTCCCGCCAGGCGTCCATGAGGGCGGCGATGTTCTCCTCGGCGGCCGGGTTGTCGCGCGGCCCCCAGAAGGAGGTGTCGTCGAAGCCCTTCTGGACGTCGATGACGAGCAGGGCACTGTCGGCTGCGATCTCGATCGCGTTCTCTGTCATGGCTCCATCGTGGGCCCGCGGCCGCGCCCGCCCCAGGGGCGGCGGGGCCGGGAAACGATGAGATCCTGCCAGGTTGGCAGTCACCTCCGCTCCGGCTCTGGCACAGTGGGCGCATGCAGCGCGTCGCCGTCGTCGCCCAGCCAGGGATCCGCGCCTTCGACCTCGCCGTCATCACGGAGGTCTGGGGGCCGGACCGCAGCCGCTCCGGGGTGCCCCCCTTCGAGCTGCGCCGCTGCGCCCTGGACGACGGGCCGATCCGTCTGCCCGGCGGGCTGACCCTGATGCCCGACCGGGGTCTGGACTGGCTCGGCCTGGCCGACCTGGTCGTCGTACCGGCGCTGGCCGAACCGGCCGACCCGACGCCCGAGCCCGTCCTCGCCGCCCTGCGCGCCGCGCACGCCCGGGGGGTGCCGGTGGCCGCGCTCTGCGCCGGGGCGTTCGTCCTCGCCGAGGCCGGGCTGCTGGACGGCCGCCGGGCGGTGACCCACTGGTGGCTGGCCCCCCAGCTCGCGGCCCGCTACCCGGCGGTGCTGGTCGAGGAGGCCCCGCTCTTCGTGGAGGACGGCGGGCTGTGGACCTCCGCCGGCGTGGCCTCCGGGATCGACCTGTGCCTGCACCTGGTCCGCGAGGCCCACGGCGCGGAGGCCGCCGCCGCCATCGCCCGCTCGATGGTGACCGGCCCCTTCCGGACCGGGGACCACGCCCAGTACCTCGACCGGCCCACCCCGGCGGCGGACCGTACCGCCGAGGCGCTGGCCGCCGTCCGGGAACAGGCCCTGCGCCGGCTGCACGAGCCGCTGGACGTGGCCGCACTGGCCCGGTGGGCGGGCATGTCCCCGCGTTCCTTCGCCCGGCACTTCACCGCGGCCACCGGCACCACCCCCCACAAATGGCTGCTGAGCCGCCGTCTGGACGAGGCGCGCAAACTCCTGGAGCGCACCGACCATCCGGTGCCCGAGGTGGCCCGGCGGGCCGGGTTCTCCAGCGAGGTGACCTTCCGCCAGCGCTTCGGCGCAGCCTTCGGTCTGAGCCCCCGCGCGTACCGTGCGGCCGCGGCCGACGCTCGGGCGAGCGGCGACAGTGTTAGAAAGGGCTCATGAGCGGACGTTCGGGCCGGCACAGGGAGACGCGGCCGGCGAGCCTGCCCGCGCGCCTCTGGCCGGCCCGGAACAGCATCGCCGGCCAGGTGTTCTCCGTCACCGCCGTCATCGTGCTGGTACTGATCACCGCGGCCGCGCTGGCCCTGGTGTTCCAGGCGCGCTACGACAGCCAGCGCAACGCCCGCGACCGTTCGCTGGCCGCCGCCGAGGCCTTCGCCCACGCCCCGGGCCTGCCCGCGGCCCTGAAGTCCCCCGACCCCACCGCCGAGCTGCAGCCGCTGGCCGAGGGCGCCCGCCGCGCCTCCGGGGTGGACTTCGTCGCCGTCATGACCACCGACGGGGTCCGCTACACGGACTCCCGGCCCGAGCTGATCGGGCAGCGCGCCACGGGGGACCTCGCCCGCGCGGCGGCCGGGGAGTCCTTCACGGAGGTGTTCAAGGGCGACCCCGGTGACGCGGTCCGCGCCGTGGTCCCCGTACGGGACGCGCGGGGCGCCGTCGTGGGGCTGGTCGCCACCGGCATCGAGGTGGAGAACGTCGGCGAGACGGTGGAGGGCCAGCTGCCGCTGCTCCTCGGCGCCGCGGCGGGCGCCCTGCTGCTGGGCACCGGCGGCGCCGCCCTGGTCAGCCGGCGGCTGCGGCGCCAGACCCGCGGCCTGGGCGCCGTGGAGATGGCCCGGATGAACGAACACCACGAGGCGGTGCTGCACGCCGTGCGCGAGGGTGTGCTGATCGTCGGCGCCGATCACCGGCTGCTGCTGGCCAACGACGAGGCCCGGCGGCTGCTGAACCTGCCGCCCGACGCCGAGCGGCGGCACGTCGGCGACCTCGGCCTGGACCCGCGCACCACCGAGCTGCTGCTGTCGGGGCGGGTCGCCACCGACGAGGTCCACCTGGCGGGGGACCGGCTGCTCGCCGTCAACGTACGGCCCACGGAGCCCTTCGCCGGGCGGCCGTCGGGCAGTGTCACCACCCTGCGCGACACCACCGAGCTGGCGGCGCTGTCCGGACGCGCCGAGGTGGCCCGGGAGCGGCTCCAGATGCTGTACGAGGCGGGGGTGCGGATCGGCACCACGCTGGACGTGGTGCGGACGGCCGAGGAGCTGTCGGAGGTCGCCGTGCCGCGTTTCGCGGACTTCGTCACCGTCGAGCTGCTGGAGCCGGTGCTGCGCGGGGACGAGCCCTCGCCGGCGGCGGGGGTGCACACGGAGATGCGCCGGGCGGCGATGAGCGGCAGGCGCACCGACCAGCCGCTCCAGCCGGTCGGTGACGTCATCCGCTTCGAGGTGCCGACCGCTCCGATGGCGGCGGCCCTGGCCGGCGGGCACGCGGTGCTGGCCGCCGACCTGAACGCGGCGATGGGCTGGCGGGCCCAGGACGAGGAGGGGACGAGGCAGGCCCTGGACTACGGGCTGCACTCGCTGATCTCCGTACCGCTCCAGGCCCGGGGCGTGGTGCTGGGCATGGCCAACTTCTGGCGGGCGGCGGACACCCCGGAGGCCTTCGACGAGGAGGACCTGTCCTTCGCGGAGGAGCTGGGCGCGCGGGCGGCGGTCTCCGTCGACAACGCCCGCCGGTTCACCCGCGAGCACGCGACGGCGGTGGCCCTCCAGCGGAGCCTGCTGCCGCGGGTGCTGCCGGAGCTGAGCGCGGTGGACACCGCCTTCCGGTACCTGCCGGCGAAGGCGGGGGTGGGCGGGGACTGGTTCGACGTGATCCCGCTGCCGGGGGCCCGGGTGGCGCTGGTGGTGGGTGACGTGGTGGGCCACGGGGTGCACGCGGCGGCGACCATGGGGCGGCTGCGGACCGCCGTGCACAACTTCTCCACCCTGGACATGCCGCCCGATGAGCTGCTGGGCCATCTGGACGAGCTGACCGACCGGATCGACCAGCTGGAGGACGGCGGGCCGGCCGAGGGCGCCACCGGGGGCGCGGGCCTCGCCGGCGGGGCGGAGGAGCCGCCCGCCGGGATCACGGGCGCCACCTGCCTGTACGCCGTCTACGACCCGGTGTCGGGGCAGTGCACGATGGCCAGCGCCGGGCACCCCGGGCCCGCCCTCGTGCACCCGGACGGGCGGGTGGAGTTCCCCGAGCTGCCCACCGGGCTCCCGCTCGGGGTGGGCGGCATGCCCTTCGAGACGGCGGGGCTGGTGCTGCCCGAGGGGAGCCGGCTGGTGCTGTTCACGGACGGGCTGGTGGAGGACCGCGACCGGGACTTCGACAGCGGGCTGAGGCTGCTGAGCGAGACCCTGTCGCGGCGCGGCCGCAGCCCCGAGCAGGCCTGCGCGGACGTGCTGGCGGCGATGCTCTTCCCGGCGCCGAGCGACGACATCGCGCTGCTGGTGGCCGACGCCCGGCGGCTGGAATCGGACCGGATCGCCGAGTGGGACGTGCCCGACGATCCTGCGGCCGTCTCGCGGGTGCGCCGGGAGGCCGCCGCGCAGCTGCGGGACTGGGGGCTGGACGAGGCGTCCTTCACGGCCGAGCTGATCCTCAGCGAGCTGATCACCAACGCCATCCGGTACGCGAACGAACCGATCCGCGTCCGCCTGCTGCGCGACCGGAACCTGATCTGCGAGGTCGCCGACGGCAGCAGCACCTCGCCGCACCTGCGGTACGCGGCCACCACCGACGAAGGGGGCCGGGGCCTGTTCCTGGTGGCCCAGTACGCCGAACGGTGGGGCACCCGCTACACGGAGCGCGGCAAGGTCATCTGGGCGGAGCTGTCGTCCTCGGGCGGTGAGGCCCCGCTGCCGCTGGGCATGGACCTTGACGCGCTGGAGGAACTGGGCTGGTGAGGAGCTCCGCCCGGCGGGCCGTCACCCGGCGCGGGCGGTACGGGCCAGCAGTACGGCCACGTCGTCCTGCGGGGCGGCGGGCAGCAGCCGCGCCAGGATGCCGTCGCACAGCTCCTCCAGCGGCCGGCCCGCCCGGCGCAGGACTCCGGCGAGGCGGTCCATCCCCTCGTCGAGGTCCCGGTCACGGCACTCGATCAGCCCGTCGGTGTAGAGGGCGAGCAGGCTGCCGGGGGGCAGCGGGACCTCCTCGGTGCGGAATTCCCGCCCGCCGGTGCCCAGCGGGGTGTTGGGCGGGCCCTGGAGGAAGGCGACCCGTCCGTCGGGGCCGGCCACGGCGGGCGGCGGGTGGCCGGCGCGCGCGATGACGCAGCCCCCCGCTGCCGGGTCGTGGACGGCGTAGACGCACGTCGCCATCACGTCCTCGCCGAGGTCGGCGACGACCGCGTCGAGGGAGCGGAGCAGCTGCGCGGGCGGTACGTCGTGGCGGGCGAGGGTGCGCACGGCGGTGCGCAGCTGGCCCATGACGGCGGCCGCGTGGATGCCGTGGCCCATGACGTCGCCGATGACGAGTCCGGTGCGGCCGCGGGGCAGCTGGATGACGTCGTACCAGTCGCCGCCGACGTCGTGTTCGCTGGCGGGCAGGTAGCGGCCGGTGAGTTCCAGGCCGGGCACGTCGGGCAGGGCGCTGTTGGTGAGGCTGCGCTGGAGGGTGAGGGCCGCCTGGCGCTGGCCGGTGTACATCCGGGCGTTGTCGATGTTGAGGGCGGCCCGGGCGACGAGTTCGTCGATGAGTACGCAGTCCTGCGCGTCGAAGGGCTCGCGCGAGCGCAGCCGGGTCACGGCGACCGCGCCGAGCACCTTGCCGCGCGCGACCAGGGGCACCATCCGGGCCGATCCGAGGGTGGCCAGGTAGTCGCGCAGGGCGTCCGCGCGCGGGTCGGTGATCAGCGCGGGGATGTCGGAGGCGTACAGGTTCATGGGGACGCCCTCGGCGATGACGCGCTCGTACACGGTCCCGGCGGGGAGGCGGAAGGTCTGGCCCGGTGCGAGGCGGGAGGTGGGGGCCGAGGGGTCGGGGAAGGTGGCGGCGAGCCTGCGCAGCAGCCCGTGGGTGGAGGCGGCGGCGACGGCGCTCTCGTCGGGGTCGAGCACGGCCTCGAGGAGCTGTACGTCGGCCGAGTCCGCGAGCTGCGGGACCAGCAGGTCGGCGATCTCCTGGGCGGTCTGGCGCAGGTCGAGGGTGGTTCCGATGCGGGTGCCGGCCTCGGCGAGCAGGGCGAAGCGGGCCCGGGCCCGTTCTGCCTCCAGCTGGGCCCGCTGGCCCTCGGTGATGTCGATGAGGGAGGCGATCAGGCCGAGGGGGCGGCCGCTGCCGTCGAGCAGGGGGGCGTAGGAGCAGGACCAGGTGCGGTCCTGGTCGGGGTCGGCGGGGGTGCGGCCGGTGCGGCGGACGTCGACGACGGCGGTGCCCTGTTCGAGCACCTGGCGCATCGTGGCCTCCAGGGCGGTGGCGTTGACGCCGGGTACGACCTCGGTGAGGCGTTTGCCGAGGTGGTCGGCGGCGGGGACGCCGTTCATCCGGGCGAGGGCGTCGTTGACGCGGAAGAAGCGCAGGTCGGGGCCGAGGGTGGCGAGGCCGATGGGTGACTGGGTGAAGAGGCTCTGGAGGGCGGCGAGGGAGTCCCGCATGCGCAGGACCTCGGAGGTCTCGACGGCGATGAGCATGGCGCCCGTGCGGCCCTGGGGGTCGGCGGCGGGCACGATCCACATCTCCATCGCCACCCGGTGGCCGTCGCGGTGGCGCACGGGCAGGGTGCCGACGACGGTTTCGCCGGCCTGGACGCGGCGGGTCAGGTCGTCGGCGAGCCGGCGGTTGGCCTCGGGGACGAGTACGGCGGTGCCGGGGCGGCCGAGGATGTCCTCGGGGCGGTGGCCCAGCAGGTCCTGGGCTGCCAGGGACCACTCCACGACGCGGCCGTCCGCGTCCTCCCGCCACAGGGCGATGGGGAGCAGTTCGCGCAGTACGCCGGCGTACCCGACCGCCGCCGCGGGCGGATCGGGCACCTTGCTCGTCGACTGGTAAGTGTCCAATGCACCGACCTCACCCCGAGGGGGCCTGATTCGTACCGGTTCACCCTATCCGAGGGCCCGGCGCGGGGCTCTGCGTCGTACGCCGGCACCCGGTGGGGAGTCCGGCGGCGGCCGGCGCCGCGCCGGACGGCCGGCGGCGCCGGAGGCGGCCCACGGGCCGGCCCGTCGTGGCGATCACCGTACCCGGCTTTCCGGGCCGCGGGAAGCGGCCGGAGCCGCCGCGGACGGGCGGCCCCGGGGCGAGCACGGCGGGCGGCCCCGCCCGGGGGCCCGGACCGGGGCCGCGGCGGGACGCGGTCGTCCTGCGGCGGCCCCCGGACCGGTCGTCCGTCAGAAGTCGACCGTCGCCCGGACGTCGGCCCGGCCGACCGACTCCAGCTCCCACATGGTGCAGTAGAGGTTGCGGATGTACTCGATGTCGGCGTTGCGGGCGTGGGCCTCGCGCACCGGGTACATGACCGTCAGCTCGTACGATCTCTCCCGGTTGATGTCGCCTTCCTTGTCACGCCACTGGCCACGGCCCTCCTGGAGGGTCAGCCCGGAAGGAAAGCGCGGCGTGACCACATCGGCGATGAACTGGTTGAACTGCTCCTCGGTGATGGGCGGGTGCCCGTCGTGCCTGCCGGTACCGAAGTAGAGGTGCGTCGAGACGTACGCACTGCCCGTCGCGGCGGCGTCCGCCTCCGCCGACGCCGCCGAGGCGGTGCCGGTGCCGAGGGAGGCCTGCGACACCGGTCCGCCGAAGGCGAAGAGGAGCGCGGCCGCCGCCAGCAGACCGGCGGCGGGCGTGGAGATCCTTAAGGGGCGCATGGGGTCGTCCTGTCTGTCCGTGTGTTGTCCGGTGATCCGCGGACCCGCTGGTCCGCGGCCCCGCCCGACGGGCGGTCCGGCTGCCGGTCCTGCGGGGTCCTACGCGGGCAGCGATTCCTGGAGGAAGGCCGCCGCGTCCCGCAGCCGGGCCGGAACGCCCGCGTCACGGCGGAGGGCGCGCGCCGTCCCGCCGAGGGTCTCGGTGGTCCGTACCGACCCGATGGCGGCGGCGCCCGGAGCGACCCGGGCGATCAGCTCCTCCGCCTCGCGCCAGGCCCCGGCCCCCGCGAGGGCCGCGAGCAGCTGCGCCGTGAACAGGTGCCGGTAGGAGGGGCCCGGGGCGGTGGCCGCCCGGTGCAGCAGCGGAACGGCCCGGTCCCAGCGGCGCAGCCTGGCCTGCACCCAGCCCTCGTGCCCCAGGAGTTCGGTCTCGTCGATCCACCAGGCCCAGTGCGGGTCCCGCCGGGAGACGCCGTCGAGGAACCGGCTGCGGGCGCGGGACACCAGCTCCAGCGGCTCCCCGCGGCCGCCGAGCAGGGCCGTCGCGTGGGCCTGCCGGATCAGGACGAGGCTGGCGACCCTCGCGGGGAGCGGCCGTGGCCCGTCCACGCGGGCCGCGGCCTCCAGAGCGGCGCGCGGCCGTCCGGTGTGGGCGGTGAGCATGCTGTGGTTCAGCAGGACCAGCCGGGCCGTCCAGCGGTCGCCGCACAGCTCCGCCAGGGCCAGCGCCCGCGCGTTCATCCGCCGGGCGCGCCGGTAGCGGCCCGCGTCGAAGAGGATCCAGCCGATGACCTCGCTCAGCTCGGCGAGGGCCGCGAGCCGGTCCGGGTCGTACCCGCGCAGGGCCGCCGGGTCGGCCGCCAGTTCCGGGATCCGCCGCACGGCCTCGCGTACGGCGGGCAGGGCGGCCGTCGCGCCGCGCTCGGTGTCCAGGGCCACGAGGCGGCCGATGGTGCGTACGGCGAGCCGGACCGCCGCGTCACGGGCCTCGGCGCCGCCCGGCGGGCCGCCCGGCGCCGTCATGACAGCAGGCCGGCGTCGACCCCGCCGGCGCGGCGCTGGCCGAGGTCGTCGAAGGAGGAGGCCACCTTGCTGAGCCAGTCCACCTCGTCGCGGAAGTCCTCGTACGGGGGCCGTGCGGGGATGTCGGAGGTGTCGGCCCGCTCGGCGCGCTCCGCCCGTTCCTCGGCCGGGCGGCTCAGGACGGCGCGCACCTGGAGCGCCTCGCCCAGCGGGGAGGTGGGGTCCTCGGGGAGGTCCAGGGAGCGGGCCACGCGGACGAAGTCCTCCAGGGAGAGGGAGGTGCGCAGGATGAGCTGGCCGTCGCGTATCTCGATGACGCGCCGGTAGAGGCGGTAGTGCGGGTCCCGGGGCGGCACCAGGTCGCGCAGCCAGGAGCGCGGCGGGTCCAGCGCGATGTCGGGCGTGGCCTCGTACAGCGCCCACCACAGGGGCCGCAGCCGCCGGTACGAGCGGTAGCTGCGGGCCCAGCCCCGGGCGCGGGTGATGCGGATGCCCCAGGAGGGGATGGTCCAGCCGGCGATCTGGAGGAGGGCGCCGACGCTGCCGCAGGTCCACTGGATCGGGTCGAGCGCTGCCGCGTCGAAGTCCAGGCGCGTCCCGGCGATCTGGATGCCGCGGGTGACGCAGTAGACGAGGATCATGCTGGCGCCGACGGTGACGGTGCGCATGCCGACCTTGAGCCACTGCCGGTTGGCCATCGTCGTGAAGCGCAGCGACAGCCGCACCGTCTCGAACTGGCCCACGGCACAGATCAGCAGGTAGAAGGACATGTAGAGGGCGTAGCTGCCGTGCTGGATGCTGAGCAGGATCGTGGAGGTGGCCGTCTCCGAGTGCGCCACCGGGCCGACGGCGAAGGAGGCGACGACCAGGACCGCGAGGGCCGCCCCGAAGAACAGGACGCGGCGGCGCGCCATGCGCCGGGCCTCGGCGGGCGGCGAGGACCAGTACACGAGGACGACCTGCTGCGCGGCGGTCAGCACCACCACGGCGGCCTGGGTGATCAGCGAGGTGATGTTGGGCAGGCCGAAGAAGGCGGAAATGTGCAGCCGGAGCTGGTCCAGGTCGACGAGGAAGCTGATCCCGGAGCACAGGAAGTAGGTGCACAGCGCCCACAGGGCGATGTCGTTCCTCCGGCGCAGCAGGTCCGGGAGCCGGTAGGCGAAGGCCGCGAGGCCCACGAAGGCGCAGACCCACGCGAGGACGGTGTAGATCACGCGGGCCCCTGGTCGGGCCTGCCGAGCCCGCTCTCGATCCGGGCCACGATCTCGGCGGCCTCGTCCGGCACGCCCCAGGCGCGCTCGGTCCACCGCTTGGTGGCCCGGGCGAGGATCAGGGAGGCCATGGTCTCGGCCTCCTGTTCCTCGTCGTCGCTGTAGCGGGAGCGCATCAGCACGCCGCGGACGGCTTCGGGGTCGACGTCCGAGAACAGCCCGCCGGAGCCGTCGGCACCGGCTGCCGGTGCCTCGGCGGGGCCGCCGAGCTGATCGAGCTGGACGGATCCGTTGTGGTCGAAGGCGATGTGGGCGAGCTCGTGGGCAATGATGTGTTCCTTGTGCGACGCCGAAGCGGCCTTCTCGAAGGCGATGATGTCGAAGTCATCGGTTTTCAGCCATACACCGAAGAGATGCCGCTCGGGGAAGGCCGTCGGAATCAAATGGATGGGGCGTCCGCGCTGCTCGCTGAGATATGCGTGGAGTTCGTCGATGCCGCATCCGTGCTCCATGCCCCACTGCGCGAGCAGTCCCTCGCAGGTGTGGCGGACCTTCTTGAGACGGCGCCTGAGCCGCCTGTCCTCCGACGCCGGTAACGCGGAGCCAGGTAACTTCATCCCTCAGTCCTCCGGCGAACCCAGCGGTCGGACAATGCGGCCATGATGCCACACCCCAACTCAGCCCTGCGCAAGGCCAGTTCTATCCGGCCATTCGCTCCGGGATTTCATCCGCCCATTCCCCTTGACTACGGGATGACGCGGAGGAAAATCGGTGATACACCGGAATACCGGAAAGAGCCGCACCTCCCTCGGGAGACGTCCCGGGGCCCGCGTGACCCTTGTCCAGGCTCTGGCCAGGCCCCCGGCCGTTCTCGCGGACCACGGGAGCCATCGGCGACGGCGGATGGCTCATGGCACCGGCGGGACGACCGGGGACTGTCACGTCCGGGGGTGTGCGCGGAACGGTCCGCGCGTTCCCTCACTTCCGCGCTCCGCCGTCCGCGCGCCCCCGGCGCTTCCGCTCCACGCCGGCCGCCGCCCCCTCGGCTCGTCAGCGGCCCGCCAGCACTCCCCCGATGCCGCGCGCGAGGCAGGGGATCCGGTCGGCCGGGATGCCCGCGATGTTGATGCGCCCGGCGGTGGTCCCGTAGATCGCGTACTCCCGGCGCAGCCGGAGCATTTCCTGTGCCGTCAGCGGCAGCATCGAGAACATGCCCCGCTGCCGGGCGAGGGAACGCGCCTGCGCCCGGTGTCCCATGGCGTCGAGGCGGGCGGTCAGGTCCGCCCGGTTGGCCTCGATGCGGCCGCGCATCGCGTCGAGTTCCGCGCGCCACAGGTCCCGCAGCCCCGCGTCGTCCAGGATCGTGGTGACGACGGCCGCCCCGTGCTCGGGCGGCATGGAGTACAGGGTCCGGGCGGCGTTCTGCAGGGCCGTCTCGGCGTGCCGCACCGCCCGGGCGGACGCGCCGAGGACGATGGCGCAGCCGGTGCGGTCGCTGTAGAGGCCGAAGTTCTTGGAGCAGCTCACGGCGATGAGCATCTCCGGGACCCGCTCGGCCAGCAGGCGCGTGCCCGCCAGGTCGGCCTCCAGCCCGTCGCCGAGTCCGTGGTAGGCGAGGTCGACGAAGGGGACCCAGCCATTCCGGGCCGCCAGTTCCGCCAGCGCCGCCCAGTCCTGCGGCGCGGGGTCGGCCCCGGTCGGGTTGTGGCAGCACCCCTGGAGCAGGACGACGTCGTCGCGCCGCGCCCCCGCGAGGCCGTCCAGGACGCCGGCGGCGTCGAATCCGCCCTCGGCGTCGCACCAGCCGAAGGTGCGGACCTCCAGGCCCGCGGCCTCCAGGATGGGGCGGTGGTTGACGTAGGCGGGGTCGCTGATCCACACCGTGGTGCCCGGGCGCGTGCGGCAGACCAGGTCGGCCAGCAGGCGCAGCGCTCCGGAGCCGGCGACGGTCTGCACGGCCGCGGCGCGGTCCGACGGCCCCTGCGGTCCGAGGACCAGGTCCAGCAGGGCCCGGTTGAAGGCGGCGTTGCCGGAGAGCCCCCGGTACTCCTTGGACTCGGAACGCTCGGCGAGGCGTATCTCGGCCTCGCGGACGGCCGCCATGACCGGGGTGCGGCCGGTGTGGTCGCGGTAGACGCCGAGGACCAGGTTCAGCCGCTCGGCCCGCTCGTCGGAGCCGAACTCGTACGTCAGGTCCCACAGCGGGTCGGTGGGGGGCGGGGGAAGGAGCTCAAGCATCTGCGGGGACCTCGGGGCGGGGACGCGGACGGACGGGGGGACGGGCAGGAACGGCGGTACGGCGCCGGTTGGCCAGCACCACCCCGGCGGTGATCAGCGGTACGCCGATCAGCACGGCCGGGGTCGGGGACTCGCCGAGGACGGGAACGGCGAGGAGGACGACGGCGACGGGGCTGAGGCTGCCGACGACGGAACTGCGCTCTGCGCCGAGCCGGCGGATGGCGAAGGCGTACAGCAGGCCCGCGCACAGCCCGACCCCGAGCCCCTGCACGACGAGGAAGGTGAGGACGTCGCCGCCGGTGGCGTGCGCGAGGCCGGTCGGGAGGACTCCGGTCAGCACCAGCAGCCCGATCACGGCGAAGGAGGGCAGGCACAGCAGCCCGATCGACCCGACGGGGTCGAGGTCGACGTCGCGCAGCCCCACCGTGTACAGCGCCCACAGGCCGCTGGCCACCAGCAGCGTGCCCGCTCCCTCCAGGACGTCGGCGTCGACCGGGACGACGTACCGCCAGACGAGGGCGGCCACCCCGGCCGCGATCAGCGCGAGCCCGGCCACCTGCGTGCCCCGGGGCAGTCCGTGCCCCCGGGCGGCCATCAGCGCGGCGACGAAGAGGGGGACCATGCCGGGGACGATCGAGCCGACGAAGGCGGCCGAGGTCAGGGATCCGCCGTGCATGGCGGCGAGGAAGAACGGCACCCCCGCCCCGCAGACGATCTTGGCGGCGGCGGCCGGCTTCACGGCGGCGATGCGGCGCCTGCGCCGCCACAGGGCCGGCAGCAGGACGAGGAGCGGGACGCCGAAGCGCAGCAGGGCCGCGTCGGCGGGCTCGAGGGTGGAGGCGCTCAGGCCGCGCGCGCTGAGCGCGAAGGCCGCCCAGATCGCCACGGTCACCAGCAGCGCGGCCATCCCCCCGGCCTGCGGTGACGGTCCGCGCCGGCGGGGGTCGCCGGCCGGCGGGACCGCCGCGTCGTGAGGCGCGGCCGCGCCGGTGGTGGGGGTCGCGACCAAGGGATCTTCTCCAGCCTGTGAGAGCGGGCCGGTCCGGCCCGTTCCCGGGCAACGTTAGGGCTTGCGCCGGGGCAGCCGATTGCCAGTTCTGCCGCTCGGACATACGTTTGGGGCAGGATCTGCCAAGAAATGGCGGAGAGGCCCCAGGAGCAGCCGTGGACGCGGTCGATCTGCAGATCATCCGGGAGTTGCAGGCCGACGGCCGCCTCTCGAACCAGGACCTCGCGGACCGCGTCCGCCTCTCCCCCTCCCCCTGCCTGCGCCGGGTCCGCCGGCTGGAGGAGGCGGGCCTGATCCGGGGCTACACGGCGGTGGTGGACCAGGTGTCGTTCGGCCTCCCGATCACCGTCTTCGTACGCATCCGCCTGGAGCGGCACACGGCGGAGGCGGTCGCCCTGTTCGAGGAGCACGTCGCCGTCATCGAGCACATCCAGGACTGCTACCTGATGGCGGGCAGCAGCGACTACCTGCTCCGGGTGGTCATCGAGGACCTCGAGGCGTACGAGTCCCTGGTGCGCCACCGCATCCACGCCATCCCCGGCATCGCGTCGATCGAGTCGAGCTTCGCGTACGGCAGCGTGAAGCGGTCCCGGACCTACCCGCGCCCCACCCCGGGGGGCCGGGCGCGGTGACCCGCGGTTCGCCACCGGAGCCGGATCAGCCGAGCCGGCGCGCGAACACCGCGTAGGCCGCGGCGTCGAAGAGGACGAAGCGGACCTCCTCCACCGAGGTGCGGGCGGTCCGGACGGTGTCGACCGCGATGCGGGCGCCGTCGTCCATCGGCCAGCCGTAGACGCCGGTGGAGATCGCCGGGAAGGCGACCGTGCGGGCGCCCAGCTCGTCGGCGACGCGCAGCGATTCGCGGTAGCAGGAGGCCAGGAGTTCCGAGCGGTCCTCGTCGCGGGACCAGACCGGGCCGACGGTGTGGATGACGTGCCCGGCGGGCAGCCGGCCGGCGGTGGTGGCGACGGCCCGGCCGGCCGGCAGGCCCTTGTCGTAGCGGGACCGGCGCAGGTCCTGGCAGGCGGCCAGGATCTCGGGGCCGCCGCGCCGGTGGACGGCGCCGTCCACTCCCCCGCCGCCGAGCAGCGAGGAGTTGGCCGCGTTGACGATCGCGTCGGCCTCCTCGGCCGTGATGTCGCCCTGGACGAGGGTGATGCGTACCATCAGCCGGCCTTCCGCAGGTGCCGCCAGACCGCCTTGGCGGCGTTGTGGCCGGACATGCCGTGCACGCCCGGGCCCGGCGGGGTCGCCGAGGAGCACAGGAAGACGGCGGGGTGGGCGGTGGTGTAGGGGGACAGGGTGAGCTTGGGCCGGAGCAGGAGCTGGAGGCCCGAGGCGGCGCCGCAGGCGATGTCCCCGCCGACGTAGTTGGGGTTGCGGGCGGCGAGCTGCGGCGGCCCCGCCGTGGCGCGGGCCAGCACCAGGTCGCGGAAGCCGGGGGCGAAGCGCTCCAGTTGCCGTTCGACGGCCTCGGTGAGGTCTCCGTCCCAGCCCTGGGGGACGTGACCGTACGCCCAGAAGACGTGCTTGCCCTCCGGTGCCCGGCCGGGATCCACCAGGCTGGGCTGGGCGGTGATGAGGAAGGGGGCGCGCGGGGCGCGGCCGCCCGTGGCCAGCTGGAGGGCGGCGTCGATGTCGCGGCTGCCGGGGCCGATCTGGACGGTGCCGGCCCTGCGGGCGGCCCCGGCGGTCCAGGGCACGGGGCCGTCGAGGGCGTAGTCGAGCTTGAAGGCCGCCGCGCCGTAGCGGTAGCCGTCGTACGCCCGGCCGAGGCGGGCGATCCGGGCCAGCGCGGTCGGCGAGGTGTCGAAGACGTAGGCGCGGGCCGGGGGCAGGTCGTCGAGCCGCTTGACCTCGAAGCCGGTGTGCAGGGTGCCGCCGAGGTCCGTCAGGTAGCCGGCGAGTGCGTCGGAGAGGGACTGCGAGCCGCCGCGCGGCATCGGCCAGCCGCCGGCGTGCGCGGCGAGGGCGAAGACCAGGCCGACGGCGCTGGTGGCGACCCCGTTCAGCGGGGCCATGACGTGCGCGACGAGTCCGGCGAACAGGGCGCGGGCGCGGTCGTCGTGGAAGCGGCGCAGCAGCCAGGTGGAGGGCGGCAGTCCGGCGAGGCCGAAGCGGGCCAGGGTGAGGGGGTCGCGGGGCAGGGCGGTGCTGGGCAGGGACATGAAGTCCCGGGCGAGGGTGTCCCACCTGCCGAGGAACGGCTCCACCAGCCGCCGGTACGCGCCCGCGTCGCGCGGCCCGAGGGAGGCCGCCGTCTCCGCCACGGAACGGGCGAGCACGGCCGCCGTGCCGTCGTCGAAGGGGTGCGCCATGGGCAGCGGGGCGTGCAGCCACTCCAGCCCGTAGCGCGCCAGCGGCATGGTCGCGAACACCGGGGAGCCGGCGCCGAGCGGGTGCACGGCGGAGCAGGGGTCGTGCCGGAACCCCGGGAGGGTCAGTTCCTCGGTGCGGGCGCCGCCGCCGATCGTCCCGGCGGCCTCGAAGACGGCCACCGAGTGCCCCCGGCGGGCGAGTTCGACCGCGGCCGTCAGGCCGTTGGGCCCCGCCCCCACCACGACTGCGTCGAGAATCGACGGCACTGACAACAGCTCCTTCGTCCGGCGACGGCCACTGCCTCCAGCCTAGGCCCTGCCGTCGGAGCCCTTCCCGCGGCCGGGGCGGGGAGGTGCTCCGCGGACGTCGGCGCCCGGCGCGGCGGCTACGCGCCCCGCAGCAGTTCGCGGACGCGGACGGCGGTGGCCTCGTCACGGCCGACCGCGAACGGGAGGGCGTTGTCCCGGTCCACCCGGAAGGGGACCCCGTCGACGGTGCTCTGCGCACCGCCCGCCTCGGCGACCAGCAGCAGTCCGGCCGCGTGGTCCCAGGCGGAGGGCCAGGTGAAGGCCAGCGCGTCCATCTCCCCGCGCGCCACCTTCAGGTACTCCAGGCCCGCCGAACCGCACGGGCGGGCGGCGACCCCGGGCACGTCGAGCCGGGCCAGGTTCCGCCGGTCCTCCTCGGACGTGTACAGCGGGTGCGCCATCGCCACGCGCAGCTCGGCGCCGGGCTCGGGCGAACCGCTGTGGAGGCGCTCGCCGTTGACGTACGCGCCCTGCCCGCGTACGGCGGTGGCCATCTCGTCCAGGGCCGGGGCGAAGGTCCAGGAGGCCAGGATCTCGCCGCGCAGGGCGAGCGCCACCAGGGTGCAGAAGCCGGGGTCGCCGTTGACGAACTGCCGGGTGCCGTCGACCGGGTCGACGATCCACACGGGGGCGTCGGCGCGCAGTGCCCCGTAGACGTTCGGGTCGGCGTGCACGGCCTCCTCGCCGACCACGGCGGAGCCGGGGAGCAGCCGGGTCAGGGAGGCGGTGAGGTGTTCCTCGGCCTTCCGGTCGGCGACGGTCACGAGGTCGTGCGGGCCGCTCTTCTGGTCCACCTCGTGTGCGG
This sequence comes from Streptomyces sp. NPDC034086, assembly GCF_055575515.1. Taxonomy (NCBI): domain Bacteria; kingdom Bacillati; phylum Actinomycetota; class Actinomycetes; order Kitasatosporales; family Streptomycetaceae; genus Streptomyces; species Streptomyces sp. NPDC034086. The sequence continues at coordinate 106,548 of NZ_JBVISM010000001.1, read as the reverse complement.
CGAGCTGGCGGAACCGGGGCATGATCTCGACCGCCGCGGCCTTGCGGACGGCTTCGTCGACTGCGGACGGGTCAAGGGCCGGAAATTCATCGATCATGCCCCCAGCAAATCACGTGCGGCCGACGAACCCCCCGCCGTTCCGGGTCGGCGTTCCGTACACGGGGGTGCTGCCCGGTGAACGGCCGCGGACCGGACCGGGACCGCGCCCGTACGGTCCGCCGGTCCGCTCCGCCCGCCCGCTGCGCCGGTCCGCTCCACCGGTCCGCTGCGCCCGTGCGGTCCCGAGGCCTGGTCAAAGGAGCCGCACGTGCGCAAGGATGCCGCGTCCGCACCACGCGGACCGCTCCGTTCTCCGCCATCCCGTACCCCTCACAGGAGGATGTCCATGCCCCGCACACCCCGCGGGTTCGTCGCGACGGCCACCGCCGCCGTCGCACTGCTCGGTCTCGCCGTCCCCGCCTCGGCCACCGCGCCCCGGCCCGCGAACTCCCTGCCGCAGGGCCGCGTGTTCATGGTCAACCCCGTGCAGTCGTCCGGCGACCAGACGCTCGGCGACGCCAAGGACTCCGCCGACGCGATACCCGCCTCCGCGTACGCGACCGCCGCGCTGCGCAACCTCGACGGCAGCGGCGGTCTTTCGGGCAAGTGGGCCGCCGTCCGCTCGGAGACCGGCGCCCCGGCCTCGGTGGCCGACGCCGCGGGCTACGACCGCTCCGACGACCGGTTCGAGCAGGTCATGGCCTACTTCTGGGTCAACGAGGCGCAGGAATACCTCCAGAGCCTCGGCTTCGGCAGCGAGCTGCCCGGCGCCAACGACCGCGTCCAGCCGGTCCGCATCAACCAGTGGGGCGCCGACAACTCCTTCTTCACCGACAAGAAGGCCGAGATCCGCTTCGGCAAGGGCGGTGTGGACGACGCCGAGGACGCCGAGGTCATCGTCCACGAGTACGGGCACGCCGTGCACCACGCGCAGGTCCCCGGCTTCGGCAGTTCCCCGGAGGCGGGGGCGATCGGCGAGGCCTTCGGCGACTACCTGGCCGTGGAGGTCGGCGACCACGCGGCCGCCGCGTACGGCTGGCCGCGGGTGGCGGACCGGGCGTGCGTCGCCGACTGGGACTCGGTCCCGTACAGCGCCGCCCCGCACTGCCTGCGCCGCATCGACGGGACGAAGGTGTACGAGGACCGGGTGGGCGAGGTCCACGCCGACGGCGAGATCTGGTCCCGGGCCCTGTTCGACATCCGCGGGGCCCTCGGTGCCCGGACCGCCGACCGCATCATCGTGAACGCCCAGTTCCGGTTCGCTCCGGACACCGGCTTCCGGGAGGCGGCGCTGGCCACGATCGACACCGCCCGCAGCATGTACGGGCAGAGCGCGGCGGACGCCGTCCGGGCCGCGTTCAAGGACCGCCACATCCCCGGGGTCCAGTAGGACCGGCCGCCCGGCGCCCGCCGCACCGGGGGCGGGCGCCGGAATGCTCCGGTTTCGGTCGTTGAGCGGACATCGATCCCCGCTCTCCGGACAACAGCAGGTCAAATAATTGTTGCGTACCTGTCATTAGGTGGCTCCTCTCTGGCAATCTCCGTGGCGTCCCCCACGACACCAGGAGAGCGAGTGACCCACCCCATGTCCTCTTCCCCCACCTCCCGCACCCGCACCCGTACGCTGCGCACCGCCGCCGTCGTCGCCTCCGCCGCGATGGTCGCGGTCGCGGTCCAGAGCGGCACGGTCAGCGCGGCAGCCGAACGGGAGGCGGGCGCGACCGCCCTCACGCTGTCGTCCAGCGCCCGGGCCCAGGCGATATCCACCGCGCAGAGCGAGGCGGCGACCACCGCCCGCGCCATCGGCCTCTCCGACGAGGAACGCCTCGTGGCGCGGGACGTCATCAAGGACGCCGACGGCACGGTGCACACCCGCTACGAGCGCACGTACGCCGGACTGCCCGTCCTGGGCGGTGACCTGGTGGTCCACCAGAAGAAGGACGGCAGCCGCAAGACGACCAAGGGCACCGAGGCCCGCATCGCCCCGGCGGCCGCACGCGGCCTGAAGCCCGCTCCCGCCGGCGCCCGGCAGGTCGTGTGGGCCGCGACCGGCACACCGGTCTTCGCCTACGAGTCCGTCGTCAACGGCACCGAGGCCGACGGCACTCCCAGCGAGCGCCACGTCATCACGGACGCCGCGACGGGTGCCGAGCTCTACGCGTACGAGGCCATCCACACCGGGACCGGCACCAGCGGCTACTCCGGCACCGTGCCCCTCGGCACCACGCAGAGCGGCTCCGCGTACAGCCTGACCGACGCCGCGCGCGGCGGCCACAAGACCTACGACCTGAACGGCGCGTCCTCGACCGCGACCGGCACCCTCTTCACCGACGCGGACGACGCGTGGGGCGACGGCACCCCCGCCAACCGGCAGACCGCCGCCGTCGACGCCCACTACGGCGCGGCCGTCACCTGGGACTTCTACAAGTCGGAGCTCGGCCGCAACGGCATCGCCGGCGACGGCAAGGCGGCGTACTCCCGCGTCCACTACGGCAACGCCTACGTCAACGCGTTCTGGTCCGACAGCTGCTTCTGCATGACCTACGGCGACGGTGCGAACAACCAGAAGCCCCTCACGTCACTGGACGTCGCGGGCCACGAGATGAGCCACGGCCTGACGGCCGCCACGGCCAAGCTGAACTACAGCCGCGAGTCGGGCGGCCTCAACGAGGCGACCAGCGACATCCTCGGCACCTCGGTGGAGTTCTTCGCCAACAACTCCGCCGACACCGGCGACTACCTCATCGGCGAGAAGATCGACATCCGTGGCAACGGCACGCCGCTGCGCTACATGGACAAGCCGAGCAAGGACGGCGTCTCCGCCGACTACTGGTCCAAGACCGTCGGCCGGCTGGACGTCCACCACTCCTCGGGCGTCGGCAACCACTTCTTCTACCTGCTCTCCGAGGGCAGCGGCGCCACGACGGTCAACGGCGTGTCCTACGACTCCCCGACCTACGACGGTTCCACCGTCACGGGGATCGGCCGCACCAAGGCGTACAAGATCTGGTACAAGGCGCTCTCCACCTACATGACCTCGACCACCAACTACGCGGGCGCGCGCACCGCGACCCTCCAGGCGGCGGCCGACCTCTACGGCGCCTCCGGCCCGGAGTACCAGCAGGTGGCGGCCGCCTGGAAGGCCGTCAACGTCAACTGACCCGCTCGAGGCGCCGGAAGCATGCCCGCTCCCGGCGCCTCGCCCCGCCCTTGGGCCCGCCGGCCCCGGGCCGTGCGCCAGCGCTCCACGTCGGTCGGGGTGGCCCCTCAGCAGAATTCGGCGGCCGCCTTGGCCGCTCCCTCGTTCCAGGCCTTGTTGTAGGTCTCGGTGTGAGGGGCTATTCCCTGCGGCGGCTTGGCCTGGCAGTTCGCCTTGACCGCCTTGTAGCCGTCCGTGAAGCCCTTGGCCTTCTCCTCGGCCTTCTGCGACTGCTCGGTCTTGGCCCTGGCGCACTTGACGACGCTCTCGCCGTCGTCCACCGAGATGTGGTACTGACCGTCCTTGGCGTCGGGCACGACGAACGCACCGTCGGCGTCCACGGTGAAGCCAGATCCGGAATGGCTCGGTCCGATGAACGTGACCTTCTGCCCCTGCTTGAACCCCTCGCCCCGGAGGGAGAAGGTGGCCTGGCCTGCGGCGTCGGTGTTCCGCACCACCGCGCAGACCGCCGCCGGGGCGACCGTGGCGGCCTGGGGAGCCTGTGCACTCATCGCGTGCGCGCCGGCGGCCGTGCCGAGCGCGAGGGACGCGGCGAGGGGTGGTGTCAGGAGGGTGAGACACAGTCTGCGGTTCATGAGGTCCATCCCCTCGGATGGGCGGGCTGACCTTCACAGCCCTGGTACCACCATTGTCGGCGGAGCCCGTGGCCCCCGCACGACAAGCGGGGCGGCGACCCCGCCGACCGGGCGGCGCCCGCCCGACCAGGGCGCACCAGGGCGCACGTACCCCCGGGTAGCCGGGGAAGGTCAGTCGTGGGCGGGGCCCTCCAGGTTCCTGGTGAGCCACTGCAGGGTGTCCGGGATCATCTTCCTGAAGTCCGAGGTGAGGTGCTTGCCGCCGGGCTGCTCGTAGTACTCGATGGACACCGGCGGGACCGCCTTGGCCATCCAGCTCTTGACGACGTTCTTCTCGTAGGCGTCGGCACCGCCTGCCGTGACCAGCATCCTCACGTCGGCCTTGCCCTGGGTGACCAGCTGGTCGGGGCTGTTGGCCGCCTTCTCCGCGCCGTGCCCCTGCCACAGGCGCGAGTCCGGGGTGAAGTAGCCGTCGATCGGCACCGCGGCCTTGTAGACGTCCGGGTACTGCAGAGCGAGCTTGGCGCTGCAGAACCCTCCGGTGGACGCCCCCATGACGCCCCAGCTGTCGCGGCCCTTGAGGGTACGGAAGTTGGCGCGGATCCAGTCCGGGACGTCCTGGGCCATCCAGGTCGCCATCCTGGGCTGGCCGGGGATGTCGGAACAGTCCAGCGCCTTCTTCTCGTCGCCGCTGAAGTTCTGCACCGGCATGACCATGATGAAGGGATGGGCCTTGCCCTCCTTGGCCAGCCGCACGTCCTCCTCCTGGATCGGCAGCTCGCTGCCGGCCCAGGTGTTGTAGCCGTTGCTCTGCCCGCCCGCGTACAGCGTCAGTACCGGAAAGCCCGTCCTGGCGTATTTCGGGTCGTGGTACTCGGGAGGGAGCCAGACCCACACCTGGCCGGTGACACCGGACTTCGGGCCGGCCAGCCTGGTCGTCATGATCGGGCCGACGGCGGTGTCCCGGGCCTTGGTCAGGGCGGCGGCCGGACCGGCCGGCATCTGCACCTTTCCGGCCGCGGAGGGGGAAGGGACCACGGCGGCCGGCGCGCCCGCCACCGCCGAACCCTTCTTCCCCTTCTCCCCCTTGGTACCCCCGCAGCCCGCGAGCGCGACGGCCAGGGCCACGGCGGTGGCGCCGGTCACGACGGCACGGGAACGGGAAGGCTGACCGAACACGGCGAGAACTCTCCAAAGCGCTGGGCGAAACGCCCTGTACGGAAACGCACCGACAGCAGCTCTACGGCAGGGGGCCGCGACGGGCGCGCTGCGCTGCCGTGGAATCCTAACCTGGCCTGTTCGGGTTATCGGACAACCCCCGCAGCTGCTGGGACGCGGTGACCGCAGGAAGTCGCGCACCCAGGTGGCCAGTCGCGGGGGCGGCGACCAGCAGGGTGGTCACCGCCCCGACACCGGGCGGCGGCGCAGGCCGTCCTCCCACGACGGCGGCCCGGGCCCCCGCCGCCGCAGGAGGTGAGGCGCAGTCCTGTGGCTCAGGCCTTCACCAGCGCCGGGAGGGCCGCGCGCCCGCTCCCTGCGGTCGTGTCCTCCTCAGCCTCCTCCTCGGCCGCGGGTCGCACCGAGTCGGGGGTGCACAGCACCGTGGCGGCCGTCAGCACGAAGGCCAGGCCGGTGGCGAAGATGCCGTAGATCAGGTGCTTGGTGTTCTCGATGGCCTCGCCGTACATGGCGGTGACGAACTGGGTCAGCGTCGCTCCGCCCAGGCAGATCATCATGGCCAGGAAGGCACGGCGGCGCGGATGGTCCGGGCTGCGGCGCAGCCACCAGACGCCGGCGGCCGCGAACGCGAACTGGAGGCCGAGCACCCAGCCGCCGCCGAGGGTCCGCAGGAATCCGGTGTAGAGGGCGAGCCGGTGTTCCTGCGCACCGGCCGGCTTGCCCGCGCTGACGGGGTAGGAGCCGAGGTTGTCCGGCCGGGAGGCGGCGAAGTCGTCCAGCCCGCCGTCGGCGATCCGGAGGGCGACGCCCGGGTGCTTGGCCAGATAGGTACCGATGTTGGTGTAGGTGATGCGGTCCCGCACCTCGGGCCAGCGGGGATCCTTCTGGGGCGCCTTCTCCCCCCACCAGTTCAGCCCGGCGTACTGGCCGAAATCGGCGGGCAGCCCGAGCTCGACGGCGTCCTTGCCCGGATCGGGGCTCTTGCCCATGATGCCCACGAAGATCATCTCGGTTCGGTTGATCTCCTTGAACGCCTCCATCTGGAAGAGCAGCGTGTGCGTGCCCGCCGCGCCGATCACCACCGCGGCGGCGAGCGGGAGTACCCGGGCGGAGAACCGCCCGGCGAGCCGGCCCACCGGCACCTTGGACCAGAGCAGGAGCGCCAGGAGGGGTACGGCCATGGTGAGCGCCTGCATCTTGGAGCCCACCAGGGTGACCGACCCGACGGTGAACAGCACCAGCCCGCCGAGTCTCGCCCGGGGCGAACCGCCGAGGTGGACCGCACCCGCGGTGGCGAGCAGCAACCCGGTCAGCCCGGCCAGCTCACTGAAGGGCGAAGCGGCGTACCCCGCCACCACCGAGTCCCCGACCACCAGGAACAGTGCGGCACAGACCAGCAGGCGGACCAGGAGCCGGCCCCGCAGCGCGACGGCGAAGACCGCGAAGGCCACGCCCACCAGGGCGCACCAGAGCAGCGCCTGCGCCCGGAGGTCGATCGCCCCCGGATAGCCGAGCAGGTGACTCAGGGGCCGGGCCAGCATGGGCATCCACTTGCCGCTGCCCGGGTAGGTGTTCGCGGACGTGCACGCTTCCGGCCTGGCCTGGTCATACCGGAAATTGGCGTAGTGGAACCACCACGCGGACCCCTTGTCGAGGTGGACGGACGTATCGAGCGCGCACATCCGGGACGGACCGTCACCGTTGTCCGCCATCCCGATCGGGCCGTTGTGGAAGATCCGGACGGCCATCGCCACGGCGGCGGCCAGGCCGATCAGCGGGCCGAACACCCACCAGCGGCCGAAAAATCCCGCCAGGCGCGCGGAGACGCCCGCCGCACGGCGCTCCGACACCCCCGGTATTCGCATATGCGTACTCTGGTCACTCACCCGGGCATATTAGTCCACTTGTTCGACATGCCCTCCACGGCGGCAGCGATGCGAACCACCATGAGCGGGACGAGGCCCGGGGCGCTGGTCCAAGGGGGTCGCCGGCCGTCGGTCCGGCGGACCTGGGACAGCCGCCGCGCCACAGCCTACCTCCGCCGGCGCGAAGGCCTTGGGCCCGTAACGCGGCCCTCGAGGCGGGCGTCCCGCCGTGGACGAGCGCTTCGCGGCCCCCGGCCAGGTCCCGGATGACACCGATGGCCTCGCCGACGCGGGCCGGTACCCTTGCCGGAACCCGGGCCCGGGGCCCGGGTTCACGGTCTCCGGCCGGCCGGGGCCCTCGGCGAGCCGGGTCCGATCCGGCGAATCCTCAGAACGGGAAAGACGTGGAACCGACACCCCGCGACGAAGGATTCACCGCTTGGCTGCGCAGGCTCTCCGAAGGGCTCGACGTGGAGCTGGAAGCCGGGCTGCACTCGGCAGACACAGGCGCGTTCCTGTGGGATGTTTTCACCCGCAATGGCGCCATGCCCGCGTCGTACTTCGCCCCGCTGCTGGTCGAGCGGCGGCTCACGCTCGCACGGCGGGCCGTGGCCGCGCTGCTGGCGGATCTGGAGCGGGACACGGGGCGCGTGGTCGGCGTCGCCGTCGACTCCGAGCCGCCATCCCCGCTGGAACCGGCCGGCCGGGTGTCGGTGGGGGGCGAACCCGTGCAGGGGATCACGCCCGACGACATCCTGGTCGAGACGGCGGAGGGCCTCCAGTGTCTCCTGGCCGATCGGGACTGGCTGATCTGGCCGACATGCCCCGAACATCGCGTGGGGACCCGTGCGAGGCGCGCCGGGACCGGCGCGGTGTGGGTGTGCTCCGTCACGGCGCACGAGGTCGCGCCGATCACGGCGTGAGGGTGCGGATCCGGACGGGTCATGGCCCGCGTCCGGCCCCCTCGGGGGCCGGGCCGGCGAGGGGTCAGCCGGCCAGGGCCGGGATGACGTGCTGTCCGTACGCGTCGATGGTGGCCTCCCGCGCGTCGTGCATGTCGTACACGGCGAACTGGTCGACGCCGAGGTCGCGCAGGGCCCGTAGCTTCTCGATGTGCGCCTCCACCGGGCCCAGCAGGCAGAAGCGGTCGACGATCTCGTCGGGAACGAAGTCGGTGGACGGGTTTCCGGCGCGGCCGTGGTGGCTGTAGTCGTAGCCCTGGCGGGACTTGATGTACTCGGTGAGGGCGTCCGGGACCAGGCCCGAGTGCTCCCCGTAGCGGGAGACCAGGTCCGCGACGTGGTTGCCGACCATGCCGCCGAACCAGCGGCACTGGTCGCGGGCGTGTGCCAGGTCCGCGCTCACGTACGCCGGTGCCGCCACGCAGATGGTGAGGGCGGACGGGTCGCGGCCGGCCCCTGCCGCGGCGTCCCGCACCGACTTCACCATCCACTCGGTGAGGTAGGGGTCGGCGAGCTGGAGGATGAACCCGTCCGCCTTCTGCCCGGCCAGGGCCAGGGCCTTGGGCCCGTACGCGGCCATCCAGACGGGGAGTTCGCCGTCCCGGATCCACGGGATGCGGACCGGGTTCCCGTCGACGACGGCCTCGCGGCCCTCGGCCAGGTCACGGATGACGTCGATGGCCTCGCCGAGCCGGGCCAGGGTGTTGGGGGCGCGGCCGGCGACGCGCATCGCGGAGTCCCCGCGGCCGATCCCGCAGACCGTACGGTTGCCGTACATGTCGTTGAGGGTGGCGAAGGTGGAGGCGGTGACCTCCCAGGTGCGGGTGCCCGGGTTGGTGACCATGGGGCCGACGCGCAGCTTCCGCGTGTGGGCGAGGATCTGGCTGTAGATGACGAACGGTTCCTGCCAGAGCACGGCCGAGTCGAAGGTCCAGCCGTAGCGGAAGCCGTTGCGTTCGGCCCGCTTCATGAGGCTGATCACCTGGGAGGCCGGCGGGTCGGTCTGGAGGACGAGGCCGAAGTCCATGGGGACTCTCCTTACAGGTACTGGCAGGTGGAGCGGTGGACGAAGGTCCCGTGGCCGGCGCGGCCGGTGTACTCGCGCCCGTCGATGACCAGTTCGCCGCGGGAGAGGACCGTGTCGACGCGTCCGGTGATCCGCCTGCCCTCGTACGCCGAGTAGTCCACGTTCATGTGGTGGGTCTCGGCGGAGATGACCTGCTCGGCGTGCGGATCGTAGAGGACGATGTCGGCGTCGGAACCCGGCGCGATGGTGCCCTTCTGCGGGTAGAGGCCGAACATCCGGGCCGGGGTCGCGCAGGCGATCTCGATCCAGCGGCGGCGGCTGATGTGCCCGTCCAGGACCGCCTGGTGGAGGAGGTCCATGCGGTTCTCCACCCCCGGCAGCCCGTTCGGGATCTTGGAGAAGTCGCCCCGGCCCAGCTCCTTCTGGCCCCGGAAGCAGAACGGACAGTGGTCGGTGGAGACCACCTGGAGGTCGTTGGTGCGCAGCCCCCGCCACAGGGCCGCCTGGTGCCCGCGCGGGCGCAGCGGTGTGGAGCAGACGTACTTGGCGCCCTGGAAGTCGGGCTCGGCGAGGTTGTCGGTGGACAGGAACAGGTATTGCGGGCAGGTCTCGCCGAAGACCGGCAGGCCCTTGTCGCGGGCGGCGGCCAGCTCCGCGACCGCCTCCTCCGCCGAGACGTGGACCACGTACAGCGGGGCGCCCGCGACGCGGGCGAGCTGGATGGCGCGGTGGGTGGCCTCGGCCTCCAGCAGCACCTTGCGGACCTCGCCATGGTGGCGGGGGTCGGTCTCCCCGCGCGCCAGGGCCTGTTCGATGAGCACGTCGATCGCGATGCCGTTCTCGGCGTGCATCATGATCAGCCCGCCGTTGGCGGAAGCGCGCTGCATGGCCCGCAGGATCTGCCCGTCGTCCGAGTAGAAGACCCCCGGATACGCCATGAACAGTTTGAACGAACTCACGCCTTCCTCGACGAGTCCGTCCATTTCCTTCAGCGTGTGCTCGTTCACGTCCGACACGATCATGTGGAACGCGTAGTCGACCGCGCATTTCCCGTCGGCCTTCTCGTACCAGGTGTCGAGCCCCTCGCGCAGCGAGCGGCCCACGCTCTGCACGGCGAAGTCGACGATGGTGGTGGTGCCTCCCCAGGCGGCGGCGCGGGTGCCGGTCTCGAAGGTGTCCGAGGCCGCGGTGCCGCCGAAGGGGAGTTCCATGTGGGTGTGCGCGTCGACCCCGCCGGGGATGACGTACTTCCCGCTCGCGTCGATCGTACGGTCGGCCGTCCAGGCCGCGGCGGCCGCCGAGCCGTGTGCGGCGAGGGCCGCCACCCGGCCGTCCTCGACCAGGACGTCCGCGTGGAGCTCGTCGGCGGCGGTGACGACCAGGCCGCCGCTGATCAGCGTACGGATGCTCATGTGCGTCCCCCTACTGGATGCTGCGCAGCGCCTGTTCGAGGATCCCGGCGCCCTCTTCCGCCTCGGCGACGGTGAGGGAGAGCGGCGGCGCGACGCGCAGCACGCTGGTGTCGTGCCCGCCGCCCTTGCCGAGGAGCAGCCCGCCCGCGCGGGCGGCCTCCAGGACGGCGGCGGCGGCCTGCGGGTCGGCCCGGTCGGTGCCGGGCACGGTCAGTTCCACTCCGGCCATCAGGCCCCGGCCGCGGACCTCCCGTACGGCGGGTACGTGGGCGGCGATGGCGCGGAGCCGCTCCAGGAGCAGACCGCCGACGCGGCGGGCGTTGCCCTGGAGGTCGTGGTCCAGGAGGTACGCGAGGTTGGCGAGCCCGGCCGCCATGGTGACGGGGGAGCCGCCGAAGGTGGAGATGGAGTGGGAGTCGAGGCAGTTCATCACCTCGGCCCGTGCCACCACCCCGCCGATCGACATGCCGTTGCCGATGCCCTTGGCGAAGGTGAGGATGTCGGGCGGGCCGTTCTGGGCGTGGGCCTGCCAGCCCCAGAAGTGGTCGCCGGTGCGGCCCCATCCGGTCTGCACCTCGTCGCTGATCCACAGGATGCCGTGCCGGTCGAGGACCTCGCGGAAGGCTCCGTAGAGCCCGTCGGGCGGGGAGGTGAACCCGCCGACGCCCTGGACCGGCTCGGCGATCAGCGCGGCCACTCCCCCGCGCGCCTGGCCGAGTACGTCTTCCAGGTCGGCGACGGCCGCGGCGGTGAAGGCCCTGTCGTCGAGGCCGGCGAAGGGACCGCGGGTGCGGACCGCGCCGTGGACGTAGTAGGTCTGGAGCGGCGAGAGGCTGGTCGGGGACCAGCCCCGGTTGCCGGTGACGGAGACGGTGGAGAAGGACCTGCCGTGGTAGCTGTTGCGCATCGCCAGGATCTGGTTGGAGCGGCGGTACGTGGTGGCGAGCAGCAGGGCGGTGTCGTTGGCCTCGGTGCCGGAGGTGGTGAAGAAGACCCGGGCGTCGGGGATGCCGGACAGCGCGGCGACCCGTTCGGCCAGCTCGATCATGGGCCGGTTGAGGTACAGGGTGGAGGAGTGGATGATCCGCCCGGCCTGTTCGGCGACGGCCTTGGTGACCTCGGGCAGGGCGTGGGCGGTCATGGTGGTGAGGATGCCGCCGAAGAAGTCGAGGTAGCGGTTGCCGTCGGCGTCCCAGACGTGACGGCCCTCGCCGTGCGTGAGCTCGATGGGGCGGTCGTAGTAGAGCGCGAGCCAGTCGGGCAGGACGGTGTGGTGGCGGCTGTGCAGCGGGATGGGGTTGGTCACGGCTGTACGAGTCCTCCGTAGGCGTCGGGTCGGCGGTCGCGGTAGAAGGCCCACTGGTCGCGGACCTCCTTGATCAGGTCGAAGTCCAGGTCGCGGACGAGGAGTTCCTCCTCCTTGTCGCTGGCGACCTCGCCGACGAACTGGCCGCGCGGGTCGACGAAGTAGCTGGTTCCGTAGAAGTCGTTGTCCCCGTACTCCTCCTGGCCGACGCGGTTGATGGCGGCGATGAAGTACTCGTTGGCGACGGCGGAGGCGGGCTGTTCCAGCTGCCACAGGTAGGCCGACAGGCCGCGGGAGGTGGCGGACGGGTTGTAGACCAGCTGGGCGCCGCCGAGGCCGAGTTGGCGCCAGCCCTCGGGGAAGTGGCGGTCGTAGCAGATGTAGACGCCGACCTTGCCGACGGCGGTGTCGAAGACGGGCCAGCCGAGGTTGCCGGGGCGGAAGTAGAACTTCTCCCAGAAGCCCTTGACCTGGGGGATGTGGTGTTTGCGGTACTTGCCGAGGTAGCTTCCGTCCGCGTCGATGACGGCGGCGGTGTTGTAGTAGAACCCCTCGCCCTCCCGCTCGAAGACCGGGACGACGATCACCATGCCGGTCTCGCGTGCCAGGTCCCGCATCCGGCGGACGGTGGGGCCGTCGGGAACGGGCTCGGCCCAGCGGTAGTGCTCGGGATCCTGGACCTGGCAGAAGTAGGGGGCGTTGAACACCTCCTGGAAGCCGATGATCCGAGCGCCCTGGGCGGCCGCCCGGCGGGCGTGCGCCTCGTGCTTGGCGATCATCGACTCGGTGTCTCCGGTCCAGGTGGCCTGGACGAGTGCGGCGCGGACGACTTGGGCCATGAGCTGCTCCTCGCGACGGGAACGCCGGCTTCTACGCACGTAGACGGTGTCCGTAGGGAGTCGAAGGTAGGCCTCGTCACAGCCTGGGGCAAGACCACCTTGCGCGGTTGGAGTAGTCGATCACGTTACGACGCCACGCGGTCGTTTGCGGTCAGCGGACGGGCGGTTCAGGGCACCGCGATTCCCGCCACCCGCAGCGCGTGCGCCAGGTCGCGGTGCCGGGTCCCGGACAGGGCCCGGGCCGCCCGCAGCAGCCGGGGGGCGAACCAGTGCGGGTCCCGGCGGGCGAGGCCGGCCGCCTCCTCCGCGGTGCGCAGCCGGACGAAGGCACCCAGCAGGGCCTGGGCCTCCCGGTCCCGGCCGGACGTGCCGAGGACGAGGGCCGCCTCGGCCACCTCGGCGGCCGGACGGGCCGCGCCCTGGCGCAGCAGGCCGTCGCAGTCGGCTTCCCGGCCCGCCTCGCCGAGGGCGGCGGCGGCCGCGGCGAGCCGGTCGGGCGGGAGCGAGGCCGCCTCCCACAGGAGGGTGGCCCAGTCGGCCGCCAGGCCCGCGCGGCCCAGTTCGGCGGCGAGGGCGGGGAGTTCGGCGGCGGGCCAGGCGGCGGCCTCGCACAGCAGGGCGTGGGCCTCGCCGCCGCGGCCCTGCGCGCGCAGCGCGAGCAGCTCGGTGGTGAATCCGCCGCGCGGCCCGGGCACCGGGGCCCCGGCCGGGGTGTCCGGTACGGGGGACACGTCGGGGGCGGGACCGGGGCCGGCGGAGGCCGGTGCAGGGTGCGGGCCGGGGTGTGCCGCCGGGGTGACGCCGGTCGCGGCCGGTGCGGACTCCGCCGCCGGGGAGGCGCCGCCGCGCGGCGGCGGGGTCCGGTCGGCGGCCGGGCGGACGTAGCGGGCGCCGCGCGGGGCCGGGACGGGGAGGTCCGGGACGGTCCCGGCCGGGGCGGGCTCCCCGGGCGCGGGCACCGCCGCCGGCGGCGCGCCCGCGTACCGGGCCCCTGCGACGCGCCGGGCGCCGCGCGGCCACCGGCCCTCCCGCAGCGCCGGAACCGCCGGCCGCGGCGCCGGCTGCGGTCCGGGCGACGGCTGCGACTCCGACAGCGGCCGAGGCCGCGGCGCCGGCGCCCCCGGCTGCGACAGTCGCGCCCCCGGCCGCCGCCGGGGCAGCTGCGGCGGCCGGGGCCCGGACACGGACTGCGGCCCCGGCGGCCCCGCTTCCGCCGGCAGGGCCGCCAGCCGGGCCGCCAGGTCCGCGTGCCGCGCGGCCGCGCGGGCCGCGTCGTCCCGGGCCCAGGCCAGTTCCCGGTCCAGGGCGGCCGCCTCCGCCGGGTCCCCGGCACCGGCGCGCCGGCCGGTCAGCCCGCGCAGCGCCTCCTCCAGGGCGGCCCGCTGCGCCACGGCCGCGTCGAGCAGGGTCCGCAACTCGGCCGCCCCGCCCGGCACCGCGTCCCACGCGGCGACGGCCGCCGCCCGCAGCGCGGCCGCGTACGCGGCTTCGCCCGCCGCGTCGCCCGCCTCCCCCGGCAGGTCGCCGAGCAGCGATTCCAGTACGTCCCACGGCGGCACGGCCACCCCGTCGAGGCAGGCGCGCATGCCCTCCGGGTCCCGCCGCAGGAATTCCCCGTACCAGCCGGCGCCGGGATCCAGTCTCCGCGTCAGGGCCCGGAGGTAGTCCGTGAGTTGCCCGATCACCAGCGCAGTCGGCGTCTCCATGCACGCATTGCATCCCACCCGCGTTACGGGCGGGCTACGGACATCTCAAACCTGGACGGCGAAGGCGCGTCCGCGGCGCTCCCGCCGGCTGTGAGGAAGCCGCCGTCCGGGGCCGGGGGCAGGGCGCCGGCCCGCCCCGCGGGGGTGGAGCAGGCGGCGGCCAGGAGGCCGGCCGCGAGGAGGGCGCCGAGGAGTGCGAGGCCGAGGCGTTTCGTCGCGTTCATCACTGACACGCCTGCACCACTGCCCCCGGCCCCGCCGCTTCCACCGCCCATTGGGCCGTCCGGCGGCCGGACACGCCCCCGTGAGGGGTCCGGCGCGGTCCGTCAGGCGGGCACGAGCGCGCAGCGCCGTACGACCTCGTCCAGGGAGAGCCCGAGCACGCCGGCCAGGGCGGCGACCGTGAAGAAGGCGGGGGTGGGCGCCCGGCCGGTCTCGATCTTGCGGAGGGTCTCGGCGGAGAGCCCGGCGCCGGCCGCGACCTCGACCATGCTGCGGCCTGCCCGGGCTTCGCGCAGCAGCGCGCCCAGACGCTCGCCGCGCTCGCGCTCTTCGGGTGTCAGGGGGGTACGGACCATGGCGCCATCCTACCCCGGCACCCCATTACTATCCCGGTAAACTTATACCGGTATAGTTATTGGCATGGTTCAACTCAAGACGGATCGGGCGATCGACGAGATGCGCGCCGCCGGCCGGGTGGTCGCCCACGCCCTGGCAGCCGTGCGCGGGGCGGCCCGGGTCGGGGTCTCCCTGCTGGAGCTGGACGCGGTGGCCCGCGCGGTCCTGCGCGAGGCCCGCGCCACCTCCCCCTTCCTCGGCTACCGGCCGCACTTCGCGCCGGTGCCCTTCCCCGGGGTGGTGTGCGCCTCGGTCAACGACGCGATCGTCCACGGGATCCCCGACGGCTACCGGCTGGGTGACGGTGACCTGGTCAGCATCGACTGCGGCGCCCGGCTGCGCGGCTGGGTCGGGGACGCCGCCGTCAGCTTCACCGTCGGCCGCCCCCGCGCCGCCGACCTGCGCCTGGTCGAGACCGCCGAACGGGCCCTGGCGGCCGGCATCGCCGCCGCCGTGCCCGGCAACCGGATCGGCGACATCGCCCACGCCATCGGCACCGTCTGCCGCTCCGCCGGCTACGGCATCCCCGAGGGCTTCGGCGGCCACGGCGTGGGCCGCAGTATGCACGAGGATCCGGGCGTTCCCAACGAGGGACCGCCGGGGCACGGCATGAAGCTGCGCCCCGGCATGGTCATCGCGATCGAGCCGATGCTGATCGCGGGCGGCACGGACGACTACACCCGCGACGCCGACGGCTGGACCCTGCGCACCACCGACGGCTCGCGCGCCGCCCACGCCGAGCACACGGTCGCCGTCACCGCCGCCGGTCCGAGGATCCTCACGGCGCTGTAGGAACCCGGGCCGGACGCCCCCGCCAGGGCGCCCCGGATGCCGGGCCGTGCGGGCGCACCACCATCGCCGAGCCGCCGCCCCGGCGGGTCGTCTCGGCCGCCGCCAGCCAGCGGCCGTCCGGCAGCCGCTGGACGCCGGTGGCGGCGCCGATCTCCGGGTTCTGCCGGAAGGCCTGCCCCAGCCCCTCCAGTTCGGTGCGCAGCGGGCTGTTCCACAGGCCCGGCTCCAGCTCGGTGGTGGTCTGGTTGCGCTGGCTGGCGCGCGGGGCCGCGATGGCGTCCACCAGGGGCAGGCCCCGGTCCAGGTGGCCGGTCAGGGTCTGCAGCACGGTGGTGATGATCGTGGCGCCGCCCGGGGAGCCGACCGCGAGGAGCGGACGGCCGTGCTCCAGGACGATGGTCGGGGACATGGAGGAGCGCGGGCGCTTGCCCGGCCCGGGCAGGTTCGGATCGGGCACCCCGGGGGCCGCCGGGGCGAAGGAGAAGTCGGTCAGCTCGTTGTTGAGCAGGAAGCCCCGCCCGGGGACGGTGATGGCGCTGCCGCCGGTCGACTCGATGGTCAGGGTGTAGGAGACCACGTTGCCCCAGCGGTCGGCGACCGTCAGGTGGGTGGTGTTCTCCCCCTCGTAGGTGGTCGGGGCGGCCTCGCCCGTGGTGGCGCACGGGACGGGGTCGCGAGGGTCTCCGGGGGCCAGCGGGCTGGTCAGCGTCCGGTCGGGCCTGATGAGGCAGGCGCGCGAGTCCGCGTACCGCTGCGAGAGCAGCTCGCGCGTGGGGACGGGCCCGGCGGCCGGGTCGCCGACCCAGCGGCCCCGGTCGGCGAAGGCGATCCGGGACGCCTCGATGTACCGGTGCAGGTACTGCGCCGGGGACAGCTTCGACAGGTCGGTGCCCTCCAGGATGTTCAGGGCCTCCCCGACGGTGGTGCCGCCGGAGGAGGAGGGGGCCATGCTGTAGACGTCCAGGCCCCGGTAGGACACCTGGGTGGGGGCCTGCCGCTTGGTCTCGTACGCGCGCAGGTCGGCGGTGGTCAGGTCGCCGGGGCGGACGTTGCGGGTGGCGGCCGGGTCGACGGGGGGTTTGCGGACGGTGTTGACGATGTCCTGGGCGATCGGGCCCCGGTAGAGCGCGCCGGTGCCCTTGCGGGCGAGTTCGGCGTAGGTGGCGGCCAGGTCCGGGTTCTTGAAGGTGGATCCGACGACGGGCAGCCGCCCGCCGGGCAGGAACAGCTCCCGGGTGGCGGGGAAGTCCTTGAAGCGGTCCTGGTTGGCCTCGGTCTGGGCGCGGAAGGTGCTGTCGACCTCGAAGCCGTCGCGGGCCAGTTTCTCGGCGGGGCGCAGGAGCTGGGCGAGCGGGCGGCTGCCCCAGGCGTCGAGGGCGCTCTTCCAGGTGGCGGGGGTGCCGGGAACGCCGACCGAGCGGCCGCTGGTCTGGCCCTCGGCGAAGGGGATGGGGGCGCCGTTCTCCTGGAACAGGGTTTCGGTGGCCGTGGCCGGGGCGGTTTCGCGGCCGTCGATGGTGTGCACCCGGCGCGAGGAGGCGTCGTAGTAGACGAAGTAGCCGCCCCCGCCGATCCCCGCCGAGTACGGTTCGGTGACCCCGAGCGCGGCGGCGGTGGCGATCGCCGCGTCCACGGCGTTGCCCCCGGCGCGCAGCACGGCGATGCCGGCGGCCGAGGCGTCGCGGTCGACGCTGGCGACGGCCCCGCCGTAACCGGCGGCGACGGGCACCTTGGGCGGGACGGGGACCTGTGCGGGCGGGGCGGCGGCCCCGGTGGAGACGAGCGCCCCGGCGAGGGCTGCGAACGCTAACTGACGTGCGGCACGAACGCGCATCCGGTTCCTCCAGTCGACGGCCGGTCAGGCCGGGACCGGTCGTCGCGGCGGCGCCCGGCCCGGTGCTGCTCCGACGACAGGTCCCAGGCCCGGCAGCCTAGTGCCGCCCCGCCCCCCGCGTCAGGAAGGCGGCGCGGCGGCTACCATCCGCCGCATGAACGACGACGTCCGCAACATCGTGCTCGGAGTGGTGGCCACCGCCCTCAGCGGTGGTTTCGGCTGGTTCACGCGGACGTACGTGTGGCGCCGCGCGCTCCGCCGCAAGCAGGCCTTCTTCGGGCTCCCGGCCGGCTCCGACTGCCTGTTCGTGGTGAACCGGCAGATGGGCGGCAAGGAATCCTCACTGCACCGCAACGACGCCTTCGCGCTGCTGGAGATATCGTCCCTGATCAAGGACTGCGGGGCGACGGTGCAGATCGTCACCCACGAGGCGCGGCAGGGTTTCGGCGAGCGCACCGAGTTCTGCGTCGGCGGTCCCGCGTCCAACTCCCGTACGGTGGCCCACCTGCATTCCCTGCTCCCCGGGGTCCGGGTCGAGATGTCCTCCGAACGCGGCCCGGACCGGGGGATGATCAGCGTCGGCGCGGAGGCGTACCGCTGGGAACCGGGTCTGGTCGAGTACGTGCTGCTGGCGCGGCTGACGACGGGGCAGGGGTCCCGGCCGGTGTTCCTGCTGTCCGGGCAGACCGCCAACAGCAACCAGGCAGCGGCCCGTTACCTCGCCCGCAACCACCGGCAGCTGGCGCGCGAGCACCGCGGGAAGTCCTTCTGCCTCGTGCTGAAGGTGGTCAACTCCGACGCCTACGGGCCGGACGTGACCGAACTGGTCGCCGATGTCACCGCCGCGGCCCGGACACCCGCAGCGGCAGGCGCGTGATGCCGTTGATGAAGTTGGAGACCAGCCGGCGGGGCGGGCCGGCGAGTTCCGGAGCGGGCATGGAGCCGCACCACTCCTCGTAGAGGGTGCGCAGCTGGAGCCGGGCGAAGTGGGCGCCGAGGCAGACGTGCGGACCGTCGCCGAAGGAGACGTGGGGGTTGGGGGCGCGGTCCGGGTCGAGCCGGTGCGGGTCGGCGAAGACCCGTTCGTCGTGGTTGGCGGAGGCGTGGAAGACCACCACCTTGTCCCCGGCCCGGATCGGGGTGCCGGCGAGTTCGGTGTCGCGGGCGGCGGTGCGGCGGAAGCTGAGCACGGGCGGGTGGACGCGCAGCAGTTCCTCGACGGCCCGGCCGGCCGGGGCGGTGCCGTCGGCGAGGCGCCGGTAGGCGTCGGGGTCGCGGGCCAGGGCCAGCAGGCCGCCCGGCGCCGCGCTGCGTACGGTGTCGTTGCCGGCGACGGTCAGCAGGAAGAAGAACATCTCCAGTTCGGCGGGCTCCAGTCCGCCCTGCGCGAGGGCGGTCATGACGTCGTCCCCGGGACGGGCGCGCTTGTACGCGGCCAGTTCTCGGGCGTACCCGAACATCTCGCCGAGCAGCGCCGGGGAGCGCGGGTTGAGCGGCTTGCCGTCGGGGCCGAGGAGGGGCGCGGGCGCGTCCTCGGGGTCCTGGTAGCCGATGATCCGTACGGTCCACTCCAGCAGCAGGCCCCGGTCGGCGGGCGGGACGCCCAGCAGGTCGGTGAGGTTGAGCAGGGCGTACTCGTCGGTGACGGCGCGCACCACGTCGGCGCTGCCGTCCTCGGCGCCGTCCCGCGCGGCGGCGAGGAGGGTACGGGCGCGGTCCCGGACCCGGTCCGCGAAGGCGTCGACGCGCGCGGGGGTGAAGGCGCGGGAGACCAGGCGGCGCAGCCGCCCGTGGTCCGGCGGGTCCTGGTTGAGCATGGTGCTGCGCAGGAACGGCAGGTCGGCGGGGTCCGGGTCGCGGATCTGGGTGGCGCCGAGCGAGGAGGAGTACGCGGCGTGGTCGCGCAGGACGCGGACGACGTCGGCGTGCCGGGTGACGGCCCAGAAGCCGGGTCCGGCGGGCCAGCCCTGGACCTCGCGCTCCTCCTGCCAGGCCACGGGGTGGCGGTCGCGGAGCAGGCGGTAGCGCTCGTGCGGGACGCCCTCGGCGTAGAGGCGGGGGTCGAAGACGTCGGGGATGGCGGGGGGCCGGGCGGCGCGTTCCATGGGCCACACGGTGGCGGGACACCGGGGGCCGACGCAAGGGGCCGCCGCAAGGGGCCGCCGGGGGCGCGGGCGAAGGGGCCGCCCGGGCCGCCACGGCCTCCCCGGCGCAGACCGCGGCGGCCGGCGGGAACGCGGCGATCAGCCGGGGGCGCGGTCCGCGGGGTGCGGGGCGGCCGCGCACGTGAGGAGCGGGCCGAAGCGGTAGCCGGCGCCCCGCACGGTCTGGATGTAGCGGGGATGGCCGCCGGGGTCCTCGATCTTGCCGCGCAGCCGGCGCACGCAGGCGTCGACGAGCCGGGCGTCGGCGTGGTGGCTGTGCTCCCAGACGTGCTCCAGCAGCTGCTGCCGGGAGAAGACCTGCCCGGGTGAGGCCGCCAGGTGGAACAGGAGCTTGATCTCGCCGGGCGCGAGGGCGACGCGCTCGCCGTTCCTGGCGACGGTCAGCCCGGCGCGGTCGATGGCGAGCCCGCCGTGGTGTTCGACGCCGGGCCGGCCGCCCGGGTCCTCGAGGCGGCGCAGTACGGCCTTGACGCGGGCTTCGATGATCTCGGTACGGGCGGGTTTGACGATGTAGTCGTCGGCTCCGGCTTCCAGGCCCGCGACGATGTCGGAGTCGCCGCCGCGCGCGGTGAGCATGATGACCGGGACCCGGCTGGTCTCGCGGATCCGGCGGCAGACCTGGACGCCGTCGATCCCGGGCAGCACCAGGTCCAGGAGCACCAGTTCGGGGCGCAGGCCGCCGATGAGGGCCAGTCCTTCCTCGCCGGTCGCCGCGGTGCTCACCTCGTGGCCGCGGCGGCGCAGGCCGAGGCCGACTCCCTCCCGGATGGACGGGTCGTCCTCGATCAGCAGGAGGCGCGGCATCCGGCCCGTGCTCCAGGGTGTTCCATGTGCTGTCCTCCCGCTACCGTCCGACCTTCCGGCGCAGGGAGTCCAGCAGGTCGGTGATCTCCGCCAGGCGCAGCGGCCGGGCGAGGAGTACGACGACCAGGGCCAGCGCGGCGGTTCCCGCCGCCGCGGCGGCGAAGGCACCGAGGCCGTCGGCGGCCCGGGCGGCCCCGTACGCGGCGGCGGCCGCGGGCAGGCCGGCGGCCGCCAGCCTCAGGTGGGTGCCCAGCGCCGTGGCGGCGGGGCCGCCCGTGCGCGGTCCGAGCCTGCGGGAGAGGGCGTACGCGGTGACCGCGGCGCCCGCCGTGAAGGCGAGGGAGGTGGCGGCGGCCATGCCGGTGACCGCCCAGCGCGCCGGCAGCAGGAGGTAGGCGGCGTACGACAGTCCGGCGTTGCAGGTGACGATGACCAGGTTGAGGAGGAAGGGGGTCCGGGTGTCGGAGAGCGCGTAGAAGCCGCGCGCCAGCACGTACTGGGCGGAGAAGGCGACCAGGCCGGGGGCGAACGCGGTGAGCATGCCCGCCATGGCGGCGACCTCGGCGGCGGTGACCTTCCCGTACCCGGAGACGCAGTCCATCACCCAGGGGGCCAGCGCGGCGAGGAGCGCGGCGGCCGGCACCACGAGGGCGGCGCTGGAGCGCAGCGCGTACGAGACGTCCTCACGGACGGCGCCGAGGTCACCGTCGGCCGCGGCCGCGCTCATCCGGGGCATGAGGGCGGTGACCAGGGAGACGGTGATGATGCCCTGGGGGACGATCCACAGCTGGTAGGCGCTGGTGTAGGCGGCGTAGCCGAAGCCGGCCGCCCGGTGGCCGACGGTGGTGGAGAGGACGGTGACCACCCAGTAGGCGATCTGGTTGGTGAGGACGAGCAGGACCAGCCAGCCCGCGTTGCGCAGCGGCCGGGTGAGGCCGTTGCCGCGCCAGTCGAAGCGGGGGCGCCAGCGGAAGCGGGCGGCGCGCAGCGAGGGGACGAGGGCGAGGGCCTGGACGACGATGCCGGCGGTGGTGCCGATGCCCAGCAGCCGGGTGTCCGCGGCGCCGAGGGTGTCGCGGCCGCCGTGGGAGGTGTACAGGAAGAGGCCGAAGACGCCGATGATGACGAGGTTGTTGAGGACCGGGGTCCACATCATGGCGCCGAACCGGCCGCGGGCGCCCAGCACTTGGCCGAGCACGGTGAAGAGCCCGTAGAAGAGGATCTGCGGCAGGCAGAAGCGGGCCAGGGCGACGACGGTGCTCCGCTGGGCCGGGGTGTACGCCTCGGGGGTGTACGCGTCGACGATCAGCGGTGCGGCGAGGACGGCGGTGGCGGTGAGCGCGAGGAGCGCCACGGTGCAGGCGGTCAGCAGCCGGTCGGTGTACGCGGCCCCGCCGTCGCGGTGCTCCTTGGCGGCGCGCACCAGCTCGGGGACGAAGACGGCGTTGAGGGCGCCGCCGACCAGCAGCATGTAGATGATGTTCGGGAGGGTGTTGGCGACGGTGTAGCCGTCGCCGAGGAACCCGGCGCCCAGCGCGGCGAGGACCACGGCCGAGCGGACGAAGCCGGTGGCGCGGGAGACGACGGAGCCTGCGGCCATCAGCGCTCCGCTGCGCAGCACCGAGGCCTTCGCCGCGGCCGGTGCGCCCACGGGCGCGGCCACGGGCGCCGCCACCCGGGCGTCGTCGGCCTCCGGTCGCGGTGGGGCCTGCTGCCGCGCCGCGCTGCTGGTGGATCCGTACATCGGGGTGTCTCTCCTTCGCCGGGCCGAAGGGGGAGGGTATCCCGGCCGCCGGAGCGGCCCGGTGCCGGGCCGCGGTGGTGAATGCGCGAGACCGGTGGGGACTTTCGGCCCCCGCCGGGTGCGGAAGGTCCTTTTCCGGTTTCCGGTCCATCGGTTGGCGAATTCCGGACGGCCGGTTTCCGGATCGGGCTTCCGCAGGCGACCGCGGGGCAGCTGTTCCGCTGCGGCCCGTGTCACAACCGCCTGAGGGAGATTTTCCGGGGAATGCGCAACCCGAAGTGGCCGCTTTCGCTCCTCCTAGGAGGACGACCGTTATTCCGGAGGGGTTTTCGTTGAGCCGTACACGCCGCACCGCACTTCCGCGCCGCCGCACCCGTCACGCGATGCTGGCGGGCACCGCGCTCCTCACGCTGGCACTGAGCGCCTGCGGGGGCGGTGGCTCCGGGAACGGGGGCGGTGACGGCAAGGGGTCGGACCCGGAGAAGCGCCCGGACATGGCGATCTCGGTGAACCTCACGGGCGAGCAGGTCAAGGCGGGGGAGCCGGTCAGGGTGACCCTGGCCGACGGGAAGTTCTCGCTGGTGAAGGTGACGGACGGCAAGGGCGGGGAGCTGCCCGGGCAGATATCCGCCGACGGCCGGACCTGGGCCTCGGAGCGCAA
The DNA here is from genome assembly GCF_055575515.1 of Streptomyces sp. NPDC034086. Lineage (NCBI taxonomy): Bacteria > Bacillati > Actinomycetota > Actinomycetes > Kitasatosporales > Streptomycetaceae > Streptomyces > Streptomyces sp. NPDC034086. The sequence goes on along the minus strand of NZ_JBVISM010000001.1, from coordinate 83,800 downwards.
CGCCTCCCCCGGCACCGACTACCGGGTCGAGGCGCAGAACACCACCGGTCAGAGCGCGAGCACCCGGTTCAGGACCTCGCCCGCGGACAAGGTGAACAAGGTCTCGATCAACATCCCGAAGGGCAGCACGGTGGGCGTCGCGATGCCCGTCTCGCTCGTCTTCGACAATCCGGTGAAGAACAAGGCCGAGGTCGAGAAGCAGCTGAAGGTCACCAGCTCGAACGGCACCGAGGGTTCCTGGGGCTGGTTCAAGGACTATTCCGGGAAGGACCGGGTGGACTGGCGTCCGAAGGAGTACTGGAAGTCCGGCACCGACGTGAAGGTCGACATGAACCTGAACGGCGTGGACTCGGGCCCCGGCGGCGGTCTCTTCGCCCGCGATTACACCACCGAGTTCACGATAGGCAAGGACCGCCGGATGGAGGTCAGCCTCGACACCAAGAAGATGACGGTGACCGAGGACGGCCAGGCGGTCAGGACGATCCCGGTCTCGGCGGGCACGCCCGGCGGCCAGAAGGCCTCCTGGTCCGGGAAGATGGTGCTGATGTCGAAGGAGGGCACCATCCGGATGGACTCCCAGACGGTGGGTCTGGGCGACTCCTACGACAAGATGGTCGACTACTCGATGCGGCTGACCTGGTCCGGCATGTACGCGCACGCCGCTCCGTGGAACGCCGCCAACTTCGGCCGGGCCAACAGCAGTTCGGGCTGCGTGGGCATGAGCGACGCCGACGCCAGGACCTTCTACGAGCGGGTCCAGGTCGGCGACCCCTTCGAGGTCGTGGGCAGCGGCTCCAAGGGCAACGCCGACCTGGGCAACGGCTACGGCGAGTGGAACCTGTCGTGGGACCAGTGGCGGGCGAAGAGCGCCCTGGCCGGCGGCGGCTCGCAGCAGGGCTGACCCGGGGAACGGCCTCCCTCCCGCAATTGTTACCGCTACGTAACTTACCCATGGGTTACCCCGGGTAAGCCCCTCCCGTTACCGTCGGGTCACTTTCGGACACCGGCGCACGCGAGGAGCCACCGATGAGAACCCGCCCCACCACCGCGACGGCGGTGGCCGCGCTGCTCGCGGCAGCCGTCCTGGGCCTGGCCCCCCATCAGGCCCAGGCGGCCCCCGCCGCCACCGCGTCCCGCTCGGACGCCCCCTCACAGGTGCGCTTCCACGACATCCCCGGCTCCGGCGGCATCACCCTCAAGGGCAACGTCTTCACCCCGGCCGGCGCCGAACCCGGCCGGACGTACCCGCTGATCGTGCTCCCCACCAGCTGGGGCATGCCGCAGATCGAGTACCTCGCCCAGGCCAAGCAGCTCGCCGACTCCGGCTACGTCGTGGTCGGCTACACCTCCCGCGGCTTCTGGCTCTCCGGCGGACAGATCGAGACGGCCGGGCCGGCCGACATCGCCGACGTCTCCGCCGTGATCGACTGGGCCCTGGCCCACTCCCCCGCCGACCCCGGACGCATCGGCCTCGGCGGGGTCTCGTACGGCGCGGGCATCAGCCTGCTGGCCTCCGCGCACGACCCCCGGATCAAGGCCGTGGTCGCCCTCAGCGGATGGGCGGACCTCATCGAGTCCATCTACTCCGGCCGCACGCAGCACCTCCAGGCCGCCGGGATGCTGGGCGCCGCCGGCTACCTGACCGGGCGGCCCGGGCCGGAACTCCAGGCGATCCTCGGCGACTTCCTGGGATCGAAGCTGGAGAACGAGCAGGCGATGATCGAATGGGGCAGGAAGCGCTCCGCCTCCGAGCAGGTGGACCGGATCAACGCCAACGGCGCCGCCGTCATGCTGGGCAACGCGTGGGGCGACACCGTCTTCCCGCCCAACCAGTACGCCAAGTTCTTCGAGAGGCTCACCGGCCCCAAGCGCCTGGAGTTCCGCCCCGGGGACCACGCCACCGCCGAGGCCAGCGGCCTGCTCGGGCTGCCCAACGACACCTGGACCAACGCCCACCGCTGGTTCGACCGCTACCTCAAGGGCGAACGCAACGGGGTCGACACCGAGGCCCCGGTACAGATCAAGTCCCGCACCGCCGAAGGCTACGAGGGCTACGCCGACTGGGCGTCGGTCGGCTCCGGCGGCACCGAGAAGCTCCCGCTCGCCGACAGCGAGCACGTCTGGGCCAACGTCGACTCCGGCGCCAACGGCGGGATCCTCTTCCTCTCCAGCGTCCTCGACCAGTTCGCGAAGGCACCGCCGACCGCGTCGGTCCCGCTCCTCAACCGCGCCTTCGCCGCCGTCTGGCAGTCACCGCGCTACGAGGAGGAGCGCCGGATCCGCGGCACCGTCCGCCTGCACACCACCGTCACGCCCACCAAGGGCGACGGCACCTTCGTCGCCTACCTCTACGACGTCGGCCCGCTCGGCGTCGGCAAGCTCGTCAGCAACGCCCCGTACACCTTCCACGGGAAGACCCCCGGCCAGTCCTTCGGGGTCGACCTGGACCTCTTCTCCACCGCCTACGACGTGCCCCGGGGCCACCGGCTCGCGCTCGTCGTCGACACGGTCGACCCCCTCTACATCGAGCACAACCCCACCGGCGCGCAGCTGACCTTCTCCTCGCCGCGCACCGATCCCTCGTACGTCTCGGTACCGCTGCGCGAGCAGTGATCCGCGGCTGCCGCCGGTGGGGTCCCCCCACGCCCCCGGGCGTGGGGGGAAGGAGGGCTCCGCGCCTACCTCCCCGGCAGCACCGTGCCCGGTTCGGCGGGGGCGACCTCGACGGCCCGGGTCTTCGGGTTGCGCCGCTCCCGCCGCGCGACCCACGTGGCGAACCAGGACAGCAGCATGCACATCCCGATGTACACCGGCGAGATGATCAGCACGACGGGGATGAACGGCAGGTCGTAGTCCAGGTTCGAGGCGATCAGCTTGCCCGCGTGCAGGAACTCCTCGTAGGTGATCAGGAAGCCGAGCGAGGTGTCCTTCAGGGCCACCACCAGCTGGCTGATGATGGTGGGCAGCATCGCGCGGACCGCCTGCGGGGCGAGGACGAAGGTCATCACTTGCGTCTTGCGCATCCCCAGCGCGTACGCCGCCTCCCGCTGGCCCTTCTCCACGGAGTTGACGCCCGAGCGGAAGACCTCGGCGAGCACCGATCCGTTGTAGAGGGTCAGCCCGGCCACCAGCGCGGGCAGGGGCTGGACCTTCAGCGCCACGAAGATGAAGAAGATCATCACCAGGACCGGCATCGCGCGGAAGAACTCCACGCACAGCGTCGCCAGCCAGCGCACCGGCCGGTGCTCCGAGAGACGGCCGGTGGCGAGCACGGCGCCGAGGGCGAGCGAGAGCACCGAGGCGTACGCGAAGGCCTTCAGGGTGTTCCCGAGCCCCTCCAGCAGCAGCTCCTGGATGCCCTCGTAGGCGAAGGGCCGCCACTTGCCGGTGGTGAACTGGCCGGTGTCGAAGAGCAGGAGGAGGACCCAGGCCAGCAGGGCGAGGATCACCGCCGTCGAGGCGATCCCGTAGAGGAGGTGGCGGCGCCGGGCCCGGGGCCCGGGCACGTCGTAGAGGGCGGTGGACCCCAGGTCCCCGTGCAGCGCGTGCGCGGTCATCGGGCGACTCCGTAGCGCTTCTCCAGCACGTTGAAGAGCGCGCTGATGGACAGGGTGATGATCAGGTAGCCGGCCGCGATCCAGACGAAGGTCCAGATGATGCTGTAGCCCAGCTCGTTGAGGTTCTTGTACGTGCCGAGCAGCTCGGTGACGCTGAAGGCGCCGGCGATCGCGGAGTTCTTCGCGAGCGCGATCAGGGTCGAGCCGATGGGCGGGATGACGGAGCGGAAGGCCTGCGGGAGCACGACCGTGCCCAGGGTCTGCCCGAAGGACATGCCCAGGCTGCGGGCCGCCTCCCCCTGCCCTTGGGGAACGGTGTTGATGCCGGAGCGCAGGGCCTCGCAGATGAAGGCCGAGGTGTAGCAGCCGAGCGCGAGGACGGCGAAGAGCTGGAAGGGCAGGACCAGCCCGAACCGCGGCAGTCCCAGGAGCACGGCGAAGAAGAGCAGGGTGAGCGGGGTGTTGCGCAGCACCGTCACCCAGACCGTGCCGAAGACGCGGAAGGAGCCGACGGGCGCGACGCGGAAGGAGGCCATCAGGAAGCCGAGGACCAGGGCGAGGAGCGAGGCGTAGACGGTCAGCTCGACCGTGCCGAGGAAGCCCTTGCCGTAGAGCGCGAAGTTCTCGGTGAGTACGTCCATGGAGGTGTGCTCTCCCCTCAGGCCGCCGGGTAGCGGTCGATGGCGGGCGGCTCGGGGGCGGGCCGGCCGGAGAGGCCGAGCGTGGCCTCGTAGGCCTTCTTCCAGGAGCCGTTCTTCTCGTACGCGGCCAGCGCGTCGTCGAGGGCGAGGCGCAGGGCGTCATCACCGCGGGGGACGCCGATACCGTAGGGCTCCTCGGAGAAGGGCTTGCCGACGACCTTGAGCTCCTCGGGGACCTTCGCGGCGTAGCCGAGGAGGATGGAGTCGTCGGTCGAGACGGCGTCGACCTGGTAGGTCAGCAGGTTGTCCACGCAGACCGAGTAGGTGTCGTAGGCGACGAGGACGGCCTTGGGGAACTCCCGCTGGAGCCGCTGGTAGGGGGTGGAGCCGGCGGCCGAGCAGACCTTCTTGCCGTCGAGGTCCCCGGGGCCCTTGATGTCCTTCTCCTTCCTGCGGACGAGCAGGGACTGGCCGGCCATGAAGTAGGGCCCGGCGAAGCCGACCTGCTTCTTGCGGTTGGCGTTGATCGTGTAGGTGCCCACGTAGTAGTCGATCTGGCCGTTCTGCAGGGCGGTCTCGCGGTTGGCGGAGGCGATCGTCCTGAACTCGATGGTCTTGGGGTCGAAGCCGAGCGAGGCCGCCATCATCTTGGCGATCTCGATGTCGAAGCCGGAGTAGCGGCCGGTCGCCGGGTCCTTCTCCCCCATGTAGGGCTGGTCCTCCTTGACGCCGACCACGAGGCGGCCGCGCTTCCTCGCCCTCTCCCAGGTGCGGGACCCGGGCAGCGAGAAGGCGGTGTCCACCTGGTAGACGGGCAGGTCCTCGGGCTGGGGACCCTTGACCGGGGGGCTGCCGGACTTGCCGCAGGCGACGGTGGCGAGGAGGAGGGCGGCCAGGGCGAGCGCGCGCAGGGTGTGCTTCATCGGGCCGCCCGTCAGTGCTTGAGGATCTTGGAGAGGAAGTCCCGGGCCCGGTCGCTCTCGGGGGCGGTGAAGAAGGCCTCCGGGGTGCGGTCCTCGACGATCCGGCCGTCGGCCATGAAGACGACGCGGTTCGCGGCGGAGCGGGCGAAGCCCATCTCGTGGGTGACCACGACCATGGTCATCCCGTCGCGGGCGAGCTGCTGCATGACCTCCAGCACCTCGTTGATCATCTCCGGGTCGAGGGCGGAGGTCGGCTCGTCGAAGAGCAGGGCCTTGGGGTTCATGGCGAGCGCCCGGGCGATGGCCACGCGCTGCTGCTGGCCGCCGGAGAGCTGGGCGGGGTACTTGTCCGCCTGACTGGCGAGGCCCACCCGGTCCAGGAGTTCCCGGGAGCGCTTGTCGGCCTCCTCCTTCCCGCGTTTCCTGACCTTGACCTGGGCGAGCGAGACGTTGGCCAGGACGGTCTTGTGCGCGAAGAGGTTGAACGACTGGAAGACCATGCCGACCTCGGCCCGCAGGGCCGCCAGCTCCTTGCCCTCGTCGGGCAGCGGCCGCCCGTCGAGGGTGATGGTGCCGGACTCGATGGTCTCCAGCCGGTTGATGGTGCGGCAGAGGGTGGACTTGCCGGACCCGGAGGGCCCGATGATCACCACCACCTCGCCGCGGCCGACGGTGAGGTCGATGTCCTGGAGGACGTGCAGCTTCCCGTAGTACTTGTTGACGTCCCGCAGCTCGATCAACGGATCGACGGCCATACGCTGCCCTGCCCACTTGTCGGTGTGTCGAGGTCAGCGCAAACTATCCAGCCGTCGAAGGGGACTTCATCTCGACACGCCTAAAAGGCACATAAAGTACATTGGCCTTTATTCAGCCTTCGGAGGCCTCGGCATAGGCCTGGCTGAGCTCGGGGGAACCGGTCACCGCCCAGGACAGCCCGGACTCGATGACGTTGAGCTCCCGCCCCGAGGCCAGCCGGATCACCGGCTGGCCGTTGGGCCAGACCTGCCAGCCGGCACCCGGCAGACTGCGCACGATCACGGTCCCGAGGTAGAACCCGGCGTCGTTGCCCAGCCAGGGCACCGCCTCCGGATCCCGCCGCCAGCGCGGCATCAGCTGGTCCAGGGCCGCCAACGAGGCCGGGGTCTGATCGAGTTCCAGCCCGGCCGCCCTGGCCTGGGACCGCAGCATCTCGCACTCCGCGAACAGCTCCGCGACGCCTTCGGGATCATCCCCGAGGGCGGCGGCGAGCCCCGCACCCTGTTCCGTTTCGTGCCGGTTCCGCCAGTTGGCCAGGAAAGGGATGTTCATACCGACCACCCTGACACCCGGATCCCCGACTGGCCACAGGGCGCGCCTTGATCCCTCCGCCTTCCGGACGTCCGGACGTCCGGGCCGGCCTACACCTCCAGGTCGACCACGACCGGGGCGTGGTCGGAGGCGCCCTTGCCCTTGCGCTCCTCGCGGTCGACGTAGGCGTCCTTGACCGCCTTCGCGAAGGGCTCGTTCCCGTACACCAGGTCGATGCGCATGCCCCGGTTCTTGGGGAAGGCGAGCTGGCGGTAGTCCCAGAAGGTGTACGGACGGTCGTACTTCAGGGCGCGCGGCATGACGTCGGAGAGCCCGGCGACCCGCAGCGCCTCCAGGGCGGCCCGCTCGGCGGGGGTGACGTGGGTGAGGCCCGCGAAGACCGCGGGGTCGTACACGTCCTCGTCGGTCGGCGCCACGTTGAAGTCGCCGAGCACCGCGAAGGGGCGGACGCCCGCCGCGTCCTCGGCGATGGCGGTGGTCAGGGCACCGAACCACTTCAGCTTGTAGCCGTAGTGGTCGTGCTCGACCTCGCGGCCGTTGGGCACGTACACCGACCAGACGCGCACCCCGCCGCAGGTGGCGGAGATGGCGCGGGGCTCCTGCACGCCCTCGTAGTCGGGGCCGCCGGGCAGCCCCATGACCACGTCCTCCAGCCCGACGCGGGAGAGCAGGGCGACGCCGTTCCACCGGCCGGTGGCGTTGACGGCCGACTCGTACCCCAGCTCGCGCAGCTCGGCGGCGGGGAACTGCTCCACGGAGCACTTGGTCTCCTGGACGCAGAGCACGTCCGTGCCGGAGCTCTCCAGCCAGGCCAGCAGGCGGGGCAGCCGGGCGGTGATCGAGTTGACGTTGTACGTGGCGATACGCATGTACACCAACCTACCGCCCGGCACCGACAGTCAGAGTTCGGCGCTCTCACCTGCGCCGAGACGGCCGTGCGGGGCCCCGCCGAAGGTGTCCAGGGCCATGTCGTAGACCGGCCGGGCGATGTCCGCGAGGTAGGCGTCGTGGATGTCGATCGCCCGGGCGGGCTTGACCTCACGGACGTAGTCGATCACCTCGGCGACCTTGTTCCAGGGCGCGTGCACCGGCAGCATCAGCGTCTCCACGGGGGCGTCCGGCACGGTCAGCGCGTCCCCCGGGTGGAAGAGGGAGCCCTCGACGAGGTAGCCGACGTTCGTGACGCGCGGCATGTCGGGGTGGATCACGGCGTGCAGTTCGCCGTGGACCTGGACCTCGAACCCGGCGGCGGTGAAGGCGTCACCGTGGCCCACGGTGTGCACCCGGCCGGGGTAGGCGGCGGCCATCCGGTCAGCGACGCTGCGCAGGGTCCACAGGGCGGCGGCCGGGTTCGCGTCGAGCGCCGCGCGCAGCCGGCCCTCGTCGAAGTGGTCGGGGTGCTCGTGGGTGACCAGCAGGGCGTCCGCCCCGAGGCCCGCGTCCGGTTCGCTGAACGCGCCCGGGTCGATGACGAGCACGCGCCCGTCCTTCTCCAACTGGACGCAGGAGTGCAGCCGTTTGGTGAGCTTCATGATCCCACCATAGGCCGTGTCCGGAGGGCGTTTACGGAACGGCGGTGGAGACCACGTACACGCGGGGGGCGGACGGGTTGGTGGAGTCGACCGTGATGTCCCGGGTGGGGCGCGGGTCCTCCGCCTCCAGGGTCACTCCGGACCAGGTGTGCCGCGGGCTCCAGCTCCAGCCGGCCACCGCGGCGTCGCGGTCGGAGACGGACACGCCGGGGGTGAGCGCCTCCCTGCTGGTCCCGGCGTCGGCCAGGAAGGCGTCGAGCTGCCCGGGGGTCACCTGGAACTGGACGTACAGCCGGCTGGTGCGCCAGTTGTTGGTCTCCAGGTAGCCGACGTGGGAGGCCATCAGCGGGATCGGCACCTCGTAGATGCTGCGCTGCACCCGGGAGGGCCAGTCGGTGCGCACCTTGACCGCGCCGACCCGGGCGGCCTTGTCCCGGCCGCTCTGGCGGCTCTGCTGGGCGGAGACGAACAGGTAGCCCGCGGGGACGCCGATGAGCAGCAGGATGATGATCGCGGTGACCCAGCGGCGCCGTACGGTGCGGCGGCGGTCCTCGCGCTCCTCGGGGGTGGGCGGCGGGGTGCCCCCCGCTTCGGGGGAGGAGGCCTGGCGGGGCAGGGAGGGCGGTGTCACTGCGGTTCCTGATCCTTGGGGTCCGTGGGGCCCTCGGCGCCGCGCCGGCCGAGCTGCGCGTAGCGCTCGTGCCGCTCGACGCGCCGGCGCGTGGCGCGGCGGAAGCGGCGGGCGACGAGCCGGGCGAGGTCGGCGGCGCCGACCATGCCGGCCTCGGGACCGAGCTGGGCCTTGGCGATGCGGGCCTCGGGGCGGTAGCCGCGGCCGGTGAGGTGGCGGCGGAAGGCGTCCCGGGCGGGGCCGATGAGCAGGTCGTCGGCGGCGCTGACACCGCCGCCGACGACGAAGCAGGAGGGGTCCAGGGCGGCCGCGAGGTTGGCGATGCCCACGCCGAGCCACTGGCCGATGTCCTGGAACAGCTCGACGCACATGGCGTCACCCTCGCGCGCCAGCTCGGTGATCAGGGGACCGGTGATCTCGTGGACGTTCCCGCCGACCCGGGCGATGATGTTGTACGCGACCGGGGAGTCGGCGGCGGCCAGCTCGCGGGCCTCGCGGACCAGGGCGTTGCCGGAGCTGTACTGCTCCCAGCAGCCGCGGTTGCCGCAGGGGCAGCGGTGTCCGCCGGGGACGACCTGCATGTGTCCGAACTCGCCGGCCACGCCGTAGCGGCCGCGTTTGACCTGGCCGCCCTCCAGGATGGCCCCGCCGATGCCGGTACCCAGGGTGATCATGACGAGGTGGTCCTCGCCGCGGCCCGCGCCGAAGCGCCATTCGGCCCAGGCGGCGGTGTTGGCGTCGTTGTCCACCATGACCGGGACCGCGAGCCGGGACTGGAGGGCGTCGCGCAGCGGTTCGTCCCGCCAGGCGAGGTGGGGGGCGAACAGGACGCGGGAGCGGTCGGCGTCGACCCAGCCGGCGGCCCCGATGCCGACGGCGTGCACGTCGTGCCGGTCGGAGAGGTCGAGGACCAGCTCGACGATGGTGTCCTCGACGACCTTGGGACTCTTGGACTTGTCCGGCGTCTCGGTGCGGACCTTCTCCAGGATGACCCCGTCGGCGTCGACCACTCCGGCCATCACCTTGGTGCCGCCGATGTCGATGCCGACGGTCGGGACGCGCGGGGCGGTGCGCAGCGAGCGGCGCTCACGGGTCCCGACGGTCCGCAGGACGGTGCCCCGCGCCGCCCCCCGGTGGGCGAGCGTGAAGTCCCGGTACGTGCTCATCGAGTCGTTTCGTCCCTGTCGGTGGCCGGAGCGGAAGGGGTCGTCGCCCCCGATTCTGCCACCCGCTCCAGCTCGTGGCTCAGCTCCTCCAGCTCCGAGCCTCCGGCCATCTGCCGGGTGAGCTCGTCCAGGGTGATCGAGTCGCGGTCGTGGCTGCCCGCCATGGCGCCCCGCTTGAGGAGGACGAAGCGGTCGCCGACCAGGTGGGCGTGGTGCGGGTTGTGGGTGATCAGGACCACCCCGAGGCCCGCGTCGCGGGCGGCGGCGACGTACTTGAGGACCACGCCGGACTGCTTCACGCCGAGGGCGGCCGTGGGCTCGTCCAGGACGAGGACCTTGGCGCCGAAGTACACGGCGCGGGCGATGGCCACGCACTGCCGCTCGCCGCCGGACAGGGTGCCGATCGGCTGGTCGACGTCGCGCAGGTCGATGCCCATGCGCAGCAGCTCGGTGCGGGTGGTCCCGCGCATGAACTCCACGTCGAGGCGGCGGAAGGGGCCGCGGCCCCTGGTGGGCTCGGAGCCGAGGAAGAAGTTGCGCCACACCGGCATGAGGGGGACGACGGCCAGGTCCTGGTAGACGGTGGCGATGCCGCGGTCGAGGGCGGCGCGGGGGTTGGCGAGCTCCGTTTCCTCGCCCTCGATCGCGAAGCTGCCGGCGTCGTGCCGGTGCAGCCCCGAGATGATCTTGATGAGGGTGGACTTGCCGGCCCCGTTGTCGCCGAGCACGCAGGTGATCTCGCCGGCCGACACCTCCAGGGAGACGCCCTGGAGGGCACGGATGTTGCCGTAGTACTTGCTGACGTCCGTCAGCTTCACCAGCGCGGTCACTTCGCCTCCGCCCGCTTGCGGACCCATGCGTTCAGCAGCGTGGCGAGCAGCAGCATGGCGCCCAGGAAGAACTTGAACCAGTCCGGGTTCCACTGCGCGTAGACGATGCCGTTGCTGGTCATGCCGAAAATGAAGGCGCCGACGGCCGATCCGATCGCGGAACCGTAGCCGCCGGTCATCAGACAGCCGCCGATGACGGCCGCGATGATGTAGAGGAACTCGTTGCCGACGCCCTCGCCCGACTGGACGACGTCGAAGGAGAAGAGGATGTGCTGCCCGGAGATCCAGGCGCACAGGGCGACGCCCATGTAGAGGCCGATGCGGGTCTTGACGACCGGGACCCCGGTCGCGCGGGCCGCGTCGGCCCCGCCGCCCACCGCGAAGATCCAGTTCCCGGCGCGGGTGCGCAGCAGGATCCAGGTGGCGACGGCGACCAGGGCCAGCCACCACAGGATGGTGACCTTGAGGGTGACCGAGCCGATGTTCCACTGCGAGGCGAACAGGGCCCGGGCGGAGGAGAAGCCCTCCATGTCGGCGATCGTCTTGGTGGAGACCGAGCCGCTGATCAGCTTGGTGAAGCCGAGGTTCAGCCCGGTGAGCATCAGGAAGGTGCCGAGCGTGATGATGAAGCTGGGCAGGCGGGTACGGGTCAGCATGAACCCGTTGAAGAAGCCGATGGCCAGCGTGACCAGCAGGGAGACGAGGACGCCGACCCACGCGTTGGCGGTCATCTGGTAGCTGAACATCGAGCTGACCAGCGCCGACGTGGTGACCATGACGCCCGCGGACAGGTCGAACTCGCCGCCGATCATCAGGAGGGCGACGGGGACCGCCATGATCCCGATGGTGGAGGCCGAGTACAGGACCGTACTGAGGCTGGACGGCTTCAGGAAGCTGTCCGCGGCGAAGCAGAAGAAGACGAAGACCGCGGCGGCGCCGACGACCGCGCCCAGCTCGGGGCGGCCCAGCAGCCGGCGTACGTACGAGGCGGGCGCGAGGCGTTCGTCCACGGCCGGGGCGGCGGGGGCGCTCATCGGCTGCCCCGCTTGATGTACTCCTCCAGCTCGGCGGCCTCGGCCCCGGTGACGATCTGCGGGCCGGTCAGGACGGGGCGGCCGCCGCCGAGGACGTCCGCGTTGTAGCGGTGGAGCCACAGCAGGTCCACGGCCTCGTAGCCCTGGAGGTAGGGCTGCTGGTCCACCGCGAAGCCGAGGGTGCCGGACTTCAGGTCGCGGGCGACGGACTCGTTGAGGTCGAAGGTGTCCACCTCGGCCTTGCTGCCCGCGGCGTTCTTCGCCTTGACGGCGGTGGGGGCGAAGGGCGCGCCGAGGGTGACGATGGAGTCGACGGTGGGGTCCGCCTGGAGCTTGGCCTGGACGGCGGCCTGGACGGACGGCATGTTGGTGCCTTCGACGTACAGGTTCTCCATGACCCCGCCGGACCCGGCGAAGGTCTTCTTCGCCCCGGCGCAGCGCTGCTCGTGGCCGACGTTGCCCTGCTCGTGCAGGACGCAGACGGCCTTCTTCCGGCCCCGCGCGGCCAGCTCGGTGCCCACGGCCTCGCCCGCGATCTGCTCGTCCTGCCCGATGTGGGTGAGCGCCCCGTACTCGGCCGACTGGGAGGAGCCGGAGTTGACCGTGATCACCGGGATGCCGGCCTTGACGGCCTTGCCGACGACGTCCTTGAGGGCCTCGGGCTTGGCGAGGCTGACGATGATCCCGTCGACCTTCTGGTCGATGGCGTTCTGCACGAACTGGGCCTGCTGCTGCGCCTGGTCGTCGTGCGAGTAGACGAAGTTGATGTTGTCCTTCGCCGCGGCCTCCTTGGCGCCCTTCTGGACGATGTCCCAGAAGGTGTCGCCGTCGCCCGCGTGGGTGATCATCGCGAAGGTCCAGCGCGGCGTGGACACGGCGGGCCGGCCCGCCTCCGCGGCCTTCGCCCGTTCCTCGGCGCGCTTGCCGCCCGTGCTGCTGCAGCCGGCGAGGGAGGCCCCCAGTACCGCCGCGAGCACGGCGCCGACGACGCGTACCCCTGTCCGAACCCTAGCCACGTCCCCGTGCCCTTCCCTCGTCCGTCATCAATCGGTCATTCCGGTTTCAGCCGCCCAGTATCCGCCACAGTGGACCATGGAGGGTCATCGGGGCATGCGCGGGCAGATTGACAGGTCCCCCGTACGGGGTCACGTTGAGTGCATGCGCATCGGGCTCATCGGAACGGGCCGGATCGGTTCCTTCCACGCGGCCGCCCTGGCCCGCCACCCGGACGCCGGCTCGCTGCTGCTCGCGGACGCGGACCCGGGGCGGGCGTCGCGGCTCGCGGACCGGCTGGGGGCCACCGCCGCTCCGACGGTCGACCAGGTCTTCACCTGGGGCGTGGACGCCGTCGTGGTGGCCTGCTCCACGGAGGGCCACGCCGACCTGGTGGTCCGGGCGGCCCGCGGCGGGCTGCCGGTGTTCTGCGAGAAGCCGCTGGCCCCGGACCTGGCCCGCACCCTGGCGGTGCTGCGCGAGGTGGGGGCCGCCGGCGGGGTGCTCCAGGTCGGTTTCATGCGCCGTTTCGACGCGGGCTACCGGACCGCGCGCGAGCTGGTCCGCTCGGGCGCGCTGGGGCGGCTGCACACGGTGCGCACGATGACCGCCGATCCGGCTCCGCCGCCGGCCGGGTACCTGGCGGTCTCCGGGGGCCTGTACCGGGACTGCCTGGTGCACGACTTCGACATCGTCCGCTGGGTGACCGGGCACGAAGTGGCGGAGGTGTACGCGGCCGGCTCCGACCGGGGTCCGGCCCGGTTCCGCGAGACGGGGGACGTCGACACCGCGGCGGCGGTCCTGACCCTGGACGACGGGACCCTGGTCACCAGCACCGGCACCCGCTGCAACGGCGCCGGGTACGACGTGCGGATGGAGCTGGCCGGGGAGCTGGACCAGGTCTCCTCCGGGCTGGACGACCGCACGCCGATCGCCTCGACGGAGCCGCACGGCCCGCCCCCGGCGAGCAAGCCGTGGACCGGCTTCCTCGAGCGGTTCGGGCCCGCGTACGAGGCCGAGCTGGCGGCCTTCGTCCGGCTGGTGCGCGGCGAGGGGGGCAATCCCTGCGACGGCCTCCAGGCGCTCGCCGCGTTCCGCGTGGCCGAGGCGTGCGAGCGCTCCCGGCGCGAGCGCCGCCCCGTACGGCTGGAGGAGCTGCCGGACCTGTAGGGCGGACGCGCTGGCGGGCATGCGGGCCACAGTAGGGCCCGTGATCAAGCCCGCAGGAGCCGTTTACCGGCCATTCGGCGCGCCGCCGGTCCGGGTGCGGAGCGGGCCGTCAGCCCGCCGCGCGGCGTCCCCAGGCGGTGCCGGCGAGGACGAGCGCCGCGCCGGCGAGTCCCGTGGCCCCGAGGTGTTCGCCGCCGATGGCGGTGCCCGCGGCGGCCGCCCACAGCGGTTCGGTGCCGAGGAGCAGGCTGACGCGGGAGGGCGAGGTGCGGCGTACGGCCCACATCTGCACGAAGAAGGCGAAGAGGGTGCAGAAGACGGAGAGGAAGACGAGCCCGGCCCACTCGGCGGGGCCGAAACCGGCGGCGGTCGCCCGGGGGCCGTCACCGGTGCCGGGCACGAGCGCCAGCAGGGCGAAGACCAGGACGGCTCCGCCGAGCTGGACGGTGGTCAGGGACAGCGGGTCGGCGTCCTGGACGGCCTTGGTCCGCGCCATCAGCAGGACGTGCGCGGTGCGGGCCAGGGCGGCGCCGAGGATCAGCAGGTCGCCGGTGCCCGGCACGGTGAACCCGGCGCCCTGCGTGAGCAGCACGACCCCGGCGACCGAGACGGCGGCGGCCCCGAGGAAGCCGGCCGAGGGCGCCCGGCGGCGTACGGCGGACTCCGCCAGCGGGGTGAAGATCATGGTCAGGCTGATGATGAGACCGGCGTTGGTGGCGGAGGTGTGCACCACCCCGTAGGTCTCCAGCAGGAAGATCCCGCCGAGTACGAGTCCCAGCACCGCGCCGCCGCGCAGCTGGGCGGGGGTCAGGGCGCGCAGCCGGCGGTGGCCGGCGAGGACGAGGACGGGCAGCACCAGCGCGAAGCGCAGCACCAGGACCGCGATCACGGTGTGCGTGGCGGTGATGCCCTTGGCGGCGAGGTAGCTGCCGCCCCAGACGACGGCGACGAGCAGCACGGGCAGGTCCGCGAGCCAGGCGCGGCGGGGGGCGGGGGCGGGCGCGGGGGCGGGCGCGGGGGCGGGCGCGGGGGCGGCGAGGGTGGACACCGGGGCGGCTCCGACGGCGGGAAGGGCGTGGAGACGGCGGCGGCTCGCACGGGTGCGGGCCCACCGTAACCGTCCGTATCCCGCCGGTCGACCGGATATCCCGGTGGCCGGGCGCTCCCGCCGCCCGCGCCCGTGCTCAGTCCTCGAAGGTGCCGAACGAGGCGCGCCCCGTGGGGCGGTAGGTGTGGATGGCGGTGCCGCTGCCGGTGGTGCGGGAGGCGGTCAGCTCGAAGGCCGTGGGCAGCCCGCCGGTGGGGAACAGGCGGCGGCCCGCGCCGAGGAAGACGGGGAAGACCAGCAGGTTCAGCTCGTCGACGAGGTCGCGCGCGAGCAGCCACTGGGCGAGCCGGCCGCTGCCGTGCACCTGGAGCTCCCCGTCCAGGGCGTCCTTGACGCGGACGATCTCCGACTGGAGCTGTTCCCCGTCGATCACGGTGGCGGGGCCCCAGGCCGGGTCCTCGAGGGTGGTCGAGGCGACGTACTTCGGCAGCCGGTTGAGCTTGTTCGGGACCGGGTCGGCCGGGTCGTCGTGCTGCGGCCAGTAGGAGGCGAAGATCTCGTAGGTCCGGCGCCCGAGGAGGAACGCCCCGGCCCGGCCGAAGAGTTCGGTGACGAACTCCCCCATGCCCTCGTCGGCGAAGGGCACGAGCCAGCCGCCGTACTCGAATCCCCCGCTGCGGTCCTCGTCGGGCCCGCCGGGGGCCTGCATCACTCCGTCGAGGGTCAGGAAGGTGGTGAGGGTCAGCTTGCCCATGGCTCGGCGCTCCTTGTGTCGGTGGCTGGTCCGTTGTCGGTTCAGACTCCCGCCGGCGCCTCGGCTCATCGGTGCGGCGCGCGTGAACGCCAGGGCGGATTCCCGCCAGCGCCGTCCGCCTCCCCCAGATTTCATTGAACCCGCAACCAAATGGACCGGGGAGGACCCACATGAACGGCAACACGGTGGCACTGGTGACGGGCGGCAGCCGGGGCATCGGGGCGGCGACCGCGCTGCGGCTGGCCGAGGACGGCTTCGACGTGGCGCTCACGTACGTCAGCGGCGCCGCGGCCGCGGCCGAGGTCGTCGGCGGCATCGAGGCGCTCGGCCGCAGGGGGCTGGCGGTCCGCGCCGACGCGGGCACCGCCGACGGCCCGCGGGCCGCGGTGGAGGAGACCGTACGGACGCTGGGGCGGCTCGACGTCCTGGTCAACAACGCCGGCGTCGGCGTGCTCGGCCCGATCGGCACGCTCGCCCCCGCCGACGTGGACCGGGTCCTCGGGGTCAACGTCCGGGGCGCCTTCCTGGCGGCGCAGGCCGCGGCCGGGCACATGGGCCCCGGCGGGCGGATCGTCACCATCGGCAGCTGCGTGGTGCTGCGGGTCCCCGGCGCGGGCTGCACGCTGTACGGGATGAGCAAGGCGGCCATGTCGGGCCTGACGAAGTCCCTCGCCCGGGAGCTCGGCGAGCGCGGCATCACCGCGAACCTGGTGCACCCGGGCCCGACGGACACCGACATGAACCCGGCCGGCGGCCCGTACGCGGACCCGCAGCGGTCGATGACGGCCCTCGGGCGCTACGGCACCGCGCGGGAGGTCGCCGCCATGGTGTCCTTCCTCGCCGGGCCGGACGCCGCGTACGTCACCGGGGCGGAGTTCTCGGTGGACGGCGGCCACGCCGCCTGACGGACGGCGGGAGGGGGAACCCCCGGGAACGCCCGTGGGGCGCACCGCGTGCGGTGCGCCCCACGGACCCGTGCCCGTGCCCCGGGGGTGTCGGCCCCCGGAGCGGCCGGCCGGGGCGGGATCAGCCGCCCAGCTCCTGGTGGCGGGCGGCGTGCGCGGCCGCGCCGGCCTCCGTCAGCGAACCGAAGAGGCGCAGGCGGGAGAAGCCGCCGTCCGGGAAGATGTCGATCCGCACGTGGGTGCCGACCGCCGGGGCGTCCAGCACGAACCGGTGGTTGGTGTCGGGCTGCAGGCGGGTGCGCGGCAGGAACTCCTGCCACTCGCCGTCCTCGCCCGTCTTGACGGACAGCGAGGCCCAGCCGGCCGAGTTGCCCTTGAGGTAGGCGGTGTCGATCTCCACGGCGCGGATCTCGGACTCGGCGACGAGGCGGTAGCGGATCCAGTCGTTGCCGTTGTCGCGGCGGCGGGCCGTCTCCCAGCCGTCGTCCATCTTGCGGGAGCGGCCCGGGTTGATGGTGTTGGTGGGCGGGGAGTAGAAGCGGTTGGACGCGTCCTCGACCGAGCCGCCGTTCTCCAGGGCGACGACGTCGAAGGTGCCCAGGGCGGCGAGCCACCGCGGGTCGGGGCGGACCTCGCCGTAGACGCGCAGACGGGCGATGCCGCCGTCCGGGTGCTGGTTCAGGCGCAGGTGCGTGAAGCGCTGCTCGGCGTCGACCGCGAAGCCGTTGGCCGCGTGGCCGCCGACGGGGGTGCGCTCGACGAGGGTCGTCCACTTGACGTCCTCGGAGAGCAGTTCCTCCGCGGTCGGGGAGCCCTGCACCGAGGCGCCCTCGACCGATACGGCCTGGGGCATGTTGCCGCGGAAGTGGGCGGTGTCGACGACGATGCCGCGGATGACGCCGGGGGCGCCGAGCCGGATGAGGGCGTAGTCGTGGTCCTCGGCGGTCGGCCAGGGCTGCTCGGCGGACACGCCGCGGCGCCGGCGGGTCTCCCAGCCGTCCATGACCTTGCCCTTGTGCCCGAAGTGCTCCGGGTCGAAGTGCGGGGCCTCGCTGATGAGCAGGTTCTCCCGCTCGGCGAAGAACTCGTCGTTGGCGGCGATGACGCCGGCGCCCAGCTCGCGGGCCGCGAGGTTCGCGTACTGGGTGAAGGGGAACTCCGCGGTGCGGTAGTCCGCGAACGGGTCGCCGCCCCCGTACGGGTTCGCGTTGCCGGTGAAGGACGTGAGTCCAGTCGAACGCTGTGCCACTGTCAGTTCTGCCTTTCGAGGAGGAGGCCCGTGGGCTCGGTCGGGGTGCCGTGGTCGGCGATCTGCCTGCCGCGCAGCCAGGTGGACTTCACGACGCCGTGCAGGGTCCTGCCCGCGTACGCCGTGACCTGGTTGCGGTGGTGCAGCTCGGCCGGGTCCACGGTGAAGGTCTCTTCGGGGGCCAGGACCGCGAAGTCGGCGTCGCGGCCGGCCTCGATGGCGCCCTTTGCCGCCAGGCCGGCCAGCGCGGCCGGGGCGGTGGACATCCAGCGCGCGACCTCTTCGAGGGTGCGGCCGCGCTTGCGCGCCTCGGTCCAGATGGCGGGCAGGCCCAGCTGGAGGGAGGAGATGCCGCCCCACGCGGTGGCGAAGTCGCCGGTCTTCAGGTCCGCGGTGGAGGGCGAGTGGTCGGAGACGACGCAGTCGATGGTGCCGTCGGCGAGCGCGTCCCACAGGAGGTCCTGGTTGGCGGCCTCACGGATGGGCGGGCAGCACTTGAACTCGGTGGCGCCGTCCGGGACTTCCTCGGCGGTGAGGGTGAGGAAGTGCGGGCAGGACTCGACGGTGATCCGCACGCCCTCGGCCTTGGCGGCGGCGATCAGGGGCAGCGCGTCGGAGGACGACAGGTGCAGGACGTGCACGCGGGCGTTGAGCCGCTTGGCCTGGGCGATGAGGTTCTCGATCGCGGTGTTCTCGGCGTCCCTGGGGCGCGAGGCCAGGAAGTCGGCGTACTTGGGGCCCGGATTCTGGGGGGCGGACTCCAGGTGGTGCGGGTCCTCGGCGTGCACGATCATCAGGCCGCCGAAGCCGGTGATCTCGGCGAGGGAGGTGGCCAGCTGCTCCTGGTCCAGCTGGGGGAACTCGTCCACGCCGGAGGGCGACAGGAAGCACTTGAAGCCGTAGACGCCGGCGTCGTGCAGCGGGCGCAGGTCCTTGACGTTGTCCGGAAGGGCGCCGCCCCAGAAGCCGACGTCCACGTGCGCCTTGGTCCGGGCGACCTCCTGCTTGACTCGGAGGTTCTCCACGGTGGTGGTCGGCGGCAGGGAGTTGAGCGGCATGTCCAGGATGGTGGTGATACCACCGGCCGCGGCGGCGCGGGTGGCCGTCCAGAAGCCCTCCCACTCGGTGCGGCCGGGGTCGTTCACGTGGACGTGCGTGTCCACCAGGCCGGGGAGCAGCACGTCGTCACCGAAGTCCTCGAGCCGGGCCCCGGCCGGTACCTCCGCGTCGTGCGCCAGCACGGCCGTGATCTTCCCCGCGGCGACGGCCACCGAGGCGGCACGCGTCCCCTCGGGGGTGATGACGCGCGTCGAGCGCAGTACCAGTTCCACTGCGGCGTCGGCCACCGGAACCTCCCCATCTACTTCCACAGAGCGAAATTCAACGTTCTGTTGACGGAGTCTTCACCCCGATCGGGGGCCAGTCAAGAGCGTCCGGACGGACCGCCCGCCCGCGCGCACGCCGATTGGAGGTTTCCACAGGATGGAATTAATATTTCACCATCCAGAATGTAGCTATCGCCACGGGCCTCCGGCGGGTAACTTCCGGAGGACGTCCACCACCGGGACAAAACCACTTCTGACCGGCGAGGACGGCACGGCCCGGCTCTAGGGCCGAAGCCGGCCGACCGGTAGGCTGCTCCCTTGCCTGCCAGCACCGAAAGGACCGCGCCGTGCCGACGTCCAGCGCCAGCACCACCGACGCTTCCGCCAAGCCCACCGCCGGCGGCGGTGGCGTCCAGTCCCTTGAGCGCGCCTTCGATCTGCTCGAACGCATGGCCGATGCCGGCGGCGAAGTCGGTCTCAGCGAACTCTCGGCCGCCAGCGGCCTGCCGCTGCCCACCATCCACCGCCTGATGCGGACCCTCGTCGCCTGCGGGTACGTCCGCCAGCAGCCCAACCGGCGGTACTCCCTGGGGCCCCGCCTGATCCGCCTCGGCGAGTCCGCGTCGCGGCTGCTCGGCACCTGGGCCCGCCCGTACCTCGCCCGGCTGGTCGAGGAGACCGGCGAGACGGCGAACATGGCCCTGCTCGACGGCGACGAGATCGTCTACGTGGCGCAGGTGCCGTCCAAGCACTCCATGCGCATGTTCACCGAGGTCGGCCGCCGGGTGCTGCCGCACTCCACCGGCGTGGGCAAGGCCCTGCTCGCCCACACCCCGGCAGACGAGGTCCGCGCCCTGCTGGCACGCACGGGGATGCCCGCCGCGACCGAGAAGACCATCACCACCCCCGAGGGCTTCCTGGAGGCCCTGGAGCAGGTCCGCCGGGTCGGCTACGCGGTCGACGACAACGAGCAGGAAATAGGGGTCCGCTGCCTCGCCGTGTCGGTGCCCGACTCGCCGACCGCCGCCGCGATCTCCATCTCCGGTCCGGCGGGCCGGGTGACCCAGGCCGTGGCCGAGTCCTTCGTACCGATCCTCCAGGGCGTCGCCGCCGAGCTGTCGGTGGCCCTGCAGAGCCAGGCCCCCGCGTAGGAGCCCGCGCACGGACGAGAGCCCCGGCACCCTCCCCCTCGGGGGGTGCCGGGGCTCTCGCGCGTGCGGGCCCGCGGGGACGCGTACGCGTACTCAGGCCGCCGGGACGGGCGCGGACGGCGGGGCGGCGGGGGCGGCGAGGGTGAGGCGGCCGTCGGCCATCGTCGCCGTACGGTCCATCCGGTCCAGGTGGGCCCGGTCGTGCGTGACCAGCACCGTGGCGGTCGCGCGTTCGCGCGTCAGGGCGACCAGCAGTTCGAGGACCGCCGCGCCGCGCTCGTGGTCGAGGGCGCTGGTCGGCTCGTCCACCAGCAGGACGGCCGGCTCGTTCATCAGGGCCCGGGCGATGTTCACGCGCTGGCGCTGGCCGCCGGACAGCTGGTGCGGGCGCTTGCCGGCCTTGTCGGCCAGGCCCACCGCGTCCAGCAGCTCCAGGGCGCGGCGGCGCACCTGCCGGGAGGGGCGCCCCGAGAGGTGGGCCATCACCTGGAGCTGCTCGGCGGCGGTCAGCGAGGCCAGCAGGTTGGGCTGCTGGAAGACGATCCCGATCCGGTCCCGGCGCAGCGCCGACTTCTCGGCGGGGCCGAGCCGGGTGGTGTCCCGGCCGGCGACCACGACCCGGCCCGAGTCCGGGGTGACCAGGGTGGCCGCCACGGCCAGCAGGCTGGACTTCCCCGAGCCCGAGGGCCCCACGACCGCGGTGAGGGAGCCGGCGGGCACCTCCAGGGACACCGCGTCGAGCGCGGTGAGACGGCCGTCCCCGTCGGGGTAGGTCAGCGTGACGTCGTCGACGAGCAGGGTCATCGGGCGCTCCCCAGGGCGGTCAGCGGGTCGACGGCGGTGATCCGCCGGATGGACAGGGCCGCGCCGAGCGCGCCGATCAGGATCATGATCGCGGCGGGCACCAGCACGGTGGCCGCGTCGAGGACGAAGGGCACGTCGCCGCCGCTGATCAGGACTCCGGCGCCGGCCGCGAGCCCCGTACCGGCGCCGGTGCCGATGGCCAGCATCACCACGGCCTGGCCGAGGGCGTCCCGGAGCAGGTAGGGGGTGGAGGCGCCGAGGGCCTTCAGCACCGCGACGTCACCGCTGCGCTGGATCGTCCAGACGGTGAAGAAAGCCCCTATGACCAGGGCCGAGATGACGAAGAGGAAGGCGCGCATCAGCTGGAGCGAACCGTTCTCCGCCTGGTACGACCCCATGGCGCCCAGGGCTTCGTCGACCGTCAGGGCCTTCGTGCCCGCCGCCCGGTCACCGGCGGCCCAGTCCATGCCCCCCGGACCGTCGAGGGCGACGACGGTGGCGACGGTGTCCGGGGAGGCGCCCGGGTTGCCGACGCGCTGCCAGTCGTCCAGGTCCGCCCAGACGACCGGGGTGTGGCTGTAGGCGGCCGTGCCCGAGACGGCGGCGACGGTCAGCTCCAGCGGACCCACCGTGAGGCGGGCACCGGCGGTGAGGCCGCCCAGTTCCTTCGCCGCCTTCTCGGTGAGCACCGCCCGGCCCCGGCCGAGCCCCGCCCCGGCCGGCGCGAGCGGACCGGCCGGCTCGACGCCGAAGACGGACACGGCGGCGGTGCGCCCGCCCGCGACGGCGTTGGTGGTGCGGATGCCGAGCGGCTGCGCCGTCGTCACCCCGGCCCGCTCCCGCCAGGTCCGCCAGGCGCCCTCGGGCAGCTGGGACTGGGTGAAGGAGACCTCCTGGTCCCCGGCGGGCGCCGCGAAGGCCAGCCGCGAGACGGGCAGCCCGGTCAGGGCCGAGACGTTCTCCCGGGCCAGGCCGGAGGTCAGCCCCGACAGCAGGCCGACCAGCAACGTGATCAGCAGTACGACCGCCCCCATGAGGGCGAAGCGGCCCTTGGCGAACCGTAGATCTCTCCATGCGACGAACATGTCCCCCACTTTGGTCGCGCGGGCGGGCCCGGGGCATCGCGCCACGGGAGGCGTCCTTCTATCGAAGGTGGCATCCGGACATCGAACTTTCGGTTGACCGGGGCCCGGGACCGCCCGCTTACGCTGGTCGGACGATGTCCGACGCCCCGCCCTCCCGCCCCCTGCTCCCCGTCTCCCGCGTCCTGCGGCTGTGCCTGCACGCGCTGCTCCTCGGGCTGCTCGCGCTGGCCTCCGCCCGCGCCGTCGCCGGCTCCGCGCCGCACGCCGGGTGGGTGACGGGGCTCTGCGTCCTGCTGGCCGCCGTGTACGCGGCGGGCGTACGGGCCCCCGCCGTGCGGCGCTCGGCCCGGGCCGCCGCGCTGTGGCTGGCCGGGGTGGGCGCGGTCTGGGCCGCGCTGCTGGCCGTTTCCCCCGACGGGCTGTGGATCGCCTTCCCGCTGTACTTCCTGGAACTGCACCTGCTGCGGCCGCGCTGGGGCCTGATGGCCGTCGCCGTGACCGCCTGCGCCGCCATCGGCGCCTTCTTCGGGCACAGCGGCGGCTCCGTCAGCCCCGGGGCCTTCCTCGGACCGCTGCTGGGCGGGGCGGTGGCCGTCGCCACGGTGCTCGGCTACCAGGCGCTGTACCGCGAGAGCGAACGCCGCCGCCGGCTGATCGAGGAGCTCATCACCACCCGGGCCGAGCTCGCGGCGGCCGAGCGGAACGCGGGGGTCCTCGCGGAGCGGGAACGGCTCGCCCGGGAGATCCACGACACCCTGGCCCAGGGCCTGTCCTCCATCCAGCTGCTGCTGCGGGCCGCCGAGCGGACACTGCCCGAGGACGCGCCGGCCGCCGAGCACATCGCCCGGGCCCGAGGGGCCGCGCAGGAGAACCTCGCCGAGGCGCGTCGCTTCGTACGGGCCCTGACTCCCCCGGACCTGGAGCACGGCTCGCTGGCCGGTGCCCTGGAGCGGCTGTGCTCGGCCGCCCCCGGCCCGCGCGTGCGGTTCTCGGTCAGCGGCACGCCGAGGGCGCTGCCCACCCCGTACGAGGTGGCCCTGCTGCGGATCGCGCAGTCGGCGCTGGCCAACGTGGTGCGGCACGCGGCGGCGGGCCGGGCGGAGATCACCCTGACCTTCATGGACAGCTCGGTCACCCTGGACGTGGTCGACGACGGCCGGGGCTTCGACCGGGCCGGCGCCGCCTCGGGCGGGGGCGGTTTCGGCCTGCCCGCGATGCGGGCGCGGGCCGAGTCGCTGGGCGGACTGTTCACCGTGGAGTCGGATCCGGGCCAGGGCACCGCCGTGGCCGTCACCCTGCCGCTGCCCCTGGAGGCCTGACATGACCATCCGGCTCCTGCTCGCCGACGACCACCCCGTGGTGCGCGCCGGGCTGCGCGCGGTGCTGGACACCGAACCGGACTTCGCGGTGGTCGCGGAGGCGGCGACGGCGGAGCGGGCGGTGGAACTGGCCGCCTCCGCGCTGGTGGACGTCGTCCTGATGGACCTCCAGTTCGGGGCCGGGATGCACGGTGCGGAGGCCACGGCGGCGATCACGGCCCGTCCGGGCGCGCCCCGGGTGCTGGTCCTGACCACGTACGACACGGACGCCGACATCCTGGCGGCGGTGGAGGCGGGCGCCTCCGGCTACCTGCTGAAGGACGCCCCGCCGGAGGAGCTGGCGGCGGCGGTCCGCACTGCGGCGGCCGGCCAGTCGGCGCTGGCCCCGGCGGTGGCGCTGCGGCTGATGGACCGGATGCGCACCCCGGCGGAGGCACTGACCAAGCGCGAGCTGGAGGTGCTCCAGCTGGTCGCGGACGGGCTGTCCAACCAGCAGATCTCCAAGCGGCTCTTCCTCAGCCAGGCCACGGTCAAGTCCCATCTGGTGCACGTCTACGCCAAGCTCGGCGTCGACTCGCGCACCTCCGCCGTCGCGGCGGCTGCCACCCGCCGGCTGATCCGGACGCGGTGAGGGGGCCGGGGACCGGCGGCGACCCGCCCGCCGTCTGATTCCGGACACCCCCGATATCGCTTTCGCCGGACGCTCGTGATCATTAAGGTCTGGACCATGAATCGCTTACTGACACGCGCCGCGGCCGCGCCCGCGCTGATCTGTTCCCTCCTCGTCGGCGGTACCGCGCTGACGGCCGGTTCCGCCGCCGCGGCCGACGGGCCCGAGCCCACCGGGCTGAGCTGCGGCTACGACAACCGCACCCCGCCGCCCACCGTGGCGGCCGGGGCCAGGGGCCGGACGGTGCTCGAGGCGCGCTGCCTGCTGAACTTCTGGACGGGCCTGCAGACGACCGGGGAGGAGCCCGTGGACGTCTTCGGGCCCGACGCCGCCTCGGCCACGCGGTACTTCCAGGGCCTGCGGGGCCTTCCCGTCACCGGTGCGGTCGACGCCGCGACCTGGGCCGAACTCCGGCACGGCTGAGCCGCCCGGCTCACGCCACCCAGTACGGCCGCTCGACCGCCGGTGCCAGCGGGACGCCGTCGTGGAAGGCCTCGGCGAGGCGGCGTACGCCCTCCTCCAGACGGTCGGGCGGCAGGGTGTACGGGAGGCGCAGGCGGTGCTCGAAGGTGCCCGGGTCCACGCCGAAGCGGGCCCCGCGGCCGATGTGCACCCCGGCCGCGGCCGCGCGCTCGGCGAGGGCGGAGCTGACCGGCTCGCCGAGGTCCACCCAGAGCGAGAGACCGCCGGGCGGCAGCTGCCAGGACCACTCGGGGGTGTGCCGCTGGAGCGCCGACACGAGGGCCGACCGGTGGGTGCGCAGCTGCGCGAGCCGCTCGGGCAGGGACCGGTCGAGGTCCTCCAGCAGCGGGAGCGCCACCAGCTGGTCGAGCACCGAGCCGGTCATGTCGGCCGAGACCCGTACGGCGGTCAGCTCGGCTATGAGCTTGGCGGTGGCCCGGATCCAGCCCACCCGGAGCCCGCCCCAGTGCGTCTTGCTGAGCGAGCCGATGGTGATCACGTGGTCGGCGCCCGACCGCGGGGCGAGGGAGGCGAGCGGCGCGGGGGCGGGGACGTCCAGCGCGATGTCGGCGATGGTCTCGTCGACCACCAGCCAGGTGCCGGTGGCCCGGGTCACCGCGAGCAGCCGCTGCCGCTGTTCCTCCGGCATCAGGGCGCCCGTCGGATTCTGGAAGTCGGGGATCGCGTACGCGAGCCTGGGCACGGTCTGGCGCAGCGTCGACTCGGCGATCTCCATGTCCCAGCCGGTGTCGGAGACGGCGATGGACCCGGTGCGCAGGCGGGCGTGGCGCAGGGCGTCGAGGGCGTTGGCGTAGGTGGGGCTCTCGGTGACGACCCGGTCCCCGGGCCGGCAGAGCAGGCCGATCACCAGGGCGAAGGCCTGCTGGGCCCCGGCGGTGACCAGGATCTGCTCGGAGCGGGTGGGCAGCCCGCGCCGGGTGAAGCGGTCCGCGACGGCGGCGCGCAGGTCGGGCAGCCCGAAGGGGTGGTAGCCGGGGGTGCGGGTGAGGGCGGGCAGGCGCGGGGCGACCCGGGCCAGGGCCTCGGCGAGGCTGCCGTCCGGGGCTCCCATCGCGGCGATGGCGAGGTCGATGCCGGGGTCGCCGCCGGCGCTGTGGCCGCCCGCTCCGAGGAGGGCGTGGGCGCCGACCGGCGCGTGCCCGTCGGGGAGCTCGGTCCAGGTGCCGGAGCCGCGCCGGCTGCGGACGTAGCCGCTCTCCCGGAGCAGGTCGTACGCGCCGGTGACGGTGGCGCGGCTGGCGCCGACGGCCTCGGCCAGCTCGCGTTCTGCGGGCAGCCGGACGTGCAGGGCGATCCGGCCGTCCAGGATCAGGGTGCGGACGGCGTCGGCGAGGGCGCGGTAGCCGGGGCGGGCCAGCACCCCGGGCGGGAGCAGGGCGGCGAGCTGCCTGCTCCCCAGCGTCCTGTCCGCCGTGTGGACCACTCGTCCGTTCGCCATGCCAACCTCCCCCGATTGGCTCTGCCGGCCGGGCCAATCGGGGTCCAGACTCGCGGTATTGGCCCCCGATTGGCAAGGAGCGCTCCCCGATGCCGCACGACGTGTTCACCGACCGTGACGAGCGGGCCCTGGTGGCCGCCGCCGAGAACCGGATCTCCGAGCCGCTGCGGATCGGGGCGGCGCTGGCCTCCGTACGGCGGCTGCTGGCGGGATTGCCACCCGTCCGGGGGAAGGGGCGGCGAGAATCGCTGTCATGTCAGCAGTCGAACACTCCCGCGAAGCCGGCTCCGGTCTCCCCGCTGCCGCTGTGACCCCTTCGGCCGCCCCCGCCCCCGGCGGAGCTCCCGGCGGGCCGGCCGGGCAGGACCCGCCGCTCGTCGCCGGCCTGCTCCTGGCCGCCGGCGGGGGACGCCGGCTGGGCGGCCGCCCCAAGGCCCTGCTCCCCTACCGGGGGCGGCCGCTCGTCGAGAACGCCGTGCGCGTCCTGCGGGAGGCCGGCTGCGGGCCGGTGCACGTGGTGCTCGGCGCCTCGGCCGCCGAGGTGCGCGAGCGCGCCGACCTGGCGGGGTGCGTGGTGGTGGACAACCCGGACTGGGCCGAGGGCATGGGCTCCTCGCTGCGGGCCGGCCTCGCCTCGCTGGCCGGTACGGGGGCCCGCGCGGCCCTGGTGTCCCTGGTGGACCAGCCGGGCATCGGGCCCGAAGCGGTGGCCCGGGTGCGGGAGGCGTACCGGTCGCCGTCGAGCCTGGTGGCGGCGGCCTACGACGGGGAACGGGGGCACCCGGTGCTGTTCGGGGCGGACCGCTGGGCGGACGTGGCGGCGACCGCGACCGGGGACCAGGGTGCGCGCGCCCACCTGAGGAAACACGCCGCCGAGGTCATGCTGGTGGAGTGCGGGGACGTCGCGGCCGCCTTCGACATCGACACCCCGCCCGATCTGGCGCGCCTCGTCTGAGCGCGGCGTGATCGCGGTGGCACTGAGGGCCACCGTGGATCGGAATCTGTCGACCCAGAGAATCTCGACATCAACAAACCATTGAACTTCCACCATGAGGAAATTACTATCCACTGGTCAGAAGCGCCCTGAACCCCCAGACGGCGCCCGCGACCGTTACACGGAACTCTCCACACCCGGCGGCACCGCGTGCCGTCCCGCGCGAGCATTCCCCGCGGCCGCAAGGCACCGCCGCTGAAGGAGTGACAGATATGTCCGCACCAGCGCCGTCCCCGCTGGCCATCGTCGACGCCGAGCCCCTGCCCCGGCAGGACGAAGTCCTCACCGATGCGGCCCTCGCGTTCGTGGCCGAGCTCCACCGGCGGTTCGCACCCCGCCGCGCGGAGCTCCTCGCCCGGCGCGGCGAGCGGCGCGCCGAGATCGCCCGCACCTCCACGCTCGACTTCCTCCCGGACACCGCACAGGTCCGCGAGGGCGACTGGAAGGTCGCGCCGGCCCCGGCCGCCCTGAACGACCGCCGCGTGGAGATCACCGGTCCGACCGACCGCAAGATGACCATCAACGCCCTCAACTCGGGCGCCAAGGTCTGGCTCGCCGACTTCGAGGACGCCTCGGCTCCCACCTGGGAGAACGTCGTCCTCGGCCAGCTCAACCTCATCGACGCCTACGAGCGCCGCATCGACTTCACCGACCCGCGCACCGGCAAGGCCTACGCCCTCAAGCCCGCCGACCAGCTCGCGACCGTCGTCATGCGCCCGCGCGGCTGGCACCTCCAAGAGCGCCATCTGCGCTTCGAGGGCGGCCCGGCCTCCGGCTCCCTCGTGGACTTCGGCCTCTACTTCTTCCACAACGCCCAGCGTCTGATCGACCTCGGCAAGGGCCCGTACTTCTACCTCCCGAAGACCGAGTCGCACCTCGAGGCCCGCCTCTGGAACGACATCTTCGTCTTCGCCCAGGACTACGTCGGCATCCCCCAGGGCACCGTCCGCGCGACCGTCCTCATCGAGACCATCACCGCGGCCTACGAGATGGAAGAGATCCTCTTCGAGCTCAAGGACCACGCGGCGGGCCTGAACGCGGGCCGCTGGGACTACCTGTTCTCCATCGTCAAGAACTTCCGGGACGGCGGCGAGAAGTTCGTCCTGCCGGACCGCAACGCGGTGACGATGACCGCCCCCTTCATGCGCGCCTACACCGAGCTGCTCGTCCGCACCTGCCACAAGCGCGGCGCGCACGCCATCGGCGGCATGGCGGCCTTCATCCCGTCCCGCAAGGACGCCGAGGCCAACCGGGTCGCCTTCGAGAAGGTCAAGGCCGACAAGGACCGCGAGGCGAACGACGGCTTCGACGGCTCCTGGGTCGCCCACCCCGACCTGGTCCCGATCGCGATGGCCTCCTTCGACGCCGTCCTGGGCGACAGGCCCCACCAGAAGGACCGCCTCCGCGAGGACGTCTCCGTGGCCCCCGGCGACCTGATCGCGATCGACTCGCTGGACGCCAAGCCCACCTACGAGGGCCTGCGCAACGCGGTCCAGGTCGGCATCCGCTACATCGAGGCCTGGCTGCGCGGCCTGGGCGCCGTCGGCATCTTCGGCCTGATGGAGGACGCCGCGACGGCGGAGATCTCGCGTTCCCAGATCTGGCAGTGGATCAACGCCGGAGTCGTCTTCGAGCACGACGGCGAGCCCGTGCGCGCCACGGCGGACCTGACCCGGGCGATCGCCGCCGAGGAACTCGACGCCATCCGCGCCGAGGTCGGCGAGGAGGCCTTCACGGCCGGGAAGTGGCAGCAGGCCCACGACCTCCTGCTCCAGGTCTCCCTGGACGCCGACTACGCGGACTTCCTCACCCTCCCCGCGTACGACCAGCTGGTCGGCTGACCCCGCGCACGGCCCGCGCCGCCTCCTTCGGCTGAATCGCACAGCAGCCGAGCCCGGCTCCGCCCCCGCCGCCCTCGAGGCGCCGGGGGCGGAGCTGTTCGCGCGGGTGCGGGCGCCCCGGTACCCCGGACCGGAATGCCGGAGGTGGGGTGCGGTGCGTGCGGTGCGGGGCGCGCGGTGCGGCGCGTGCCGTGCGGTCCGGGGCGGGGAACGCCGCTCCGGCCGGCGAGGACCGGCCGGTCAGGCCCTCGGGCCGGTCCCGCGCCCGGCCCGCACGTCCTTGCGGACCTGGGCGAAGGAGGCGTCCAGCTTCCGCTTCATCCAGGGCGCGAGCGGGCGCTCCACCAGCCGGTGCACCAGATAGGACACGACCAGCATGATCAGGGTGACCGCGATCAGCGTCGGGTACGGGTCCAGGTGCGCGCGCAGACGGGCGATCACCTGCCAGCCGATCATCTGGTGCAGCAGGTAGAGCGGGTAGGTCAGGGCCCCGGCGACGGTCAGCCACTTCCACCGGATCCAGTTGAACGCACCCAGCGCGGCGGCGATGACGACGCCGTAGGCGACGGTGGTGCAGAACAGCGTGAGGGTCCAGGAGAGCCGGTGCTCGGCACCGAACTCATAGCCGTCGACCACACCGCGCAGGGAGTCCTGCGACATCAGCCAGCAGAATCCGACGACGCCCCAGAGCAGCAGGTTGGCGCCGAACCGGTACATCAGGAAGATCGCGACGCCCGCGATGAAGTACCAGGCGTAGGTGGGCTGGGTGATCACCGTGAGCAGCGGGGATTCCGCCGCGGTCGCCACCAGCGCCGCGGCCCCCCAGATCCCGCAGAACGCCAGCACCCGACGGTAGGTCAGGCCGATCGCGACGAGCACGCCGAACAGCAGGTAGAACCGGAGCTCGGCCCAGAGGGTCCAGTAGACCGGGTCCAGGTTGTCCACCCCGACCGGCATGTTGGCCATGCTCAGGTTGGTCAGGACCCGTGAGAGGGTCGGCCGCTGGGTGTTGTCGCCCCAGATGGTCGGCACGACCAGCAGGCAGCCGGCCGTGAGCAGTACCGCCACCCAGTAGGCGGGGAAGAGGCGGACCACCCGTGAGGTGACGAAGTCGCCGACCGAACGGCCCCAGCAGGACATGCAGATGACGAAGCCGCTGATCAGGAAGAACAGCTCCACGCCGGTCCAGCTGTACGCGCCGACCAGGTGACCGGCCGGCATCAGCTCGCTGGGCTTGCCGTGCCAGACCTGGGGGAAGCGCTCGACCCCGAGCCAGTGCCAGAGCACGACCCCCATCGCGGCGATCAGCCGGAGGCCGTCCAGCACGTAGAGGCGGGGCCGCTTGACGGCGGTCGTTCCCGTGCCCGCCGCCTCCCCCGACTGGGCCACCGGAGGCGGCGGCACGGAGACCGGCGGGGAACTGACGGGGGAGACCATCGACAACGCTTTCGGGGGCCGGTGCGGGGGATCCCCCCTCAGTACGAATCAAACAAACCCGACCAGCATACCATGGGCAAACCCGACCAAACGGCCCACACCCGTACGCGGAAGGGAGGCCCGCGGCCACGCTCCCTGACGGCACCTCACCTCGCCGGGGGGCTCCCCGGGGCCACCAGGTAAGGTGACCGCGGCGGCCCCTCCAGCCGGCCCCGGCCGGTCACGGCGCCGATGGCAGCCACGTGGCGACAACGGCCGACATCGACACCGAATGGATCGTCCCATGCGTAGCGCGCCCGGAAGAAGACGGCGTGTGGCGGGAGCCGCCGGCGGCGGTTCCGGCACCGACCCGCGAATCGCGGACTGGCTCCGAGGACGGGCACCGGTGGCCCTGATGGTGACGGCGGTCGCACTGCTGGCCAACGTCTATTACCAGGCCCGGACCGCGGGCAACGTCGGCCTCGACAACGAGTGGGTCATCAAGGCCGCGGAAGTCTTCAGCCAGGGCAAGCCCCCCTACGAGGAGGAACGTTTCCTCTATCTGCCGCCGGGCGTCCTGGCCGGCGTGCCGTGGCTCTGGTTCTCCCTGGAGACCCGGCTGGACCTGCTGCCCCTCGTCGGCATCGGCCTCATAGCGGTCGGCTGGTTCCTGTCGCTGCGCCTGTTCCGGGTCCCGGCGCTGAGCCGGCTGGCCGTGCTGGGCGTGATCGCGCTCTGCTTCCTGGTGCCGTTCACCAACGTCGTGCAGATCGGCAACTGGACCTCCGGTTACGTGATGGCCCTCCCGGCGGTGCTGCTGCTGGCCGCCGGCCGCCGCTGGGTGGCGGCCGCCGTGGTGTTCGGCGTGGCCATCAGCGTCAAGCCGATCCTCGCTCCCGTCGTGCTGCTCTTCCTAATGGCCCGGCAGTTCAAGGCCCTCGCCGTCGCGGTCGTGGTGCCGGCGGCGATCGCGGTGGCGGCCGGCGCGATGATGCCCCGGCCGACGCTGTTCCTCACCAAGACGCTGCCCTACCTGCTCGGCGGCCAGGGCGGCTTCGCGGCGCCGTTCGACGCGTCGGTCGCCAACGTGCTGACCCGGCTGGGTCTCGCGGAGGGCGCGGCCGGAGCCGCCGGCGTGGCCGCGGCGGCCGTCATGGTCCTGCTGGCCTGGCTCCGCTGGCGCAAGGGCGGCCACGAGGGCCTGCGGCTGGTGGAGACCAGCACCATGCTGATGCTGGCGGCCTTCCTCGGCACCAAGCCGTCCTTCGACCACTACACCCTGATCGTCCTGGTGCCGATGGCCGCGACCGTGCTGACGCCCGGTGCGGCCGCGCGTTCCCCGTGGTTCTGGATCGGTTACGTCCCGATGGCGAGCGGGCTGGTGCTGCCGTTCGTCACCGCCTGGAACACCTTCAACTACCGGGTCCTGTTCACCAATCTGGTCTCGGCCGCCACGCTCGCCTCGCGGGCCGTCGGCCGCCGCCCGGCCGGGCCGGCCCCGGCCCCCGCCCGCACCGCTCCCGTCCGCACCGCGCGCGACGGGGAAGCGGACCAGCGGCCGGAGCCGTCGCTCGTCTGACCTCTCGCAGCACACCGGAGCCGGGCGCGTGCCGACGCGCCCGGCTCCGTCGCGCCCGGCTCCGTCGCGCCCGCGGCCGACCGCCCGGACGCGCGCGGTCGCGGCGGCGGCGCCCGACCGACCGGTCGGACGTTACTGCATCGTAACCTGACTGTACCTAGCGGTAACAAGTGGGCCCGTGTCACCTTTCCGATGCCACCGGCGCCGGCGGTACCCCCACTTTCCAAGCCACGCACCGAAGTTGTTGCCGACTTCGGCGTGGCCGACCGCAGGAGTTCCGCAGTGATCGGATTCCGCAAGGCCGGCGAGGGCCGGGCCGCCCCGCGTCGTGTGCGACGACTCGCCGGGGCCGGGATGGTGCTCCCGCTCGCCGCCGCGCTGCTCGCCGGCGGCGCCGGGACGGCGGTGGCCGGGCCCGGGACGGGACCCACCGCCGTGGTGTCCATGGGCGACAGCTACATCTCCGGCGAGGCCGGGCGCTGGAAGGGCAACAGCCTGACCAACACCGGGAGCAGGAACGGCACCGACCGGGCGTGGGTCAGCGGCAGTTCCTACGACCCCGCCAGGGTCTACGGCACCACCGCGGGCGGATGCCACCGCTCCGACTCGGCCGAGGTGCTGAGCGCGGGCGCCATCGCCGAGACGGCGGTCAACCTGGCCTGCTCCGGGGCGACCTCGCAGAACGTCTTCCGCGCCGTCAACGGGGGCGTGGCCTACAAGGGCGAGGCGCCGCAGGCGGACCAGCTGGCGGCGGTGGCCGCCGCCCGCGACGTCAAGGTGATCGCGCTGTCCATCGGCGGCAACGACCTCGGCTTCGCCGACATCATCAAGGACTGCGCGTACGACTTCGTGCTGTGGGGCTCGTACTGCTACGACGACCAGCAGGCCGGGGTCGACCGGAAGATCGACGCCGTCATGGCCGGCGTCGGCAAGTCGGTCGACGAGATCCGGGCCGTGATGCGCCAGGCCGGGTACGCGGACTCCTCGTACCGGATCGTGCTCCAGTCCTACCCCTCCCCCATTCCCCGGGGCGCCGAGAACCGGTACACCCAGAGTGACTGGAGCCGGCTCAACACCGGCGGGTGCCCGTTCTGGAACCGGGACTCCGACTGGGCCCGGGACTCGCTCGTGCCGCAGATCGCGAACCGCATCAAGGGGGTCGCTGCGGCCAAGGGCGTGCAGTTCCTGGACCTGCGGGACATGCTCCAGGGGCGTGAGGTCTGCGCGAAGGCCAGCAAGCAGGTCAGCTCGGCCGTCCCCGCGTCGGCGAGGACGAGCGAGTGGGCGCGCTGGATCGACAACAACGAGTCGCAGGGCCTGGTCCAGGAGTCCATGCACCCGAACTACTTCGGCCAGCTGGCCGTCGGCCGCTGTCTGGCCCTGGCCGTGGCCCAGCCCGCGGACTCGGCCCAGAGCTGCAAGAACACCGCCGGGGGCGACCACACCGGGATGTTCCTGGCGGCCGCTCCGTAGACCGCGGCAGGACCGTGCCGGCCGGTGCCGCACCCCTCCGCGTCATCGGGGCGGGGTGCGGTGCCGGGCGCCGGGCGGGCCGGTGCCTACGGGACTCAGGCCGCCCGCTCCGGGCCCGCCAGTGCCGCCAGTGCCGTGGTGAAGGCCGCCCGGCAGCGCAGCCAGTCCGGGTCCGGGGACGGCGCGTGCAGGGCGAGGAGCTTGGGGAGCAGGTCCGCCGAGAAGGCGCGGGCCGCCTCGGCCGGCAGGAGGGACGGCAGGTTGTCGATGGCGATCACGTCCAGCGGCGGGCCGCCCACCGGCAGGCGCCGCGCCGGGGCCGTCCAGTCGGTCAGGCGGTCGTACACGGGGAGCAGGTGCAGCTCTGATCCGGTGTCACAGGTGATGTCGGCGATCACCGAGAGCCGCCGGGGGACGCCCTCCAGGTCGGCCCGGGTCAGGAAGGGCGGTACGGGCCGGGTGGTGAGCACCGCGTTGACCAGGATGTCGTGGCCGAGGAGCGCGGCGCGGTCCAGGCGGCGGGTCGCGGTGCGGTCCCAGCGGGTGACCGGGATCCCGGCGGTGGTGAGGGCGTCGCAGGCGCCGCGGCCGCTGCGGCCGCCGGCGCCGATGACCAGCGCCCGTAACCCGTCGGGGGCCGCCGCGCGCAGACGGGCGTCCAGCTCCGGCCGGGGCAGCGGGACCAGCGGGGCGGTGAGCGCGCCGCGGGCGTGCAGTGCGGCGAGGGCGGCGCCCGCGTACCCGGCCCAGTAGCCGAAGGCGGCCAGTCGGCGGCCCCGCGCGTCGGCGAGGTACTCCAGGTCGAGCAGGGTCCCGCCGCCCGCGGCGAACCGGCGCAGCAGTCCGGGGGCCTGCGCCTGGCCCTTGTAGGCGTGCCCGAAGTAGACGTGGCGGTGGTGCAGACGTTCGGGCGTCGGCGGGAGTTCCTTCAGGCCGAGGACGTACGCGGATCCGGGCGCGGCCCGCGACCAGGAGCCGGCCGGCACGGTGCGGCAGCCGGCCGCCTCGTACGCGTCGAGCGGGAAGACCCGGTGGCCGGAGTCCTCCACGGTGATCCGTACGCCCTGCCGGACGAGCCGCTCGGCGTCCTCCGGGGTCAGGGGGGCGCGCCGTTCGGTGGGGCGGGTCTCGCTGCGCATCCACAGCTGCGGGGTTTCGGCCATCGCTGTACCACCTGTCCGGTCAGAGGGGTGGGGGGCCAGGCGTCCCTTCCGGTCCGGCCGGCCGGACCCCGGGCCCGCGGGAGCCGGCCCGGCGCTATGCGATGTCTTTCCGCGTCCTTGACGCGGTACGCCGGATCGGTGCCGGAACTCCCGTCCCCGGGGCACCTCGCGCCCCAACCGGTGACCCGCGGCTCAGAGTTCCGGCAGCAGGTCCCTCAGGGTGCCCCGGGAACCCTCGGCGTGCGCCGCGCGGAAGGCCTCCGGGGTCATCCGGAGGCGCAGGATCCGCTCGGCGCGCGGGGCGGAGGCGGCGGCGGGGCGGTGGGCGTGGACCGCGCCGAGCAGCTTCGCGGATTGCTCGTAGCGGCCGAGACCGGCCTCCAGTTCGGCCAGCAGCTCCGCCGAGAAGGCCTGTCCCAGCCGGTCCCCGAGGGCCAACTGGATCTCCAGGGCGGCCACCAGCCGGGTCCGGGCCAGGGCGGGACGGCCCTGACGTCGCTGCACCACCGCGTGGCCGTAGTCGGACCAGGACCGGGCCCACAGGTCGGCGGGGCCTCCCGGAACGCCCTCCTCCACCGGCACGGACGCCGGGTCGGTGTGCGCGAGCGCCATCGTCAGGGCGGCCCGCAGCACCTCCCGGCCCGGGCCGAACTCCGGCTCCGGCGGGAGCTGTCCGAGGGCGTCCCGGTACTCGTCGGCGGCCTCGCCGGGCCGGTCCTTCCACAGCGCCACGGTGCCCCGGGCGTGGGCGAGGTAGGCCAGGACGGCGTCCTCCCCCTCCATTACGGCCGCGCTCCAGGCCTCCACGAGCAGCGGATCGGCGTCCTCGGGCCGGCCGGAGGCGGCCGCCAGCCAGGCCGCCAGCCACAGCGCGCGGGCCGGCCGGGGCTCCGGGTGCAGGGCGAGGGCGCGCTCGAGGTGCCGGCGTCCCTCGGTCGCCAGTCCGCAGGCCGCCCACAGGAACCACAGCGACACGGCGACCTCCAGGGCGCCCGCCGGGCCGGTCCCGGACAGCGGGTCCATCGCGAGGCGCAGGTCGGGCAGCTCCCGCAGGGCCAGGGCGCGTGCCTGCGGCTGCGCCCCCGACCGCCACAGCCAGGCGGCCCGTTCGGCGATGACGCGGCACCGCTCGTGGTGGCGCCGGGCGGCCAGGGCCGCCGCGCCGCCGGGCTCGTCCGCGAGCCGCCGGGCCTCGTGGGCCCGTACGGACAGGGGCAGCCGGTAGCGGCCCGGCTCCCCCGGCTCCGTGAGCAGGGCGGGGGCGAGCCGGCGCAGGGTTTCGACGGCCTCCTCGGGGCCGAGCTCGCCGAAACCGCACACCTGGGCCACGGCGGCCTCGTCGAAGGAGCCCTCGAAGACGGACAGCCGGGTCCACAGCAACCGCTCCCCGGGCGAGGCCGGCAGGTGTGCGCGCGGGGCGTCGTCCCCGCCGGCCCGGCCCGCGCCCTCCGCGAAGAAGCCGAGCGGGTCGGCCCTCAGCCGGCGCAGCGCCTCGGCCGCGGGGTACCGGCCGGCGCGCCCGGCGGCCAGTTCCAGCGCGCCGGGAATCCCGTCGAGGGCGCGGCACAGGGCCGCGACGGCGCCGGCGTTGCGGTCGGTGAGCTCGAAGGAGGGGTCGGCGCCGCGCGCCCGCTCCGCGTAGAGGCGTACGGAGGCGTACCGGGACGCCTCCCCGGCCTCGGCGGCGGTGTGCCCACGGGCCGGATCCCGCGGTTCCGGTGGCAGGGGAAGCGGACCCACGGCGAACTCCGCCCCCTCGTGGAACCCGAGGCTCCGCTGGGAAGTGGCCAGAATTCGCACCCGGGGTGACCGCGCCAGCAGCCTGCCCGCCAGCTCCCCCGCGCGCGCGCCGAGCCGCTCGCAGCCGTCGAGGACCAGCAGTGCCCCGCAGCCGTCGAGCCGGCGCCCCCACTCCCGTTCCAGGCCGCCCCCGAGGGGGTCGGGAAGGCTCGCGAGGTCGGCCCACAGCACGTCGGCACCGTGGGTGCGGCCCAGGGCCCGCACGGCCCGCACGGCCAGCCGCGTCTTGCCGATTCCCGCTGGTCCGACCAGGCTGACCAGGCGTTCCCTGCCGAGCAGGGCGGTGGTGCGGGCGAGCTCGCGCTCCCGTCCCACGAAGCTCGACAGTTCGGCCGGCACCGCGTGGCGCAGGCTCGAGCCGGGGTCCCCCACGGGTCCTCCTCCCGCTCTCCTCCAGGCACGCACGACCGCCCGGTGCCGCGGTCGGGCCTACGAGGAGAGATGATCAGGCGAAAGTAGGGTTGACCGGCCGATGGCCAGGAGAACCACCAGGGGAAGGTATGAACTCGGCCATTTCCGCCATCGACGACACCGACCGGGCGCTCGTCCACGCGCTCCAGCTCGCCCCGCGCGCCAGCTGGGAGCGCCTGGCGCAGGTGCTCGGGGCGCGCCCCGAGACGCTCGCCCGCCGCTGGGAGCGGCTGACCGCCGCCGGGGAGGCCTGGATCTCGGGCATCGGGCTGTACACCGGCTCGAAGGCGCCCTGTATGGCATGGGTCGAGGTGACCTGCGCGGCGGGCGCCTCCCCGGCGGTGGGGGCGGCCCTGACCGGCGATCCCCACACCATGGGGGTGGAGCACACGACGGGCGGCCGTGACCTGCTGGCCTTCGTCGCCGTACCGAACCTGCACATGCTGTACCAGTACCTTTCGTTCCGGGTGCAGCGGATCCCCGGGGTGACCGGTACCCGCTCCTCGATGGTCACGGCGGTGCACTGTTCCCCCGACCGGTGGCGCCTGGACCAGCTGACGCCCGCCCAGGCCGACCTGCTGACCGGGCGGGGACGCCGCAAGGGGACCGCCGTCTCCCCCGTGCCGGTCGCCCCGATGCCCGAGGAGGACCGGCCGCTGGTGCTGGCGCTGGCGGCGGACGCGCGGCGCAGCGTGGCCTCGCTGGCCCGGGAGTCGGGGATGAGCGAGTCGACCGTACGGCGCCGCCTGGGCCGGCTCGAGGCGGGGCAGAGCCTGCGCTACAGCTGCGCGCTGGCCGCGGGGCTGACGGGCTGGCCGGTGTCCGCGACGGTGTGGGGGGAGGTGCCCGAGCACGAGGTGGCCGACTGCGCGGCGGTGGCGGCGGGGCTGCGCGAGACCCGGACCTGCATGTCCGTCAGCGGGCCCTGGAACTTCATGATCGGCGCCCGGCTGCGCACCATCGAGGAGCTGTCCCGGTACACCGCCGACCTGACGCGCAGGGTGCCGGCGCTGCGCGTCACCGACACGGTGGTGGCCCTGCACGTGCGCAAGTCGGAGGCGCAGGAGCTGGACCGGACGGGCCGGCGGGTACGGACGGTGCCGCCGGACATCTGGACGGCCACGGCGCCGGGCGCCGCGGACGAGACCTCGCCGGACGAGGCCTTGCCGCAGCAGGCCGACCGCCCGCACGGGGCGGCGTAGGCGCGCGGCGGCGCGTACGCCACGCCCGCAGTGGGTGACGTACGCGCCGCCGCGCGCGACGCGGCCGGGGCCGCCCCGCTCAGTGGACGAAGGCCGGTTCCGCGCCGCTCTCCGCCGCCGCGTTCCGCTTCGAGCCGAGGTGGTTGAAGGCGAGGTTGAGCAGGATCGCCACCACGCACCCGGTGCTGATGCCGGAGTCGAGGACGACCAGCAGGTCCTCCGGGAAGGCGTGGTAGAAGTCCGGCGCGGCGATCGGGATCAGGCCGATGCCCACCGAGGCGGCGACGATGAGGGCGTTCTCGCCCTTCTCCATGGCCGCGCCCGCCAGGGTCTGGATGCCGCTGGCCGCGACCGAGCCGAAGAGGACCACGCCGGCGCCGCCGAGGACGGGCAGCGGGACGACACCGATCACGGAGGCGGCCATGGGACACAGGCCGAGCAGGATCAGGATGCCGCCGCCCGCGGCGACCACGAAGCGGCTGCGCACCTTGGTCATCGCGACGAGGCCGATGTTCTGGGCGAAGGCGCTGCACATGAAGCCGTTGAAGAGCGGGCTGAGCGCGCTGCCGAGGGTGTCGGCGCGCAGGCCGCCCTCGATGGTCCGCGCGTCCGCCGGCCGGCCGACGATCTTGCCGAGGGCCAGGATGTCGGCCGTGGACTCGGTCATGCAGACCAGCATCACGATGCACATCGAGACGATGGCGGCGACCTGGAACTGCGGGGCGCCGAAGTGGAAGGGGGTCGGGAAGCCGATGACGGAGGCGTTCCTGACGGCGTCGAAGCTGGTCATGCCCAGGGGCAGGGCGATCAGCGTGCCGGCGACCAGGCCGAGCAGGATGGATATCTGCTGGAGGAATCCGCGCAGGAACTTCCGCATCACCAGGACGATCGCCAGGGTGAGGGCGGCCATGCCGATGTTCGCCATCGAGCCGTAGTCGGCGGCGGCGCGGTTCCCGCCCTGCGACCAGTTGAAGGCCACCGGGAGCAGCGACACGCCGATCAGGGTGATGACGGTGCCCGTCACGACGGGCGGGAAGAAGCGGACGAGCTTGCCGAAATAGGGGGCGGCGAGGAATCCGACCAGTCCGGCGACGATGATCGCGCCGAAGATGACCGGGATGGCGTCGGCCCCCTCGCCCTTGCCGATGGCGATCATCGGTGTCACGCCGGCGAAGGACACGCCGTTGACGAAGGGGAGCTTGGCGCCGATCTTCCAGAAGCCGAGCGTCTGGAGGAGGGTGGCGAGCCCCGCGGTGAAGAGCGAGGCACCCATCAGGAAGGCGGTCTCGGTGGCGGAGAGGCCGATCGCCGGCCCGACGATCATGGGCGGGGCCACGACACCCGCGTACATGGCGGCGACGTGCTGGAGGCCGCTCGTGAACATCTTCAGCGGAGGCAAGGTCTCGTCGACCGGGTGCTTCTCCTCCGGTACTGCGACTGCGTCTTTGCGAAACCTGGGCGTTGCGGCCACGGCTTCCTCCGGTCGGTTAAACACGTCGGCAGGGACGTGGGTGTCAGGGAGGTGGTGCGAAAGAGGTGCTGGTCGAGCCTGTATGGAGTTGTGGTGTCGCCACTTGTCGTCCCAAGGGGTGCGGAATCGATTCGCCCGGAACGGCTCCGCGCGGTGGCCCGGCCACGTCCGAGGGCTGGTGGTGCCGTGGCCGTGGCACGGGGTGTCCGTCGCCGCGGTGGGGTGTCTCGGGGTAGGGGTGTCACGGGGTGCGGGAGCGGCGGGGTGGCGCCGTGCGGCGGTCCTCGCGGCTCACCGGTCCCGGGCGGAGCGGTGACCGCTCCCGGGAGCGCCCTCGGATCTCTCCTCGGGCGCTTCCCGGGAACGGCTGCCGCGGACCCCGCTCGGGTCCGCGGCCGCCGGCCGGGGGCCGTCCCCCCCGGCCGGACTCCTGGGGTTCCCCCCGGCGGTCGCTGGGGGGATCAGCCCTGTGCGGAGATCCGCGCCAGGCGCTGCGCCTCTTCCCGCGTGGACACGGCGATCGCGTCCTCGTCGGCGAAGAGCAGCCGGTTGTTCTCCACGATCTGCTTGCCGTTGACGAACGACGCGGTGACCGGGGCGGCCGCGCCGAAGACCAGCGCGGTGACCGGGTCGGCGATCGAGGAGTGCAGGAAGGTGCTGAGGTTCCACAGCACGAGGTCGGCGCACTTGCCGGCCTCGAGCGAGCCGATGTTGTCGGCGCGGCCGAGTACCTGGGCGCCGCCGTAGGTGCCCAGGCGCAGGGCCTGGCGGGCGTTGAGCGCGGCCTCGCGGTGGACCGGGTTCAGACGGTTGATCAGCAGTGCGTTGCGCAGCTCGGTGTGCAGTTCGCCGGACTCGTTGGAGGCGGTGCCGTCGACGCCGAGGCCGACCGGGACGCCCGCCTTCAGCATGTCGGGCACGCGGGCGATGCCGGCGGCCAGACGGGCGTTGGAGGACGGGCAGTGCGCCACACCGGTCTTCGTACGGGCGAAGGCGGCGATGTCGGAGTCGTTCATGTGGACGCTGTGCGCCATCCACACGTCCTCACCGAGCCAGCCGGTCGACTCGAAGTAGTCGGTCGGGCCCATGCCGAAGAGCTCGTGGCAGAACTTCTCCTCCTCGACGGTCTCCGAGCCGTGCGTGTGCATGCGCACACCGAGGCGGCGGGCCAGCTCGGCGCCCTGCTTCAGCAGCTCGGTGGAGACCGAGAAGGGGGAGCACGGGGCGACGGCGACCTGGGTCATGGCGTCGAAGGAGGCGTCGTGGAACTTCTTGATGGTCGCCTCGGTGTCCGCCAGGGCGCCCTCGAGGGTCTCGACGGCGTGGTCCGGCGGCAGGCCCCCGTCCTTCTCGCTGCGGTCCATGGAACCGCGGGCGAGGGTGAAGCGGACGCCCATCTCGGACGCGGCGCGGATGATCGCGCCGGAGAGGTCGCCGGAGTTCTTGGGGTAGACGTAGTGGTGGTCCATCGCGGTGGTGACACCGCCGCGGGCCATCGCGGCCAGCGATCCCTGGGCCGCCGTGTACGCCATCTGCTCGTCGATGCGCGCCCAGGTCGGGTACAGCGCGACGAGCCAGTTGAAGAGGTTGTGGTCGGTGGCCAGGCCACGCGTGATCCACTGGTAGAAGTGGTGGTGCGTGTTGACCAGACCGGGAGTCACGAGGTGCCCGGTGCCGTCGATGCGGCGGACGACGTTCTCGAGGTTCTCGGGGGCCCTGCCCGCGCCGATGGACTCGATCTTGTTGCCGGCGATGACGATGTGACCCGACGCGTACTCCGTGTCGTTCGCGTCGACGGTCGCGATCGCACAGTTCTCGATGACGGTGCGCTCTACGGCGCTGTCATGGGCTGCCGATGCTGCCATGGGACTTCCTCGTGCTTTCAGTGGCGGAGCGGGCACGGCAAAACCCAGGGGATTTGAGTGCCGGAACCGGGGCCTTGACAGCTGACAGTACTGCCGGCCCGTGGGGTGGTCCGGGTGCCGATTCAGGAAGCTGGGGGGTGTCGCGCCCCGGGGCCACTGCGGAGCCCCGGGACGCGCGCGCCGTGCTCAGAGGTTGGTCATGTCCACGGGGATACGGGCGTCGGCGCCGTCGCGGAGGACCGTCGCCTCGATGAGACCGTACGGACGGTCCGCGGCGAAGTAGACCTCGTTGTCGTTCTTGAGGCCGAAGGGCTCCAGGTCGACGAGGAAGTGGTGCTTGTTCGGGAGCGAGAAGCGGACCTCGTCGATCTCCGAACGGTGGTTGATGATCCGCGAGCCCATCTGGTACAGGGTCTGCTGGAGCGACAGGGAGTAGGTCTCCGCGAAGGCCTGGAGCATGTGCTTCTTGGTCTCGGCGTAGGACTTCTCCCAGTTGGGCATCCGCTGCTCGTCGTCCGACCAGTTGAAGCGCCAGCGGCCCGACACCTGGGTGGCCAGGATGCGGTCGTACGCCTCCTGCAGGGTCGTGTACTTGTCCTTCACGTAGCCCCAGAACTCGGAGTTCGTGGAGTTCATGACGATCAGGTCCTTGAGGCCGGAGATGACCTCCCAGTTCTGGCCGTCGTACGTGATCTGGGTGACGCGGGTCTCCATGCCCTTGCGGACGAAGGAGTGGTTGACCTCGTCGGCGCCGATGAACTTGGAGTTGGCGTCGGAGGTGGCGATCCGGTCCCAGGCGTACTCCTCGATCCGGATGCGCGCGCGCTGGATCGGCTCCTGGCTGCCCACGAACCAGCGGGCGAGGTGGATGCCGAACTGCTCGGCGGACTCGATGCCGTACTCCTTGGCGAACGCGTACACCGTGTTCTTGGTGGTGTCCGTCGGGAGGACGTTGGCGTTCGAGCCGGAGTAGTGGACGTCGTCCATGTCGCCGGAGAGGGCGACCGAGACGTTCAGGTCCTTGATGTGGTGGGTGTCGCCGTCCCGCGTGATCTTGACGACGCGGTTCTCTGCCTTGCCGTACTGGTTCTGGCCCAGAATCGTGGCCATGCTAGCTCCCTCGGTAAACGGAGTAGCCGAACGGGTTGAGCAGCAGCGGTACGTGGTAGTGCTCGCCCGGGTTCACCGCGAAGGTGATCGTTACCTCGGGGAAGAACGCACCGCTGTCCCTTACGCGGGGGGCGTCCTGCTGCGCCTCGGCTTGCTTCTTTTCGCTCTGCTTGGTGCTGAAGTACGTCTCGGTCTCGAAGTCGAGACGCACGTGTGTGGTGCCCTCCGGCAGGGCCGGCAGGTCCTTGCAGCGCCCGTCGGCGTCGGTGGCGCTGCCGCCGAGGGCCGCCCACTCGCCGTCGAGGCCCGCGCGGGCCGACAGGGAGATGGCGACACCCTCGGCGGGACGGCCGATGCTGGTGTCCAGGATGTGGGTGGACACCGAATTTCTCGGCGATGCCGCGGTCTCAGTGCTCATGGTCACTCTCCTTCTGCGAGTTCGACGAGTCGGGTCAGGCGGATCCGGTTGATCTTCACCAGCTCGCCGCGGGCGATCTCTCGCTCCTGCTCCGGCGAGTTGCCGATCCGGACCTTCACCGCGTCCCGCATGAACTCACCGGTCGCACCGGTCGCGCAGATGAGGAAGACGTGGCCGAACTTCTCCTGGTAGGCCAGGTTCAGCTCGAGGAGCTCGTTCTTCAGCTCCTCCGAGGCGCCGGCCATGCCGCGCTGCTCGCGGGCGGAGGTCGGGTCTCCCGGCTTCGGCCGGCCGATCGGCGCGTGGCCTCCCATCGCCTCGCCCAGGTCCTCCGCGGTGAGCGCCGCCATGGCGGACTCGTTGGCGGCGAAGAGGGCGTCGGCGGTGGCGAAGGGGCGCTGGGCGAGCATGCCGCCCACCCACGCCGAACTGGCGCAGACCTCGTGCAGCTCGGCCTGGGCCGCGCTGTCGTCCAAGGCGTTGAACCGGGTGAGACCCGGGGTCGGACTCGAAGTCACGGTAGGCCTCCGTGGCCTGTTGTTGCTTTGACGGGCTGCGCATAGCTAACGCCCTCGGCCACACGGCGTCAACACTTTGTTGAAACTTCCCGTACACAAAAGCCGCCGCCCGGATGAATGGGGCGGCGGCTCGTGACCGTGGGTGAGTCAGCCCTCACTCCCGGCCGTCCTGCCGGGCTTCGCCTGAGCGGCGGCGTCCCGGTTCAAGTAGTTGTAGACCGTGAAGCGGCTCACGCCCAGGGCGCCCGCGACCGTCTCCACCCCGTGCCGCACCGCGAAGGCACCCCGCGCCTCGAGTATGCGCACCACGTCCTGCTTGGCCTTGCGGTCCAGCTGCGCCAGCGGTACGCCGTGGCGGCGCTCCAGCGCCGCGAGGATGTGGTCCAGCGAATCGGAGAGCTGCGGCAGGCGCACCGCCAGCAGGTCCTGCCCCTCCCAGGCCAGCACGACGTCGTCGGGCCGCGCCTGGGAGGGTTCCAGCATCTGGCCGCCCATCGCGTCCACCAGCGGCTTGACCGCGGTGACGAACGGGTGGTCGCGGGGCTCGGTCACGAGGCGCCCTCCCCGATCACGTTGACCTGGAGCGAGACGCGCGTCGCGCCGGCCTCCAGCGAGTCGCGCAGCAGCGCGGCCACGGCGTCCAGCACCCGGCCGGACTCGCCCTCGGCGGTGTTGCCGAAGGGGC
This sequence comes from Streptomyces sp. NPDC034086, assembly GCF_055575515.1. Classification (NCBI taxonomy): domain Bacteria; kingdom Bacillati; phylum Actinomycetota; class Actinomycetes; order Kitasatosporales; family Streptomycetaceae; genus Streptomyces; species Streptomyces sp. NPDC034086. The sequence continues at coordinate 39,838 of NZ_JBVISM010000001.1, read as the reverse complement.
CGACGTCCACCGCGTCCAGCTGGGCCTTCTGGATGACCTCGCGGGCGGCCACGGCGTGGGCGGGGGCCTCTTCGAGGTCGAAGGGCTCGGTCGTGAACTCAACTCTCAATCGCACGTCGCCAAGCTACCCGGCAGTCCTGAGATTCCGGGAGTCCGCACTTGACAAGTACGACGGTCGGCTTGCAGTCTTCCATCAAGCAGAAAATAACTTCCGCAATACGGAAGGAGCGCACACCCCTCATGGGATACACGGACCAGCGCTTCGATGTGAACCTGTCGATCCTCTTCACGGAACTCCCGCTCCTGGAGCGCCCCGCGGCCGCGGCCGCGGCGGGCTTCACCGCGGTCGAGCTGTGGTGGCCCTGGATCGAGACCCCCACCCCGGCTCAGGAGGAGCTGGACGCCCTCAAGAAGGCCCTTGAGGACGCCGGCACCCAGCTGGTGGGCCTGAACTTCTACGCCGGCCGGCTGCCGGGCCCGGACCGCGGCGCGGTATCGGTCCCCGGTGAGGAGTCGGACCGCTTCAACGCCAACATCAACGTGGCGGCGGACTTCGCCGCCTCGGTCGGCTGCAAGGCGCTCAACGCCCTGTACGGCAACCGCGTCGAAGGCGTGGACCCGGCCGTGCAGGACGAGCTGGCCCTGAAGAACCTGGTCACGGCGGCCCGCGCCGCGGACCGCGTGGGTGCGATCCTCCTGATCGAGACCCTCAACAAGCCCGAGTCGCCGCTCTACCCGCTGGTGAGCGCCCCGGCCGGCATCGAGGTGGTGGACAAGGTCAACGAGGCCACCGGCCTCGGGAACGCCAAGTTCCTGCTCGACCTGTACCACCTGGCGATGAACGATGAGGACCTCTCCGAGGTCATCGAAAAGTACGCCGCCAAGACCGGCCACGTCCAGATCGCGGACAAGCCGGGACGCGGTGCCCCCGGCACCGGCGAACTGCCCCTCGAGGCACTCCTGGACCAGCTGAAGAAGGCCGACTACGAGGGCTACGTGGGCCTCGAGTACAAGGCCGCCGACGCCGCCGCGTCCTTCGGGTGGCTGCCCGCCGAGGCCCGCGCCGCCCGGTAGGCGGACGAAGTCCGGGCGATCAGCCAGGCACCCCACGCACTTTTCGTACGAAGCATTAAGAGAAGGACCTCATCATGAGCAACCTCCCCAAGATCGCCTGGATCGGTCTCGGAATCATGGGCTCCCCCATGGCCGAGAACCTGCTGAAGGCCGGCTACTCGGTCACCGGCTTCACGCTGGAGCAGGACAAGCTGGACCGCCTGGCCGCCGCGGGCGGCACGGCCGCCGGCTCGATCGCCGAGGCCGTCGCGGACGCCGACGTCATCATCACGATGGTGCCCGCCTCTCCGCAGGTCGAGGCCATCTCCTACGGTGAGAACGGCATCCTGGAGAACGCCAAGTCCGGCGCGCTGATCATCGACATGTCGTCGATCACCCCGCAGACCTCCATCGACCTGGCGAAGAACGCCGCCGAGAAGGGCATCCGCGTCCTCGACGCCCCGGTGTCCGGCGGCGAGGCCGGCGCCATCGAGGCCGTCCTGTCCATCATGGTGGGTGGCGAGCAGGCCGACTTCGACGCGGCCCTGCCGATCCTCGAGGCCCTCGGCAAGGTCATCGTCCTGTGCGGTCCGCACGGCTCCGGCCAGACGGTGAAGGCCGCCAACCAGCTCATCGTCGCGGTGAACATCCAGGCGTGCGCCGAGGCCGTCGTCTTCCTCGAGAAGTCCGGCGTGAACCTCCAGGCCGCCCTGGACGTCCTCAACGGCGGCCTGGCCGGCTCCACGGTCCTGACCCGCAAGAAGGACAACTTCCTGAACCGCGACTTCAAGCCCGGTTTCCGGATCGACCTGCACCACAAGGACATGGGCATCGTCACCGACGCCGCCCGCAACGTCGGTGCGGCCCTGCCCGTCGGCGCGGTCGTCGCCCAGCTGGTCGCCTCCCTGCGCGCCCAGGGTGACGGCGGCCTGGACCACTCCGCCCTGCTGCGCGCGGTCGAGCGCCTCTCCGGCGCCCAGATCTGATCCGCCGCCGCGGCCCGCTCCCCGGGCCGCCCTCCCCCTGACGGGGGCCTGAGTTTCCGGATGGTGCCGGTGCTGACACCTGTCCTGTCGCGCCCAAGCGCCGGCACCGTCCGGATCACCTCTCCTCTCTCTTTCTTTTCAACAAACTGTTGACGTTGCGTTCACGCCGAAATTAGGCTGTTCCGCCTGACGGAAGACGCTTTCCGCCAGCAGTTCCCCGTACGGAAGGTCACCATGTCGAAGCGCACGCTGACGACCGAGTCCGGCGCCCCGGTCGCCGACAACCAGAACTCCGCCACCGCCGGCGTCGGTGGCCCGCTCCTGATCCAGGACCAGCAGCTCCTGGAGAAGCTCGCCCGCTTCAACCGCGAGCGCATCCCGGAGCGCGTGGTGCACGCCCGCGGCTCGGGCGCGTACGGCTACTTCGAGGTGACCGACGACGTCACGGCGTACACCAGCGCGGCGTTCCTGAACACGGTCGGCAAGAAGACCGAGACCTTCCTGCGGTTCTCCACCGTCGCCGACTCCCTCGGCGGCGCGGACGCGGTCCGCGACCCGCGCGGCTTCGCGCTGAAGTTCTACACCGAAGAGGGCAACTACGACCTCGTCGGCAACAACACCCCGGTGTTCTTCATCAAGGACCCGATCAAGTTCCCCGACTTCATCCACTCCCAGAAGCGCGACCCCTTCACGGGCAAGCAGGAGCCGGACAACGTCTGGGACTTCTGGGCGCACGCCCCCGAGGCCACGCACCAGATCACCTGGCTGATGGGTGACCGCGGCATACCGGCGTCCTACCGCCACATGAACGGCTACGGCTCCCACACCTACCAGTGGACCAACGCCCAGGGCGAGGCCTTCTTCGTCAAGTACCACTTCAAGACGAACCAGGGCATCCGCTGCCTGTCGAGCGAGCAGGCCGCCGAGCTCGCCGGCCAGGACGCCAACTCGCACCAGACCGACCTGCTCCAGGCGATCGAGCGCGGCGTGAACCCGAGCTGGACCCTCTACGTCCAGATCATGCCCGCCGCCGAGGCCGCGGACTACCGCTTCAACCCGTTCGACCTCACCAAGGTGTGGCCGCACGCCGACTACCCGCTGCAGCGCGTGGGCCGCCTGGTCCTGGACCGCAACCCGGACAACGTCTTCGCCGAGGTCGAGCAGTCCGCCTTCTCCCCGAACAACTTCGTCCCGGGCATCACCGCCTCGCCGGACAAGATGCTCCAGGGCCGCCTGTTCGCGTACGCCGACGCCCAGCGCTACCGCCTCGGTGTGAACCACACCCAGCTGCCGGTCAACGCCCCGAAGGCGACGAAGGCCGAGAACTACGGCCGCGACGGCGTCATGGCGCTGCGCAACGGTTCGCGCGCCGACAAGAACTACGAGCCCAACTCGTACCAGGGTCCGGCCGAGACCGGCCTGGCCCTCGGTGCCCCGCAGGCCGTCTCCGGCTACACGGGCACCCACGAGGCGCCGGCCCACACCAAGGACGACGACTTCTTCCAGGCCGGTGAGCTCTACCGCCTGATGTCGGAGGCCGAGAAGCAGCGCCTGGTGGCGAACATCGCCGGCGGCCTGTCCCAGGTCACCCTCGAGGACGTCATCGAGAAGAACCTGGCTCACTTCCACGCCGCGGACGCCGACTACGGCCGCCGCGTCGAGGAGGCCGTCCGCGCCCTGCGCGACGCCTGAGCCGAAAAGCCGCACCGGGGACCTGGCGGGAGGTCAGGTCCCGGGTGCCGAGCCCGCACCGCGGACCCGGATGAGGGGTGGTACGCGGTGGGGGCAGAACGCGCCGGTCCTGGTGGCCGGCGCCGCGTGAGGACCGTGGCGGGCGTGCGAGCCAGTGCGGTGGTAATGGGTTCCGAGGCCCGTCTCTTGACCTGAGGGAGACGGTGCCGGAGTTCTCGTCGCCGACCGCCACGGTCCCAGCCGAACTCCTCCGCGTACGGGGGCCGCGCACAGAGTCCCCCGTGCACGGAGGAGAACCTTCCCGCTCCGCCCGGCGGTGCGAACGTCCTGTCGCGCCAGCCTCGCCCCGTCGGGCGGTACAGAACAGCCCCGAGTCACGGACGGTCCCGTGACTCGGGGCTTTTCCACGTCCGCGTACGGGGGGGCAACCGGTGCCCGTACGGACCGCAGTGAGACGGCGTCAGCCCGTACGCCAGGGCCGCAGCTTCTCCGGGTTGAGCACGGCCCAGATCCGCCGGATCCCGGCCTCCCCGATGTCGAACGCGTACACCGACAGAATGGCGCCGTCCAGGAGGGCCGCCAGACCGGGCCGCCCGTTGACCGTGCACTCGCGGACCACCAGCCGGCCCGGGAGCGTCCGCTCGGCGAAGAAGCGGGCGACGGGCTCGGCGCCCTCGATGGGGTGCGGCCGGGCCGTGACGACCCCGCCGCCGTCCCCGACGGCGGTGGCGTCGGCGTCGAGCAGACCGATCAGGGCATCGATGTCCCGGGCCTCCCACGCCCGCTTGAACTCCCTCACCACACGGGCCTGCCGGACGGTCGGCGGCGAGGGGGCCCGTGCGGCCTCGACCCGGCGCCGGGCCGACGACGCCAGCCGGCGGCAGGCCGCCGGAGTGCGGCCGACGATGCCGGCCACTTCGGCGAACGGGTAGCGGAAGACGTCGTGCAGGACGAACGCCACGCGCTCCGCCGGGGTCATCGCCTCCAGCACGACGAGGAAGGCCATGCTGACCGACTCGTCGAGCGTGATGCGGTCGGCCGGGTCGGCCGTACTGCCGTCCACCGCGCCGGTGGACCACTCGGTGCGCTCGGGCAGCGGCTCCGGAACCCACTGCCCCACGTAACGCTCCCGCCGGACCCGTGCCGAGCGGAGCACGTCGAGGCAGACGCGGCCGGCGACCTTGGTCAGCCAGCCGGCGGGGGACGCCACCTCCGCCCGCTGCCGCGGGGACATGGCGTACCAGCGGGCGTACGTCTCCTGGACGGCGTCCTCGGCCTCGGCCACGGAGCCCAGCATCCGGTAGGCGAGATCGGTCAGCCTGCGGCGCTCACCGGCGACCGCGCTCGGCACCGGATCGAGTCGGCCGTCCTGCGGCGCGGGCGGGCTGGTCGTCATGGTCTCGCGGCTCCCTCGGTCGGATCTTCCCCACCCTTATGACGGGACGGGGCCCCGGAATGTGACGCGGGGCCGGCGGCCTCACATTCCGGGGCCCCGTCCCGTCATACCGGCGGCGGAACACACCACGACCGGAGGAGTACACGATGACCACCCACCCGTCCGCGGTACGGGCGCTCCTGGCGAACCGCGCCGAGGCCCAGCAGAGCAAGGACATCGACCGGCTCATGTCGTTCTACGCGGCCGACGCCGTCTACTACGACGTCGTCCCCCCGCTGCGCTTCGAGGGAACGGGGGAGATCCGCCGCAACTTCCTGCGCTGGTTCGACGGGTACGTCGGCCCCATCAGCCTGGAGACGCACGACCTCACCCTGGTGACCGGCGGGGACACCGCGTTCGCGCACATGCTGCACCTGGACTCGGGAGAGCGCCGGGGCGGGCCGCAGGCGTCGATCTGGGTACGGGAGAGCGTCGGCCTCCGGCGGACGGACGGCAGGTGGTCGATCACGCACGAGCACGTCTCGATCCCGGTCGACCCGGCCACCCTGACGGTCTGGCTCCCCTCCGACAAGGACCAGCCCGCCTGACGCACGGAGGGACGGGCGGGGCCGCCGCATCCAGGGGGACATGGCGGCGGCCCCCGCCCTCCTCACGGAGGGACGGGGGCCGCTCGGTGCAGGCCGGACAGTTCGTGCTGCTCGTCCTGCGGTTCCTGGGCAGACCGGTCGGGGTCAGACCTTCAGGGCCTTGATGGCGGTCGGGGCGTGGCCCGGCTCGGTCGCGAGCTCCTCGAACTCGGTGACGTCGCTCATGTCGACCGTCTTGCTCATCGCGATGTTGGTGATGCGCTCGAGGATGGCCTCGACGACGACCGGGACCTGGAACTCCTGCGCCAGCTTCTTGGCCTCCTCGAAGGCCTCGCCCAGCTTGTCCGGGTCGGTGACGCGGATCGCCTTGACGCCCAGGCCCTCGGCGACCTTGACGTGGTCCACGCCGTAGACGCCGATCTCCGGGGTGTTGATGTTCTCGAACTCGAGGTTGACCTCGAAGTTGATGCCCAGGTTGCCCTGCGCCTGGCGGATCAGGCCGAGGTAGGCGTTGTTCACGAGGACGTGGACGTAGGGGACCTTGTGCTGGGCGGCGACCGCCAGCTCCTCGATCATGAACTGGAAGTCGTAGTCGCCGGAGAGGGCGACGATCGGGGTCTGCGGGTCGGCGGTGGCGGCACCGATGGCGGCCGGGATGGTCCAGCCGAGCGGGCCGGCCTGGCCGCAGTTGATCCAGTGGCGCGGCTTGTAGACGTGCAGGAACTGCGCGGCCGCGATCTGGGAGAGGCCGATGGTGGTGACGTAGCGGGTCTCCGGACCGAAGGCCTTGTTCATCTCCTCGTAGACGCGCTGCGGCTTCAGGGGGATGTTGTCGAAGTGCGTACGGCGCTGGAGGGTGGCCTTGCGCTCCTGCGCGGAGGCGGCCCAGGCGGAGAAGTCGGGGAGCTTGCCCTCGGCCTTGAGCTCCTTGGCGACCTCGATGAAGAGCTCCAGCGCGGCCTTGGCGTCGGAGGCGATGCCGAAGTCCGGGGCGAAGATCTTGCCGATCTGGGTGGGCTCGATGTCGACGTGGACGAACGTACGGCCCTTGGTGTAGGCGTCCATGTTGTAGCCGGTGTGGCGGTTGGCCCAGCGGTTGCCGATGCCGAGGACGAAGTCCGACTCGAGGAACGTCGCGTTGCCGTAGCGGTGCGCGGTCTGGACGCCGACCATGCCAGCGGCCAGCTCGTGGTCGTCCGGGATGGTGCCCCAGCCCATCAGGGTGGAGATGACGGGGACGTTGACCAGCTCGGCGAACTCGACCAGCAGGTCGGAGGCGTCGGCGTTGATGATGCCGCCGCCGGCGACGATCAGCGGGCGCTCGGACTCCAGCAGGAAGCGGATGGCCTTCTCGGCCTGGGCGCGGCTGGCCCGCGGCTTGTAGACCGGCAGCGGCTGGTAGGTCGCGGGGTCGAACTCGATCTCGGTCAGCTGGACGTCGATCGGCAGGTCGATCAGGACCGGGCCGGGACGGCCGGAGCGCATCAGGTGGAAGGCCTGCTGGAAGACGCCGGGGACCTGCGCCGCCTCCAGGACCGTGGTGGCGGCCTTGGTGACGGGCTTGGCGATGGAGGCGATGTCGACGGCCTGGAAGTCCTCCTTGTGGAGCTTCGAGACCGGAGCCTGACCGGTGATGCACAGGATCGGGATCGAGTCCGCGATGGCGGAGTACAGGCCGGTGATCATGTCGGTGCCGGCCGGGCCCGAGGTACCGATGCAGACGCCGATGTTGCCCGCCTTGGCACGGGTGTACCCCTCGGCCATGTGCGAGGCGCCCTCGACGTGGCGGGCCAGCGTGTGCGCGATGCCGCCCACGTTCTTGAGCTCGCGGTAGAACGGGTTGATCGCAGCACCGGGCACGCCGAACGCTTGTTCGACACCCTCGAGCTTGAGGATCTCAACTGCGGCAGCGGCGGCTGTCATACGAGGCATCTGGTTCTCCTGCGGGTCTGGCGGTCAGACTTTTTCCGTCATCCGGAATTTTTGTTCTGCTATACGGAACAAGCTAAGGCGCCACTTCGCACACGTCAAGGCGGTCGGGCACCCCGGAACACACCAAAAGGCGCATCGCGTTCGGCGAGTTGTACAAATGACCGGCGCCCGGAACCGGATCGGCGTGAATCGGCCGGTCTCCCTCCCCGCACGGTCGCGGGTGGTGGAGCATGGACCCACGGACAGCGACGACGGAGGGGGTCCAGGTCTCATGGCGGAAGCGGTACCGGTGCGCTGTCCCTCGTGCCGGCGCGAGAACGGCTACACCGTCCCGGTCTATCCCTGCGCCTGCGGGAGCCCGGTCGCACCGCCCCTGGACCTGACGGCCCCGCCCGTGCCCCTCACGCACCGCAACTGGTCCGAGGTCTGGGTGACGGTGCGCTGCGCGGCCTGCGGGCGCGAGAGCGAGTGGCCGCACCCGGAGGTGGGCTGCGGGTCCTGCGGGCTGGTCGTACGCGTGCCCGTCCACCCGCCGGAGGGGCCCGCCCCGGGCGCGGGCGCGGGCGCGGGGGACGGCGTACGGGAGGATCCGGCGCGGGCCGGGCGCGCGGACGCGGATCCCGCCGGTCCGGGTGCGGAGGGCCAGGGGGCGGAGGGCCAGGGGGCGGAGGGCCAGGGGGCGGAGGGCCAGGGGGCGGAGGGCCAGGGGGCGGCCGGTTCCGGCGGACGGGCGGCCCGGCCGGCGGCGGGCGCCGCGGCCCCCCGGCCGCGTACCGGCCCGGCCGCCGGGCCCGCGCTGTCACGGCCCGCCTTCCGGCCCGTGACCATCCGTACCGCCCGGGACGCGGTGGTCACGGCCGCGCTGTACCTGCGCTGGCTCGGTTTCCGGGACGTCCGCCAGCCGGACGGGGTGCCGATCCCCTCGGCCGCGGTGGACCTGCGGGCCCCGGGGGTGGTGGCACAGGTGGACCCGACGACCGCGCCGGCCGGGCTGCGGGCCGTGGAGTGCGTGTGGCTGAACGGCCTCACGGCCTCGGCGACCAGCGTCTACTTCTCCCTGGCCGGTTACACCGAGGACGCCCGGAGCCGGGCGGACGAGCTGGGGATACCGCTGTTCGTCATGGACCTCACCGGCATGCCGCAGCCGGTCAACGACCCGGCGGACCGGCTGGTGGGGAGGGGGGCCTAGGCTCGGGGGCTCTTGGTATTGGTATGAATTCCAGCCCAAGCCCCTTCCTGACGCCCCTTCCCGCCGAGGAGAGCCCGATGAGCCTGTACGACATCCCGCTGACCACCCTGGACGACGAGCCGACCAGCCTGGGGGCCCACCGCGGCAAGGCCATCCTGCTGGTGAACACCGCGTCCCAGTGCGGGCTCACTCCGCAGTACTCGGGACTGGCGCGCCTCCAGTTCGCGTACGAGAAGAAGGGCTTCACCGTCATCGGCGTGCCCTGCAACCAGTTCGGCGGCCAGGAGCCCGGCACCGCGGAGGACATCCAGACCTTCTGCGCGGCCGGCTTCGGCGTGACCTTCCCGATGCTGGAGAAGTCCGAGGTGAACGGCGAGAACCGGCACCCGCTGTACCAGGAGCTGGTGAAGACCCCGGACGCCGACGGCGAGGCGGGGGACATCCAGTGGAACTTCGAGAAGTTCCTGATCTCCCCCGCCGGCGAGGTCGTGGCACGCTTCCGCCCGCGCACCGAGCCCGAGGCGCCCGAGGTCATCGCCGCGATCGAGGCCCAGCTGCCCGGCTGAGTCCCGTACGGCCCGCTCGGCCGAGGCCGGCCCCGTCGTGGCGCGCTCAGCCCAGGCCGGCCTCGTCGTACTCGCGGCCCGAGCCGGCCGCGGTGAGCTCCCGCAGCTCGACCCGGCGGATCTTGCCGGATACGGTCTTGGGCAGCTCGGCGAACTCGATGCGCCGGATCCGCTTGTACGGGGAGAGGACCGCCCGGGAGTGCGCGAAGAGCGCCCGGGCGGTCTCCTCCCCGGGCTCCCACCCGGCCGCGAGCGTGATGTACGCCTTGGGCACCGCGAGGCGCAGCGCGTCCGGGGCCGGGACGACGGCCGCCTCGGCCACGGCCTCGTGCTCCAGCAGGGCGCTCTCCAGCTCGAAGGGGCTGATCTTGTAGTCGGAGGCCTTGAAGACGTCGTCGGCCCGGCCCACGTAGGTCAGGTAGCCGTCGGCGTCGCGGGAGGCGATGTCCCCGGTGCGGTAGAGCCCGCCGGCCATGGCCTCGGCGGTGCGCCCGGGGTCGTCCCGGTAGCCGGTCATCACCCCGGCGGGGGCCGGGCGCAGGTCCACGCACAGCTCGCCCTCGTCGGGGGACTCCTTGCCGGTGACCGGGTCCAGCAGCACGATCCCGTAGCCGGGCGCGGGGCGGCCCATGGAGCCGGGCTTGACGGGGACGCCGGGGAAGTTGCCCACCTGGAGGGTGGTCTCGGTCTGGCCGAAGCCGTCGCGGATGGTGACGCCCCACGCCTCCCGGACCCGCTCGATGACCTCGGGGTTCAGCGGCTCGCCCGCGGCGACGGCCTCGCGCGGGGGCGTGCGCAGCCTGGTGAGGTCGGACTGGATCAGCATCCGCCAGACGGTGGGCGGGGCGCAGAAGGTGGTGACGCCGCCGCGGTCCATCTCCGCCAGGAGGCGTTCGGCGTCGAAGCGCGCGTAGTTGTGGACGAAGACGGTCGCGCCCGCGTTCCAGGGGGCGAAGAGGTTGGACCAGGCGTGCTTGGCCCAGCCGGGCGAGGCGATGTTGAGGTGAACGTCCCCGGGGCGCAGCCCGAGCCAGTACATGGTGGAGAGGTGCCCGATGGGATAGGAGGCGTGGGTGTGCTCGACCAGCTTGGGGCTGGCGGTGGTGCCCGAGGTGAAGTACAGCATCAGGGGGTCGGTGGCGAGGGTGGCCCCGTCCGGGGTGAAGGCCGCGTCGGCCCCGTACATGTCCTCCAGCCGCCGCCACCCGGTGGGGACGTCGGTCCCGGCGGCGATCCGGGTGTAGGTGCCGGGGACCCCGTCGAACTTCGCGGTGTCCTCGGCGCGGGCGATGACGTGGCGCACGTGGCCGCGGTCGACACGGTCGCGCAGGTCGGCCGGGCCGAGCAGCGGGGTGGCGGGGATGACGACGGCGCGGAGCTTCATCGCGCCGAGCATCACCTCCCACAGCTCGCGCTGGTTGCCGAGCATCACCAGGATCCGGTCCCCGGCGGCGACGCCCTGGGCGCGGAGCCAGTTGGCGGCGGAGTCCGACCGTACGGCCATCTCGCCGAAGGAGACGCTCCGGCCGGTGCCGTCCTCCTCCACGATCCGCAGGGCGTCGGCCCCGTTCCCGTGCGCGATGTGGTCGAACCAGTCGAGGGCCCAGTTGAAGCGTTCGGGGCGGGGCCAGGTGAAGCCCGCGTGGGCGGCTTCGTACTTCCCGCGGTGTTCGAGCAGGAAGTCCCGCGCGGCCCGGAAGCTGTCGGTGGCGCTGTTCTCCGTCATGACAGGCATCGTGCCGCGCCGGACGCCCCCTCCACCAGGGCGGCGTCAGCCGCGGACCGGCCCGAAGCGCACGGGTCCGGGCGCGCCGGCCATCCCGGCGAGCAGGGCTTCGCCCTCGGCGGCGATCTCGTCCATGCGGGCACGGGGATGCGTACCGAAGAGCTCGACGGTCAGGGCCGGTCCGCCGCTCCCCTCCGCCATCCGCCACAGGCCGGCGAGGAACCCGTCGACGAGCAGGGTGCGGTGGGCCTGGTTGCCGCTCCAGCTGCGGCCCTTGAGCTCCGGGGGGACCACGCGGGTGCGGTCGGCGTGCGAGAGCAGCAGGTTGTCGAACTCGGGGAGGAAGCGGGGTGGCGCGGGGGTGCCGGCGTCCGGGCGGGGCCCGTCGGGCAGGTCGAAGAGCTCGACGCCGTTCTCGTCGCGGAAGGCGGTCAGCCGCGGGCGCAGCCGCTCGAAGGCCTCGCGCAGCCGGGTGAGTCCCGCCCAGGTCTGCATGTCCTTGACGGAGGCCGGGCCGAAGGCGCCCAGGTAGCGCAGCACGAGGCCGTCGATCCCCTGCCCCTCGCCGGCGGGCTCGCCGACCCACGCCTCGACGGTGGTCAGCCGCACCTGCCCGCTGCGCCCCCACACCCCGCGCGGGGTGACCTGCACGAGCGGCAGCAGGCAGCGGGCGGCGACGGACAGCGACTGCGGGTCGGCCGTGGGCCACTCCCGCAGCAGCTCCTCGCGGATCTCCCCCATGGTGCGCGGCTCGGCCTCGACGAACGCCCGGGCACGGGCGGCGAGTCGGCCCGGGTCCACGCCTGCCAGCCCCTTGCGGAAGGCGGTCAGCTCCCGGTCGCGGGCGGCCTGGACGAGCGGGCGGAGCGTGAGCGCGTCATGGGCGGTGTGGGTGTGGATGGTGGACCGCACGGTGACCATCCGGACCACCTTCCGCTCCTCCATCAGCCGGGCCAGCCCCTCGGGCCGGAACCCGGCGAGCCGGGCGTGCAGCTGGTAGTACGGGGGCGTGACGTTCTGCGCCTGGAGCCCGAGGAGGTGCCCGACGGCTTCCTCCGGGGACATCTCGGCGCGGCTCAGCAGCAGCTGGCGGGCGAGCGTGGCACGGTTCAGAGCGCGGGTGCCGAGTACGGGGTTCGTCCTGGAGGCCATGACAGCAAACTAACCCCCCTCGCGGACACCCTCTGTCCGCAACTCATACGGAGGCTGACTGCGATGCCGGAGCGCCCGAACCGCCGTCCCCCCTCGTCCGCGAAGCGCTCGGGCTGGCTCCGCCCGCCCGCCCCGGCCGCCCCGCCCACGCCGACGGCCCCCGGCCCGCCGCCCCCGGACCACGGCAGCGTGATCGACTCCGCGGTCTACCGCGACGGCCGCCGCGTCGCCTCCCCCACCACCCTCGCCGACACCTTCCGGCTGCTGCGCGAACAGCCCGACGGCATGGCCTGGATCGGCCTGCACCGCCCGTCGGAGTCCGAACTGCACTCCCTGGCCACCGAGTTCAACCTGCACCCGCTGGCGATCGAGGACGCCCTGGAGGCCCACCAGCGCCCCAAGCTGGAGCGCTACGGCGACACCCTCTTCGTGGTCCTGCGCGCGGCCCGCTACCTGGACGCCCTGGAGGAGGTCGACTTCGGCGAGCTCCACGTCTTCGTCGGCCCGGACTTCCTGATCACCGTCCGCCACGGCGCCGCCCCCGACCTCTCGACCGTCCGCCACCGCATGGAGGAGACCCCGGACCTCCTCTCCCTCGGCCCGGAGGCCGTCCTGTACGCGATCCTCGACGCGGTGGTGGACGGCTACGCCCCGGTGGTGGCGGGCGTCCAGACCGACATGGACGAGATCGAGACGGAGGTCTTCCGCGGCGACCCGGAGGTATCGCGCCGCATCTACGAACTCTCCCGCGAAATGGTCGAGTTCCAACGCGCGACCCGCCCCCTGGTCGGCATGCTCCACGGCCTGATGGCCGGCTTCGCCAAGTACGGCACGGACGAGGAACTCCAGCGCTACCTCCGCGACGTGGCCGACCACGTGACGCACACGAGCGAACGCGTGGACGGCTTCCGCCAGGCCCTGACGGAAATCCTCACGGTGAACGCCACACTGGTCTCCCAGCAACAGAACGCGGAAATGCGAGCCCTGGCGGAGGCGGGCTTCGAACAGAACGAGGAGATCAAGAAGATCTCCTCGTGGGCCGCCATCCTCTTCGCCCCCACCCTGGTGGGCACGATCTACGGCATGAACTTCGAGCACATGCCGGAGCTCAAGTGGACGGCCGGCTATCCCTTCGCGATCCTGCTGATGGCAGTGGTCTGCGTGAGCCTGTACGTGATCTTCAAGAAGCGCGACTGGCTGTAGACCACACATCAACGCTGTTGATCAGCCTAGCTCTTGCGAACGCACAGAAGTGGCCCTCAGGCCCCCTGGGGAGAGTCTGGGCAGAATCCGCAGCCCGCCCAGGCCGGGCGCTCCCCCGCACCTTGGGTGCCGACCTCCCGCACCGCCGACCACCTTCGACCGCACTCGATTGCGGAGGGTAACGGTGACGGGTGGCACAGCAGATGCTGTGCCACCCGTCGCCGAGCTGTTAGCTGCACGCAGGCACCTCGGTCATATCGGCAACGACCTGAACCAGCTGACCCGTGCCGTCAACTCCGGCGGCCAACCTACCGACACCCGACTCGACGCCGTGCTCGTTGCGGTCCGCCGAGCCTCCGCCCGCGTCCAGGACGCCACCGGCCGACTTCTCGAAGACGGCTAAGGGCCTGCCCCACCATGATCCCGTGACGTGCGCGTGGCCGCCGGCCACCTCGCAGGCCGTGTACGACATCAAGCGGCCGGTGTCAGGGTGGACCCGTTCCCCCAGCAGCTTCAGCGCCTTCACGGCGAGGCCGGTCTCCTCCAGCGTCTCGCGTACGGCGGCCTCCTCCCGGGCTTCGCCCGGCTCGACCGCACCGGCGGGGAACTGCCAGGAGAGCCGCCCCTCGCTGATCCGGCGCCGCACCATCAGAACGCGGCCCTCGTGCACCACGACGGCCGCTGCGATAGCCGGTCCACCTTCAGCGTTCTGCTGCTCCACGTTGCTCCTCCAGGTCGGGGGGGGGCCGGCTGCCCCAAGGGGTGATGCCGACACGTTCACTGCGGCTCGGCCCCGGCATGGAGGAACGGGGCCAGCAGATCGACCGCTTCCTCCCACGGGAATCGGTCGGCCCCGCCACCGGACTTCGGACGGTGCGGCTCATAGCTGCCGATCAGCACGCCCATCTCCCGGAGCTCGTCAATGCTGCGCCGGTAGGCCCGGTGAGCGGCGAGCGCGGTGTTCACGTAGGGCAGCAGGACCGTGGGGACGCCCATGCCGGGGGCTTCGCAGAGGATGCCGAGGGCCAGGTTGTCGGCGAAGCCGGCGGCCCACTTGTTGACCGTGTGGAACGTGGCCGGAGCGACCGCGAGGGCGTCGGCCCGCGGGTACGTCCGCGCCTCGCCGGGCTCACGCCAGGCGGACCGGACCGGGTACCCGGTCTGCTCCTCGATCGCCCGGGCGTCGAGGAACTCGAGACCCTGCAGGGTGGCGATGACCCCGACCTCCCAGCCCCGTTCCTGCGCTGCGGTGATGAGTCTGCCGACGTCGCCGGCGATCCCGGCGGCGCACACGACGACGTACAGGAAGGGCCTCGGCTGCGGCTCGGTCACGCGGGTACTCCCAGTCGGCGGCTGAAGTGGCGGCGCTCCGGCAGGGTACGACGGCGCTCCCGCGCGGCCATGTCGGCGACCAGCTCGCGGACGGCGGGACGTCGTACGTTCTGGGCGGCGCAGGTTTCGGCGATCCGCAGGGCCTGGTAGCCGTCGGCCAGGCGGCCCTGCTGGGAATAGGCGCGGGCGGCCTCGATCCAGAGTGCGGCACGGCGCTCGGGCACCGGGATGTGGCGGTGCTTGAGCGGGCGGGCCGCGTCGAGGGCGGTGTCCGCTTCGCCGAAGGAAACCCCCCGCGCTGATCCGGTGCAGGGTGACGTTCGTCGGGCCGAAGCCGGCCCAGGCATCGGGCCGGTCCGGAGCGACGTACCGGGCCACCTCCTCCGCTTCGGCGAGGAACTCCCCGGTGGCGGCGCGGTCGTCCGCGCGGCTCGCTGCCGTGGCTCCGCGCAGCAGGCGGCGGCGTTTGGGGTGCCGCCGCCTGGGTGGGTGGGGCTCGGGTCAGCTGTTGCCGAACACGTTCCTCTGGACGTCGTCGGGGCCGTTGAACCGGTCCTTCGAGGAGGAGGCGAGTTCCTGGGTGATGCCCTCGTCGGCGCCGTTCTTCTTCGCCAGCTGGACGAGGTCGTCGCGCTTCGCCGGGTATTCCGCGCCCTTGAGGGCCTTCTGCAGCTCGATGGGGTTGACGTCGGTCATGTCCGCCACACCTCTCAGGGTTCGGTACGCGCCTGGCGGTCCAGGCTTCCTTCACCGGCCCGGGCGGCCGGGGTTTCGGCCTCAGTGGCCGTTGTCGCCTCCTTCGCGTTCGCTCTTCGGGACGGCGGTTTGCGTGCCGCGCTCGCGTTCCCTTCCGGGAGGCGGGGGCACCGGTCCGACGGCGGCCACGCGGAGTCCGGAGCGCAGGTGGCCTTCCGGCTGGGGCTGCGTCTCGTCGTCCGCCCGGGGACCGGCCGTTCTTCCTCCTCGTCCTCGCCCCGGGGTTCGGGTCACGGCGGGCCCGCTCGATCCGGTCGCGCCGTGCGGTCACATGCGCGCCTACCCAGCCGCGCGGGATCACACCTCGTCGGTTCCGCCGGGGGTCCGGCCGCCCGGGTCCCGTTCCGATTCGACACGTGTCAACATAGACGTATGTCGAACACCGAGGTGCTGCCGCTGCTGGAGCCGGGTCCCGAGGCCCCGGCCTGCTGCCCGCCGCTGGACGGGCGTGCCTTCAGTGCCGAGGAGGCGGAGCGCACCGCCAGGATGTTCAAGGCCCTCGGTGATCCGGTGCGCCTGCGCCTGTTCTCCGCCGTGGCCTCCCACCCGGACGGGGAGGCGTGCGTGTGCGACATCTCCGACGTCGGGGTCTCCCAGCCGACCGTCTCGCACCACCTGAAGAAGCTCAGGGAAGCGGGCCTGCTCAGCTCCGAGCGCCGCGGCACCTGGGTCTACTACCGCGTCGAGCCCTCGGTGGTGGCCGCCATGGGCCGCCTCCTCGCGTCGGCCGCCGACCGCGCGGGCTGAGGGAGCGCCGGGGACGGCGGCCGTCAGGCGGTGGCCACCACCACCGGGCCGCCGGCCGGGTCGACCCGCGCCGTCCACCCCGGCGGCAGCCTCAGCGAGCGCGACACCGGCACCCGGCCCGGGTAGCGGCGGCGCCACAGCGGGCGGCCGTCCTGCGACACCTCCACCACCGGGGCGGTCAGCGGTACCGCGGAGCGCAGCAGCAGCGGGCGCCGGGCGGGGGCCGTGAGGCGGTTCGGCGTCACCCACGCGAGCGGGGCCCGGACGAGCAGCGGCGGGCCGGCGTCGGGCCAGGGGGCTCCGGCGAGGCGGGCCAGGACCGGGGCTGCGGCGGCCCGGCCCTCGGCGGCCGCGGTGGCCGCCCGTTCCACGCCGTGCAGGGCGTTGCCGACGGCGAAGACCCCGGGCGTGCCCGTGCGGAAGGCGGCGTCCACGCGGGGTCCGCGGGTGCCCGGGTCCACGGGCACGCCGCCCCGGCGGGCCAGTTCGTGCTCGGGGATCCAGTCGCCGGTGAAGACCACCGTGTCGCAGGCGATGACCCCCGACCGGCCGTCCCGGTGGCGGACCGCCACCGCGGAGAGCCGGCCGCGGCCGCGCAGCTCGCTCACCGTGGTCGCCGTGAGCAGCGGGACCCCCGGGACGGTGGTGCCGCGCGCGTGCTCGGTGAGGACCGCCACGACCTCCGTGCCGGACCGCCGCAGGGTGCGCACCGCGTGGCGGGCCACGGGCTCGGCGCCCACCACCACGGCCCGGCGGCCGACGGGTTGGCCGTGGAGGTGGACCGACTGCTGGAGCTCGCCGGTGGTGAGCACTCCGGCCGGGCGGGTGCCGGGTACCAGCCGGGCGCTGCGGGGGCGTTCCCGGGCGCCGGTGGCGAGGACGACGGCCCGGGCGGTGATCCGTTCCAGCCCCGACGGGCCGGTGGTCTCGAGGGCCAGCGGTCCCGCCCAGCCGGTGGCCGTGACGCCGGTACGGACGACCGCGCCGGCGTCCAGCGCCGCGGCCACCGCCCGGCGTGCGTACGCGGGCCCCGGCAGCCAGGGCAGGGGCGGCCGTCCGAAGCCGCCGTGGTGGCAGTGGCGCGGTACGCCGCCCGCCTCCTCCTCGCGTTCCAGGACCTCGACCCGGCCCGCGCCCGCGGCCGCGGCGCGCGCGGCCAGGGCCAGCCCGGCCGGTCCCGCCCCGACGACCAGCACGTCGACCGTGCGGTCGGTGCGGTTGGTGCGCTCGGTACCGTCGGTCCGGTCCGTACGGCTCATCGGCGGGCCTCCTCGAACAGGGCGCGGACGGCGGCGCCGCAGTGGAAGCCCTGGCAGCGGCCGGCGCGGGCGCGCGTACGGCGCCGGAGTCCGTCGAGGGAGCCGGGCGGGACGGTACCGGCGAGCGCGTCGCGGATCTCCCCGCGGGTCACGCGTTCGCAGTGGCAGACGATCCGGCCGTACTCGGGGTCCGCCGCGATCAGTGCGGCGTCACGGTAGGGACGGCGGAACGCCTCGCCCAGGTTCGGCATCCGCACCGGCTCCGGATCGCGCGGCCCGGCCACCGGCAGACCGCCCTCGGCGAGCAGCTCCACCACGTGGGACGCGATCGCCATGGACGCGGTCAGGCCGGTCGAGCGGATCCCGCCCACGGTGACGTACCGCTGCGCGGGGTGGGCGCGGATCGCGTAGTCCTCGGAGCCGGTGGCGGCCCGCAGTCCCGCGTACACGGCGGTGACCTCCTCCTCCAGGAGCGCGGGCAGGATCCGCCGGCCCCTCTCCCGCAGCAGCGCGATCCCTTCGGCGGTGGACCCGGTGGCGGTCTTGTCGTCCAGGTCCTCGGCCGTCGGCCCGAGCAGCACCTTCCCGTGGACCGTCGGCGTGACCAGGACGCCCTTGCCGAGCGCGCCCGGTACCGGGAGCAGGATGTGCCGGACGAGGCCGCGGGCGAGTTCGTCGAAGACGATCAGCTGGCCGCGCCGGGGCGTCACCGTGAAGTCCGCGTGGCCGAGCAGCCGGTCGACCGCGTCGGCGTGCAGGCCGGCCGCGTTGACCAGGTGGCGGGTGCGCAGGACGCCGCGGCCTGTGTCCAGCAGGTGCGGGTCCGCGGGGGTGACGGACCGGACCGGGCAGTTCAGGTGGAGGTCGACGCCCGCGCGGACGGCCTGCGTGGCGTACGCGAGCGTGGTCGACCAGGGGCAGATGACGGACTCGCCGGGCACGTCGAGCGCCCCGAGCACTCCGGGTCCGAGTTCCGGCTCGCGGGCCCGCGCCTCTTCGGCCGACAGGATCCGGGCCCGGTGGTAGCCGTTGCGCACGGCTTTGTCGGCGAGGCCGGGCAGTGCGGCGCGCTGCTCCTCGTCCCAGGCGACGAGGAGCGCCCCGAGCGGCTCCACCGGGATGCCGCTCTCGGCGGCGTACGCGGCGAGCCGCCGCCCGCCGTCCCTGACCAGCCGGGATTCCAGGGATCCGGGCACCGCGTCGAACCCGGTGTGGAGGATGGCCGTGTTGGCCTTGGAGGTGCCGTCCCCGACGTCGTCGGACGCCTCGACCAGGGCCGTCCGCAGGGGCAGCCGGGCCAGTTCGCGGGCGATGGCGCAGCCCACCACGCCGGCGCCGATGACCGTCACGTCGTACTCCCCGCCGGGCAGGGCGCCGCGGGTGGTGACGCTCATGCGGGGCCGTCGAGCAGGGCGGCGACCGCGGTACGGAACCGGGCGCGGCGTCCGGCGGCCTCGTCCGCCCCGGCCCGGGGCTCGTAGACGGCGGACGGTTTCCACTCGGGGACGGCGTCGCGGACCGTGAGGGTGGGGTCGAGGCCGAGCCGGGCGACCGCGCCGACGCCGAGGGCGGTGGCGTCCGGGAGCGCCGACACCTCGACGGGGATCCGGAGCAGGTCGGCCTGGGCCTGCATGAGCAGGGCGGACCGGGTGAGCCCTCCGTCGACGCGGAGGGAGGTGAGCGGTGCGCCCAGGTCGGCGGCGGCGGCGTCGGCGAGTTCGGCGACCTGGGCGGCGATGCCGTCGCACAGGGCGTGCACCAGGTGTCCGGCGGTGGTGCCGAGGCCGAGTCCGGTGACCGAGCCGCGCAGGTCGCCCCGCCACCAGGGGGCGGCGAGCCCGGCGAGCGCGGGGACGAAGGTGACGCCGCCGGAGTCGGGGACGGTGCCGCCCACGGCGTCGATGTCGGCGGCGCCGGAGATCACGCCGAGGTCGGTGAGCCAGCGTACGGCGGAGGCGGCCGTGTACACCTGGCCGTCGAGGCAGTAGCTGGTCCGTCCGCCGATCCGCCAGGCGACGCAGCCGACCAGACCGGAGGAGCTGCGGCGGGGGTGCGGTCCGGTCTGGGCGAGCAGGAACGCGCCGGTGCCGTAGGTGCACTTGGCGGTGCCGGGGGCGGTGACGCTCTGGGCGAGCAGGGCGGCCTGCTGGTCGACGAGCAGGCCGGTCAGCGGCAGTTCGCGACCGAAGGCGGTGGTGGTGCCGACGCGGGAGTCCGCGTCGACGATCCTCGGCAGGGG
The DNA here is from genome assembly GCF_055575515.1 of Streptomyces sp. NPDC034086. NCBI lineage: Bacteria > Bacillati > Actinomycetota > Actinomycetes > Kitasatosporales > Streptomycetaceae > Streptomyces > Streptomyces sp. NPDC034086. The sequence goes on along the minus strand of NZ_JBVISM010000001.1, from coordinate 20,023 downwards.
TTCGCCGGCGAGGCCGAAGACGTCGAGGGCGGCCTGCGACCAGTCGACGGTGTCGAGATCGAGCAGCTGGGTACGGCCCGCGGTCGCCGCGTCGGTGACGAACTCGCCGGTGAGGCGGTGCACCAGCCAGGCGTCGCTGGTGGTGACGACGCCCCGCCGCGTCAGGTGGCGGCGTATCCAGGCCATCTTGGGCGCGGCGAAGTACGGGTCGAGCGGCAGGCCGGTGCGTTCGCGCAGCAGCTCGGCGTGCGGGGACAGTTCGGTGCACAGCGGTGCGGCGCGCCGGTCCTGCCAGACGAGCGCGTCGGTCAGCGGTTCGCCGCTCGCCGGGTCCCAGGCGAGTACGGTCTCGCCCTGGTTGGCGAGGCCCACGGCCGTGACCGGTTCACCGGCCGCGGCGAGCGCGGCCCGCCCGGCGTCGAGGACCGAGCCCAGCAGTTCGCCCGGGTCCACCTCCACCCGGCCGTCGGGCAGGTACCGGGGCCGTACGGGGGCGGAGGCGGAGCCGATGATCCCGCGCTCGGGACACAGGACGAGGGCCTTGGTTCCCGAGGTGCCTTGGTCCACAGCGAGCACCGGGCCCGTCATCACCACTCCGTCCGTGTTCCGGCAGGTCATCGGTCACGTCCGCGACCGGGTCGGCGATCACGTCAGCCATCGCCGGTCGGAAGCCTTCACCAGGGGAGGTCCCTCGTCAAGATCCTCCCGGGCGCACCGCGGCGGCACGGCCTTTGGACTGACATCCAGTCATGTCCAGCGCCTGGCTTGAAACTTGCGTCCGAAAGGGAATGCGTGTGCGATCGGCCGTACCGCTCTATAGTGATCGCCGGTCAACGGGCGGTAACGGCACCGTCCTCGACCGAACGGCGGGGATCCGCCGGGCAGTTCGCGCATGGTTCACGCATCCCTGGTGCTGGCCCGGCCGCAGTGCGGCTACCGGACGCCGGACGGACCCGACCCGTCCCTCCAGGCGATCCGAGGACCGATGACCACGATGACCGCAGTACGAGCCGGCTCCGGCCGCACGTCGCCCGGGGCGAGGTGATGGCCGGCGGCGATTTCCGGCCCGTCTACCACCCCGCCGGCCTCGACGACGGCCTCCGCGCCGCCGTGCAGGACCTGCGCACGGGCCGCTGGCTGTCGATGGCGCGGCTGCTGGAACGCACGGACGGCTGGGGCCTGTGGACCCAGCGCACCCAGGTCCTCGCCGCGGTCGCGGCCGGCTCCGACGTGGTCCAGGCCTGGAGGGCGGAGCAGCCCACCAGCGTCGCCGCGACCGTGATGCACACCCGGGTCACCGTCGAACGCGCCGTCCGCGCCCACCGCGCGGGCCACCCCCGTACACACGAGCTGTGGCAGGAGGCCTGGCAGGCCTGCCGGACCGCCACCGGCATCAGCCCCGCCGATCCGGTGCCCTGGGTCTGCCTGCTCGCCCTGGCCCTCCTCGACGAACACCGCCGGATGGACGAGCACCGGCTGCCGCCGCCCGGCCCCATGCTGCCCCCCGGGCCCTGGGGCCTCCTCGCGCAGGCCGACGAGCGGGACCCGTACAACCGCGAGGCGTACCACCGGATGCTCCAGTTCATGTACGCGGGCCCGGCCGGGCCGCGGCCGCACTCCGAGGCCGTCAACTTCGCCCGCTGGGCGGTGGGCACGGCTCCGGCGGGGTCCGCCGTGCACCTCCTGCCGCTCTACGTCCACGTCGAGCGCTACCGCCGCGAGGGCGGCCAGGAGCGGGCCCTCGACCTGCACTGGCTCACGGACGACTCCATCCGCGACGCCGTCCACGCCCTGGACGCCTGGTTCCCGTACGCCGACCCGGCGCACGCCTCCCCGCTCGACCTGAACCACCTCGCCCACGCCCTGTGGGGAGCCCACCAGTTCGGCGGGGCGGCCCGGGTGTTCGAGGCGATGGGCGGGTACTGGACCACCCTGCCGTGGGCCCGGCGGACCCGCGACCCCGCCGACCCGGCCCTGGCCGAGGAGGTCTTCCTGCGCGCCAGGTCCCGGAGCCTGGCGGGCCGGGACTGACCCCTCCCCCGCCCTCTGCTCCCGCTCTCCGTCAGCACGCGGCGCCGGCTCCCCCGCCGCGTGTCCGCCGCCCCCGTTCTCCCCCGTCCCCCCTGCTCCACCACTTCGGAGGTACCGCCATGTCGCGCACCGCGCCGACAGCCCGCCCGGGCCACGAGCTCCCGCCCCGCCAGGACGAGGAGGAGCGGCTCAGAGAGCTCGGCTACCAGCCCGTCCTGGCCCGCCGGATGGGCGGCTTCGGCAACTTCGCCATCAGCTTCTCGGTCATATCCGTGCTGTCCGGCTGCATGACCCTGTACGGCTTCGGCCTGGGCACCGGCGGCCCGGCCGTGATGCTGTGGGGCTGGGCCGGCGTCGGCCTGTTCGTCCTCTGCGTGGGCCTCGCCCTGGCCGAGGTGACCAGCGCCTACCCCACCTCCGGGGCGCTCTACTACATGGCCGACCGGCTCGGCGGACGCCGCTGGGGCTGGTACACGGGCTGGCTCAACCTGCTCGGCCTCCTCGGCGCCATCGCCGGCATCGACTACGGCGCCGCCCTGTTCACCGGGGCCTTCCTCAACCTCCAGTTCGGCTTCGTACCCACCCCGGGCTCGACCTTCCTGATCTTCCTGGCGATCCTGCTGCTGCACGCCGTGCTCAACCTCTTCGGCGTCCGTCTCGTCAGCGTGCTCAACTCGATCAGCGTCTGGTGGCACCTGGGCGGCGTCGCCGTGATCGTCGGCGCCCTGGCCCTGGTCCCCGACCGCCACCAGCCGGCCTCGTTCGTCTTCACCGAGTTCGTCAACGACACCGGCTGGGGCAACCCGTTCTACGTGGCGGCGATCGGCCTCCTGCTCGCGCAGTACACCTTCTCCGGCTACGACGCCTCCGCGCACCTCTCGGAGGAGACCTCGAACGCCTCCGTCTCCGCCGCCAAGGGAATCGTCCGGGCCATCTGGGTCTCCTGGCTCGCCGGATTCGCGCTGCTCGCGGGGCTGACCTTCGCCATCCAGGACTACGCGGCCGTCCAGGGCACCGCCACCGGGGTCCCGCCCGCCCAGATCTTCCTCGACGCCCTCGGTTCCGGCGGCGCCACCGCCCTGCTGCTCGTCGTCATCGTCGCGCAGCTGTTCTGCGGCAACGCCGAGGTCGCCGCCGCGAGCCGCATGGTGTTCGCCTTCAGCCGGGACAACGCCCTCCCGGGCTCCTCCCTGTGGCGCCGGGTCAGCAGCCGCAGCCAGACCCCGGTCCCGGCCGTCTGGCTGTCCGTCGCCGCCGCCGGCGTCCTCGCGCTGCCCTCCCTCTACTCGGCCACCGCGTACGGGGCCGTGACCGCCATCAACGTCATCGGCATCACCCCGGCCTACGCCATCCCGGTCTACCTGCGGCTGCGCGCCGGCAAGCGGTTCCGGCCCGGCCCGTGGCACCTGGGCCGCTGGAGCAAGCCGGTCGGCTGGATCGCGGTGGTCTGGGTGGGCCTGGTCACCGTCCTGTTCTGCCTGCCGCAGAAGTCCCCGGTGACGGTCGACTCGATGAACTACGCGGTGATCGCCCTGGTGGTGGTCCTGGCCCTCGCCAGTGCGTGGTGGTACGCCGCCCGGCGCTCGTACGGGACCCCGGCCCCGTACGGCAACGCCCGCGAACAGGCGGACATCGCGGAGGACATCGTCTGATCCGGTGTCCGCCGTCCGCCGGGCGGCGGCGCGGTCGCCTCAGCGGGCGTCCGTCCGCCCTCCCGGGGAGCGGTCCGCCGCGCCCGCCCGGCGGTGGCGGAGGTTGACGGCAGACGCCCTGGCCAGCATCACGGGGTTGAGGAAGCGCAGCGGACCGATCAGGCGGGACGCGAACAGGTGCATGTGCCGCGCCATCGCCTCGTCGCGCGCCGCCGCCGCGAACATGAGCCGCTCCCCCGGATTGAACGGACGGGCCGTGGCGTAGTCGACCGCCAGGGACTGGTGTCCGCGCAGCCGGCGGCGGTGGGTGCGGGCGTACCGCGCGAGCGCCCGGTCGAGGTCGCCGCGGCCGGCCGCCGCGGGGGCGACCGCGTCCGCCAGCCAGGCGGCGGACTGCAGGGCCCACCCGCACCCCACTCCCCACAGCGGATCGCCGGTCAGGGCGGCGTCGCCGACGAGCGCGACGCCGGGTGCGGTGGGCTCGCGCGTGACGAGCGGGTAGTCGACCGTGCCGATGATCTTGCTGACGCGCTCGGCGGAGTCGACGGGCGGCGCCTCGGGCAGGGCCCGCACGAAGGAGAGGAAGCTGCCCTCCAGGTCGTCGCGGAAGGCCGGCAGCCGCTCCTTGCCGGGGAGCACCGCGAGGACCGTCACCCCGTCGTCGTTGGGGAACGCGTACGCCATGTCGGGCTCCAGGAACCAGGCCTGGCCGATCCCGCCGTGCAGCGGCAGGCCGCGGAAGTGCGCGAGGTAGCCGAAGCGCCCGTTCTCGTACTGCCGGGCGGGCACCTCGGCGTACTTCGCCACGGCCGAGTCCTTGCCGTCGGCGCCGACGACGAGCCGGGCCCGGATCTCCCGCTCGCCCCCGGGCGCCTTGACCCGCACCCCCACGGCCCGCCCGGCTTCCCGGACCAGTCCGGCCGCCTGGTGGCCGAGCAGCAGGTCGACGCCCGGGGTCCGGGCGGCGCGGGAGCGGATCAGCGGGTCGAGGGTGCTGCGCCGGACGTTGTACGCGTACGGCAGCGCGGGACCGCCGGGAGCGGCCCTCGGCTCGATCCACCCCCAGCGGGTGTACCAGCGTGCCTCGTTGCGTACGGCCCCGGCCTTCTCGAGCGCGGGCAGGAGTCCGAGTTCGTCCAGCACCGGGTGGGCGTTGGCCGTGAGGGAGTGGGTGCACAGCACCTTGTACGCCGCGGGGTCCGAACGGCGTTCCAGCAGTGCGACGCGGACACCGCGCCGGGCGAGCAGGATCGCCGCGGCACTGCCGGCGAGGCCGGCTCCGCTGATGACGACGTCGTAGTCGTCTCCCGCGCTCTCAGGCTTGGTCATGCGCTGATCGCCCCCTTCGGGGTGTGGTGCGGTCGTGGGAGTGACACGGCGCCCATGTTGTCAGGAACATGGTCAATCCAGCAGGGGTGCCCACGACCGGCCGCCCGTCGCCGGTCACGCGACGGGCGCCTCACCGCCGATCCCCGCGGGAACCGCCCCGCCGACGCCCGCGGGAACCGCCCCGCCGGCCGCGCCGCCCGTCCGCACGGCCCGCCGGCCCCGTCCCGGGGAGGGGGCCGGCTCCGGTCAGGCGCGGACCATGCGGGCGACGGCCCGGGAGGCTTCCTCGACCTTCTCGCGCGCCTTGTCGCCGCCCTCGGCGACGGCGTCGGCGACGCAGGAGTGCAGGTGGTCCTCCAGCATGGTGAGGGCGAAGGACTGCAGGGCCTTGGTGGCGGCGCCGACCTGGGTGAGCACGTCGATGCAGTACGTCCCCTCCTCCACCATGCGCTGGAGGCCGCGCACCTGGCCCTCGATGCGGCGCAGCCGCTTGAGGACGTCGTCCTTGTGCGCGCCGTAGGCGGGGGCGGTGCCGGTGGCGGTGCCACCGCGGTGTGCGGGATGTGCGGTGTAAGCGGGCACGGCGATCGATCCCTTTCCCGTTCGTTCGTCCCTCTCGTCGTGGACCTTGCCAACCCCCGGGGGGTATGCGGTGCGCCGCTCAGTGGGCGTGGCCGCCCGGCTCCTCCGGCGCCGCCGGGGGCGCGGCCGGGGCTGCCGCCGGGACCGCGCCGCCGCCCGCGCTGACCGTGAAGGCCGCCGTGCGCACCTTGCCCTGGTGCTGGAAGTCCAGGAAGAGCCGGTACGTGCCCGCGCTGGGGGCGGTGGCGGTGAAGGAGACGTCCGGGCCGGGGCCGCCCTCGTTGGGGTGGACGTGCAGGTAGGCGAGGTCTCCGTCACGCAGGGCGACCAGGTGGCCGTAGGCGCCGAGGTAGGGCTCGAGGTCGGTGACGGGCTTGCCCTCCTTGCTGACGGTGAGCCTGAGCTCGCCCGGCTTGCCGGGGTCGAGGGTTCCGCCCAGGGCCACCCGGTAACCGTCCACGTCCGCCGTGGCCGCGGCCGGCGGCACCGGCTCCGGGGCGTACGCGCCGGGGACCGCGAGGTCGGCGCCGAGGGTGACGTTCTTCGCGCCGGGCGCGGCGGGCGCGAAGTCGGCGAACGCCTTGTACGCGCCGGCCGCGGGCAGGTCGACCGGCGTCGACCAGGTTCCGTCCGCGGCGCGCACGGGGTGCAGGTGGCGGTAGACCGCGAGGTCGCGGGAGGCCACGATGAAGTGCAGCTCCTTGCCGTGCTCGGTCTTGTACGAGGTGACCTTGCGGCCCTCGGCGTCCTTGACGGAGAAGCGCAGCTCGCCTTGGCCCGCCGCGATCCGGGGGGTGTCCAGGCTGAGCGTGTACCCGTCCTCGGAGACCTGGAGCCCGCCCGCCGCGGGACCCGCGGCCGCCGCCCCGTCGTGGGTCCCGTGCGCGGCGGACCCTTCCGGACCGGCGGGGGCCGGCGCCGCGTGACCGCCGTGTCCGGGCTTGGCCGGCGCGCCCACGGGGCCCACGCCCGCGCCGACGCCGTAGGCGGTGCCGAAGGTCGCCGCCAGCGCGGCGGCGAAAACGGTGATCTTCACTCCGGTGTTCATGGCTGATCTCCCCTACGACGTACGTACCACTGCCGCATCCAGCGGTTTCATAGACGTCACGATACCCCCCAGGGGTATCAAGTCAAGCGGGGCCGGGCACTTGCGATGGATACCTCCGGGGGGTATACCTTGAGCCAGACGGGTACCCCCGGCGGGTACCGGCACGACTGAGTCCGACCAAGGAGAAACACATGTCTTCCTGCTGCACCCCCGAAGGCAGCTGCGGTACGAACGCCGGCGGCACCACCGCCGTGGCCGTGGCCGAAGCCACCGCCACCGTCTACCGCGTGTCCGGCATGTCCTGCGGACACTGCCGGACCGCCATCACCGCGTCCGTCGGCGCGCTCGACGGGGTCCTCTCCGTCGAGGTGGACGTCGACGGCGGCCTGGTGACCGTGACCACCACCGGCGAGCCCGACGACGCCGCGGTCACCGCGGCCGTGGACGACGCCGGTTACGAGCTGACCGGCCGCGCCTGACACCCGGCCCGTCCCACCCGCCCGGCCGCCGGGGCCCGTCCGTCCACGGGCCCCGGCTCCCACCCCGCGCTCGAACGAGGAGCAGCACTCATGACCACCATCACTCCCGGCGCCGCCCAGGTCGAGCTCGCCATCGGCGGCATGACCTGCGCCTCGTGCGCGGCACGCATCGAGAAGAAGCTCAACCGCATGGACGGCGTCGAGGCCACCGTCAACTACGCCACCGAGAAGGCCAAGGTCACCTTCGACGCCGACATCTCCGTCGCGGACCTGATCGCCACCGTCGAGGCCACGGGCTACACCGCGCAGGAGCCGGCGCCGCCGAGCACGGGCGGCGCGCCGGGCGCCGGGACGGAGCAGGAGGAGCACGACGGGCTCGCCCCGCTGCGCCAGCGGCTCGTCACCGCCGCCTCCCTCGCCGTGCCGGTGATCGCGATGGCCATGGTCCCGGCCCTCCAGATCGACTACTGGCAGTGGCTCTCGCTGACCCTGACCGCACCCGTCGTCACGTACGCGGCCTGGCCCTTCCACCGCGCCGCCTGGACGAACGCCCGGCACGGCGCGGCCACCATGGACACCCTGATCTCGGTCGGCACGATCGCCGCGTTCCTGTGGTCGCTGTGGGCCCTGTTCTTCGGCACCGCGGGCACCCCCGGCATGACCCACGCCTTCGAGTTCACCATCGCCCGCACCGACGGCGCGGGCAACATCTACCTGGAGGCGGCCGCCGGCGTCACCGCCTTCATCCTGGCCGGCCGGTACTTCGAGGCCAAGTCCAAGCGCAAGGCCGGCGCGGCCCTCAAGGCACTGCTGGAACTGGGCGCCAAGGAGGTCACGGTGCTGCGCGGCGGCCGCGAGGTCACCGTGCCGACCGCCGAACTCCAGCCCGGGGACCGCTTCCTGGTCCGCCCCGGCGAGAAGATCGCCACCGACGGCACCGTCGTCGAGGGCTCCTCCGCCGTCGACGCCTCCATGCTCACCGGCGAGTCCGTGCCCGTCGAGGTCTCCGTCGGCGACTCCGTCACCGGCGCCACCCTGAACGCGGGCGGCCGCCTCGTCGTCGAGGCCACCCGGGTCGGTTCCGACACCCAGCTCGCCCGGATGGCCAGGCTGGTGGAGGACGCCCAGAACGGCAAGGCCGCCGCCCAGCGGCTCGCCGACAAGATCTCCGCGGTGTTCGTCCCCGTCGTCATCGGACTGGCCCTGGCCACCCTCGGGTTCTGGCTCGGCACCGGATCGGGGCTCGCGTCCGCCTTCACCGCGGCGGTCGCCGTCCTCATCATCGCCTGCCCCTGCGCCCTGGGCCTGGCCACTCCCACCGCCCTCATGGTCGGCACCGGCCGCGGCGCCCAGCTCGGCATCCTGATCAAGGGCCCGGAGGTCCTGGAGAGCACCCGCAAGGTCGACACCATCGTCCTGGACAAGACCGGCACCGTCACCACCGGCCGGATGACCCTGCTCCACGTGCACACCACCGAGGGCACCGACGAGGCCGAGGTGCTGCGCCTCGCCGGAGCGCTGGAGCACGCCTCCGAGCACCCCATCGCGCAGGCGGTCGCCGCCGGCGCCACCGCGCGGGTCGGCGCCCTCCCCGCCCCCGAGGACTTCGCCAACATCCCCGGCCTCGGCGTGCAGGGCGTCGTCGACGGCCACGCCGTGCTCGTCGGCCGCGGCAAGCTGCTCGCCGAGTGGGCGATGGAGCTGCCCCCGCACCTGGAGCGCGCCAAGTCCGAGGCGGAGGCCGCCGGCCGTACCGCGATCGCGGTGGCCTGGGACGGCGAGGCCCGCGCGGTCCTGGAGGTCGCGGACGCGGTCAAGGACACCAGCGCCGAGGCCATCCGCCGGCTGCGCGCCCTCGGCCTCACGCCGATCCTGCTGACCGGCGACAACAAGGCCGTCGCCGAGTCCGTCGCCGCCGAGGTCGGCATCGACGAGGTCATCGCCGAGGTCATGCCCCAGGACAAGGTCGACGTCGTCAAGCGGCTGCAGTCCGAGGGCCGCAGCGTCGCGATGGTCGGCGACGGCGTCAACGACGCGGCCGCCCTCGCCCAGGCCGACCTGGGCCTGGCCATGGGAACCGGCACCGATGCCGCCATCGAGGCCGGCGACCTGACCCTCGTACGCGGCGACCTGCGGGCCGCGGCGGACGCCATCCGGCTCGCCCGCAGGACGCTCGGCACCATCCGCTCGAACCTGTTCTGGGCCTTCGCCTACAACGTGGCCGCCCTGCCGCTCGCCGCGGCCGGACTGCTCAACCCGATGATCGCCGGTGCGGCCATGGCCTTCTCCTCGGTCTTCGTCGTCGGCAACAGCCTGCGCCTGCGCGGCTTCCGGGCCTCCGCCGGCTGAGCGGGCCCCCGCACCCCGCCGCCCCTCCCCCGTACGGTCCGGGTGGAGGGGCGGCCGGCCTCGCTGCCGGCGTCGCGTACCGGGCCGGGGTATCACCCGGGCGAGGTGACGGGCCGTACGATGAGCCGCTCGCGAGGGGGAGGGCCGAGAGGGATGCGCGTACGCCGGCTGGGAGAGCTGGAGGCCGAGATCATGGACCGGGTGTGGCAGTGGGAACGCCCCGCCTCGGTCCGCGAGATCGTCGACGACATAAACCGGCGGCGCAAGGTCGCCTACACCACGGTGATGACCGTGGCGGACATCCTGTACCGCAAGGGCTGGCTGACCCGCGAGAAATCGGGCCGCGCCTGGATCTACGAGGCGGTCCGCAGCCGCGAGGAGTACACGGCGGCGCTGATGCAGGACGCACTCGGCGACAGCCAGGACCGCAGGGCAGCGCTGCTGCGGTTCGTGGAGCGCATGTCCCACGAGGACGTGGAGGCCCTGGACGAGGCCCTGCGCGCCGCCCGCCCCGACCGGCCGGCCGAGGGGCGCGACCGGTGAACCACCACGTCCTGCCGCCCCTCGGACTCGCCCTGATCACCGGCCTGGTGATCCCGTGGCTGCTGGTGCGCGCCCGCTGGGCCCAGCAGGTGCCCCGGATGGGGCTGGCCGCCTGGACCGCGTGCGGGGCCGTCTTCGCCCTGTCCACGGCCATCCTGCCGGCGCAGCTGCTGCTCCCGCCGGAGACCAGCCACCGGCTCATCGACGCGGTCATGACCCTGACCCCGCCCTCCGCCGCCCGGCTGGCGGCGGCCACCGGACGGGAGGCCCTCGCGGCGGCGGCGGCGCTGGCGGTCCTGACGGTACCGGTCACCGGTTTCGTACGGGAACTCGCGCGGGCGCGCCGGGCCCGCGGCCGGCACGCCGAACTGCTGCGCCTCGTCGGCCGGTACGACGCCGGGCTGGGGGTGACCGTACTGGAGGACGCGCGCCCGGCGGTGTACTGCCTGCCCGGGCGTTCGCGTCGGGTGGTGGTGTCCTCGGGGGCCCTGGAGGTCCTGACGGAACGGGAGCTGGCCGCCGCGCTCGCGCACGAACGCGCCCACATCGGCGGCCGCCACCACCTGCTGGTCGCGGCGGCGGGCGCGTACAGCGCGGTCTTCCGCCGGCTTCCGCTGGCGCGGATCGGCGGGCGGACGGTGCCGCTGCTGCTGGAGATGGCGGCCGACGACCGGGCGCTGCGCGGCTGTTCGAGCGACGCGCTGGCCACGGCGCTGTACGCGCTGGCCTCGGGGCGGGCGCCCCGCAGGGCGTTCGCGGCCGGCGGGCCCTCGGCGGCCGTGCGGATGCGGCGCATCCTGGGGCCGCGGCACGCGGGACGCCCGGTGCTGCGGGGGGCGCTGGCGACGGCCGCGGCGGTGTCGGCCGTCGCTCCGCTGGTGATCGCGTGCTGCTGGACCTCCTGATAGCGGATCGTCCCCTTCCCGCCGCTCTCGCTCCCGCCTTCCCGGCCGGCTCCGCCAACCCGGCTATTTACTAAGCCAATTCGTAGATTTCCCGCCGCGCCCGGCCACTCGAATTCCCCGCTATTCTGAGCGCGTGCGGGCGCGGGACCGGTACGGCGAGAGGTGCGGGAAGAATGCTGCTGGCTGACGTGCGTACGGCAGCGCCCGGTGACGCGACGGCGATTTCCCGGCTCCTCGCCGAAGCGATTCGCGACGGCTACGGCGAGGTCCTCGGGGATATCCGGGTGGGCCGCCTGGTGTCGGACCATTGCGCTCTTCCCCGCATAAGAGCGGAAATAGAAATTCCGGGCGGAGCTCCCGCCTGGCTCGGCTGGCTGGTCGCCGCCGACACCGACGGAACCGTCGTGGGGGCGGTCTCGGGCGGTGTGCCGGTCGCCGCCGAGGGCGAGGTCTACGCCCTGTGCGTGGCCCCGGCGCGGCAGCGGCAGGGCGTCGGGACGGCTCTGCTGGAGGCCGCCACCGGCCGGATGCGGGCACACGGGGCGACGTCCCAGCGGATCACCCTGCCCGTCGAACAGGCCCCGGCCGTCCCCTTCTTCGTCCACCACCGCTTCGCCGCGCTCACACCGGTCAGGTTCGGCCGCCCGCTCTGACGGCCGCCCGCCCCCGCCGGGGTGTGGCAGATCCACGCCATCGCGTGTTCACGCAGCCTCCCGCTCTGGCCCCGGGCCTCCTCCGCGCGACAGGATTCCACCAGCGGCGCGGTCCCGGCGGCACGGGAGCCCCGCCCCGGACGGCTGGAACGAGCGACCCCCCTGGAGGAGCGATGCACACCCCGAGCGGCATGTCCCTGTCCGTCCCGCCGGTCGTGCCCGCCCCGTTCGCACCGCTCGCGCCGGCCGCGCGCGCGGCGGCCGGTGCTCCGGCGGCGCACGGCGCGACCGCCGTGCTGCGGCCCGCCGGCTTCCTGCCCGGCCTGGAGTCGGCCGCGCCCGCCGACGAGGACGCGCTCTGGCTGCACGACGCGCTGCTGGGCCCGCACAGCGCGGACATCGTCCGCTACCTGGGCCTCGCGCGCGGTCGCGGCGGCGGCCCGGTCCTGGACCTGGGCTGCGGTGCGGGACGTCTCGCGGTGCCCTTCGCCCGCCAGGGTTTCCGGGTGGAGGCCGTGGACCGGGACGCCGGCAGCCTGGAGCGGCTGCGGGCCTGGGGCCGGCGGATCGGGCCGCAGGTGTCGGGATCGCTGGTCACCACCCTGGCGGACCTGACGGAGCTGCGGCTGCGGGGGACGTACCGGCTGGCCCTGATGGCGGGGACGATGATCTCGGCCGTGCCGCCCCAGGCCCGTCCGGGGCTGCTGCGCGAGATCGCCGCGCACCTGGAGCCCGGCGGCGCGCTCGCCCTGGACTACACGGCACACGGGCTGCGCGGGCTGTCGCGGGACCCCCGGCGGACCTGGGCGTTCCAGGTCCCCCGGTTCGACGGGGTCGAGGAGTGGACGGTCGCCCGTCAGGAGTTCGACCTGGACGCGATGAGCGAGCACATCACCTACCACTGCGTCCGCACGGGCCGGCTGAGCACCGAGCGACTGGTCCTGACCACCCGGAAGTGGATCGTCGATCCGGAGCGCCTGACCGCCGAACTGCGCGGAGCGGGCCTGCGCGTGGAGCGCCGGAGCGCCCACCGTCTCGACGAGCGGACGGAGAGCGTCCTGCTGGTCTGCCGCGCCGACGGCTGACGCGGCGGCGCGGGCCGACGGCGGCGCGGGCCGACGGTCCGGCGGCTCCCGCCCCGCTCCGGCAGGCCGGGCAAGAGGTACGATGCCTCCAAAGGTTTGAGCGGACCAGATCGTGGAGGGTGACGGGCGGGATGATGGCTGTCGTGGAGGGGCCGGCGGGCCGCGAGGCGGTGATCCAGCGCCTCCGCGACGTGGGGCTGCGCGTCACCGGACCGCGGCTCGAGGTGCTGCAAGTGCTGTCGACGGGCGGCCACATGGACGTCGAGTCCCTCACGGCCGCCGCCCGTGAGCGGCTCGGGACCCTGACCAGCCAGGCCGTCTACGAGATGCTGCGGCACTTCCTGGAGACCGGGCTGGCGTCGAAGTTCGACCGCCCGGGCCTGCCGGCCGTCTTCGAGATCTCCGGACCGCCGCACCAGCACGCGCTGTGCGTGCGCTGCGGCCGGGTGGAGAACGTGGAGGCCGAGGTGCCCGAGCCGGCCGGCGAGGCGATCGGCGCGTGGCGGATGACCGGCGCCGAGGTCACCTTCAAGGGGCTGTGCCCCGACTGCCTCGACGCTCCGCGGGACTGACCTCCGGCGCCCGCCGGGCCCGCGCGCCCGGGAAAGCGGGCGCCCGCGGGCCCGGCTCCACCCCACCGGGGCCGCCGCCGCGTGCGCCTGACGCACGGTCACACACTCCCGGGACGCCCTGTGACGCCCGTCACATCCCGTTCGGGGCGACGGGAGCCCTGCCATAGGTATGTGCCAAAGTGTGACTGTCGATTCGTAAGATGAGGGGGTCGCTTCGCGATGGCAACGGGCGACGGCAGGGACGGCATCCGGTCCGCCGACAGGGTGCTGGCCTTCTATCAGGAGCTGCGCCTGCGCGGGGTGTCCGACCCGAACGAGGTCTTCCGGGAGCTCGGACTGACGCCCGAGGAGTACGAGAAGTGGCGCGCCGAGCTGACCTCCCTCGGCCTCGTCGTGCCGACCGGCACCACCCACGCCACCCGCGCCGACCTCCAGTCCGGCGCCTGGGAGCCGGGTCCGGAGGCGGTCACCGTGGTGGACCCCGAGATCGCCCTGCTGCGCATGCTCCAGCGCGAACGCGAGCGGCTGCGCGAGCACCTGGACGAGTCCGACCGGGCGTACAGCGCGCTCGAGACCCTGGTCGGAAGGTTCCTGCGGCCCGGTTCGCTGAACGGTTCCGACGTGGAGGTCGAGATCCTCGACGACTACGGCCGGATCCAGCAGGTGCTGGAGGACATCACGGACGTCATCCGGCACGACCTGACGTCCATGCACGTGACGGCCCTGGTCCGGGAGGTCGCCGACCGGGTGCTGAGCCGTGACCGCCGCCAGATCGACAACGGGGTGCGGATCCGCGCCATCTACCACCAGCGCATCACCACCTCGCCGGAGGCGGTGGAGATGCTCCGCCGCCGGGTGGAGGCCGGGGTGGAGATCCGCCTGTCCCCCGCGGTCCCGATGAACATGATCATCGCGGACCAGCAGTTCGCCGTGCTGCCCGTACACCCCGACGACCGGGCGGCCGGCGCGATCCTCGCCCGCGGCCCCGCCCTGGTCCGCTCCTATCTCGCGCTGTACGAGCACTGCTGGCACGCGGCCACCCCGTACGGCGACGACGTCGCGCCGGAACTGGGCGGTGACGGACTGTCCGAGCAGCAGCGGGCCGCGCTGAAGATGCTCGCCTCGGGCATGAAGGACGAGAAGGTCGCGCGCACGCTCGGGGTGTCCCTGCGGACGGTGAGCCGCATGCTGTCCGAGCTGATGCAGGACATGGGGGCGTCGAGCCGTTTCGAGGCCGGCGTACGCGCTCAGCGGCTCGGCTGGCTGGACTGATTTCACAGGCCACCGATCGGGTGCCACCGGTGGCCGGCGGCTTTACCGGTCCACCCGGAGCGGCAGGCCGAAATACGGCGGAAATACTCCGCTCCCTCTCGACGTGACGCCGCGGGGCACGAAAAAGCCCCACGGCCGCCGAGGGCGGTCGCGGGGCTTCACCGGCACCGAGGGGGCGGGCCGTTCAGTCCCAGCCGTTGTCGTCGGAGCGGAACGGCGAACGGCCGGCACCGGCCGCGGTACGGGCCGGGCGGGCGGAGGCGGCGTGACGGGCGTTCCCGCGGATTCCGGTGGCGTGCGCAGCGGACATGATTTCCTCCAGGGAGTGGGAATACCGATTCCGTCTCCGCGGATCCGTGCCGCCGGTATTCCGTCGAAGACGTCTCCATTCTCGTATGAATTCACCGGCCGGGCCACGCGCCTGTAGCGCGTTTAGGGCGGATCTGGAGTTCATACAGATGTGACACCTGCACACCTTTGGTCAGCTCAAAAGAGCTGTTAGGGTGGCCGTCCGGCCTTCTCGACCCTCCAGGGGAGAGGCGTCGGCGAGGCAGGAGCGTGCCGCCGCTCCTGCCTCACTCGTCCGCGGGCCCCACCGCTCCTCGCGCAGCACGTCCCGGTACACCTCCAGGGTCCGCGCGGCCGCCGCCCGCCAGCTCATGTTCCGGGCGTGCCGCACCGCCGCGCGCCCCATCCCGGCGGCCCCTCCCGGATGTTCGGCGAACCAGCGCAGGCGACGGGCGTACTCCACGGGGTCGTTGCCGCGTACGAGCAGTCCCGTCACCCGGTCCCGCACCGCGGTGGGCAGTCCCCCGACGGCGGAGGCCAGCACGGGGGTCCCGCACGCCTGCGCCTCCAGCGCGACCAGGCCGAAGGACTCGCTGCGCGAGGGCACCATCAGGACGTCCGCCGCCCGGTACCACTGGGCCAGCTCCGCCTGCGGCACCGGCGGGAAGTGGCGCAGTACGTCCGACACCCCCAGCTCCCGCGCCAGTTCCCAGGCCTCGCCGCGCGGCCCGGCCCCCGAGTTCCCGCCGACCACCGGGACGACGGTCCGCCGGCGCAGCCCCGGGACCTCCCGCAGCAGTTCGGCCACCGCACGGACCATCACGTCCGGGCCCTTGAGGGGCTGGATGCGGCCCGCGTACAGGGGGATGAAGGCGTCGGCCGGCAGCCCGAGGCGGGCCCGCGCCGCGGCCCTCCCCCGGCCGGGCCCGAAGGTGCGCAGGTCGACGCCCGGCCGGACGATCTCCGTGCGCCGCTCCTCGGCCCCGTACAGTTCCCGCAGCGCCCGCGCCTCGTCACCGGTGTTGGCGATGAGGCGGTCCGCGGAGCCGACGACCTGGTGCTCGCCGCGGATCCGCAGCTCCGGTTCGGGGGTGTCGCCCTCGGCGAGGGCCCGGTTCTTGACCCGGGCCAGCGTGTGCGCGGTGTGCACCAGCGGGATCCGCCAGCCGGCGGCGGCGATCCGGCCGGCCTGTCCGGAGAGCCAGTAGTGCGAGTGGACCAGGTCGTAGCGCCGCCGCTCCTTGAGCAGTGCCAGCGAGAACGGTACGACCAGGGCGGGCATGTCCTCCTTGGCGAGGGCCGCGCGCGGGCCGGCCTCCAGGTGGCGCACCCGCACTCCGCGGCCGAGCGCGTCCGGGGAGGGCGGGGCTTCTCCCCGGCAGCGGGTGAACAGGTCGACTTCGATGCCCTGTTCGGCGAGGGCGCGGGAGAGCTGGACCATGTAGACGTTCATGCCGCCCGCGTCCCCGGTGCCGGGCTGGTGCAGCGGCGAGGTGTGGACACTGAGCATGGCGACGCGCAGGGACACGTGGAGCTCCTACGGGGAGGGGCCGCGTCCGCCCCGTGCCGCGGCGCGACCGGCGCGCGGTCACGCGGCGGGGAAGGGATTCTGTCGTCTTGCCGTCGCGCGAGGGCGCGAGGGGCACGGGGGGCGCGCATGGTGCTGCTGGTGCGCGCGGTGCGAGTCGTACGTGGTGTGCGGGCCGTTCGGGTGGTCCGGGCGCGGCTCAGAAGCCGAACACCGGGCCCGACGGCGGGGCCAGCCGGGTCCCCGGCGCGGGCGCCACGAGGGCCTCCGCCGACACGGGGCCGCCGGGTGCCGTCTTGAGGGCGGCGGCCAGCCGGTCCGCGCCCTCCGGCATCACCGGCCGCGCCCACGCCGTGAGCGCGCGGGCCACCGCCAACTGCGCGGCCAGCACGGGCAGGTGGCGGCCGCCGGAGGCGGGCCGGTGCGTCTCGTGCGCGTTGACATGGCCGAAGTCGGCCACCGAGCGCACCATCTCGTCGAGCAGGGCCACCGCCCTGCGCGGGTCGAACGCCTCCGGCGAGTAGGCCTCGCGCAGGTCCTCCACCCCCCGCAGCAGCCGCCGCTCCAGCACCTCCCAGCCGGTACCGCCGGGCAGCGCCGCCGGTGCCAGTCCGGCGCACTCCTGGCGGACGGCGGCGAAGAGCCGGGCGAGCCAGTTGTTCCAGCTCTCGTCCAGCTCCCGGCGGGCCGCGGCGAGCCGGTCGGCGTGGAAGGCCGTGCGGCGGCCCAGCGGGCGGGCCTGGAGGACGTGCCGGCGCAGGGTGTCGGAGCCGTACTCGGTGATCAGGTCCAGCGCCCAGGCCTTCTGGCCGGAGCCCTGGACGAGGGCCTCGTCCCCGATGACGTACGCCTCGTTGACGCAGAAGTGCTGCGGCAGTTTCATCCCCCGGGCGAACAGCAGGACCGGCAGCAGCACCGCGTGGCAGAAGGCGTGGCCGAAGCCGCAGAAGTGGACGGCCCGCTCGGGCAGCGGCCGCTCCCCGTGCCCGAAGAGGTGCATGGCCGCCGCCTCGAAGCAGCCGTCGATGCGGTGCTCGGGGAACCCGTCGACGGGGACGGGCAGCCCCCATTCCGCGGGGTGGGACACGGCGATGTCCGGCAGCCCGTCCTCGACGAGCGACTCGCACAGCGCGGCCAGCCTCGGCGGCATGCCGGTGCGGGCCCAGTACTCGGCGAGGGCCTCCCGGTGCGGCTCCAGGGGGATGTAGAGGCGCCGGCAGCGCCGGGGCGGGGCCGGGGAGGCGCACTGGGCGCAGCGCGGCTCCAGCAGGTCGCCACCGTCGTTGGGGCGGGCGCACTCGTGGCACATCCCGCCGTCGCTGACCGCCGCGCAGTGCGGGCAGGTGCCGGTGACGTGCGCGCCGTGGAGCCAGCGTCCGCAGGGCTCGCAGTACGGGGCGAGGCGGGTGCGGGCCGCGATGACCCCGTCCGCGTACAACTGCCGGAAGAGGGCCGTCAGCCAGCTCCCGTAGCCCCTGTCCTGGCGGGGGCGCACGATGTGGTCGAACTCGACGCCCGAGCGCAGCCAGTCCGACGTGATCGCGGCGCGGTATCCCTCGGCGACCTCCTCCGGCTTGCGGCCCGCGCGGAGCGCGCGGACGTGGACGGAGCTGGCGTGGTCGGCGGTGCCCGTGGTGAACCGGACGGGTTCGCCCTCGGCCCTCAGGTAGCGGGCGAGCACGTCGGCGGCGACGTACGGTCCTGCGAGATGGCCGACGTGCAGTTCGCCGTGGGTGGCCGGCGGGGTCGCGGTGATCCAGACGGGGGTGCTCATGGGACCTCCTTGACGCTGTGGTGCGAAGGACGCAGCGAGGCTCGGAACGGAAGGAAGCGGGGTGCCCAGCCAAGACTGACAGAGAAACGAACCGCGCGGTCTGGTATGGGCTTGCGCGTTCGCGCCGTTGCGTGGACACGCCAGCGGAGCCGGTCCGGCCCGGCGGACCGGCTCCGGCGCCGCGTCGTCCAGGGGCGCCGGAGCCGGTCCGTACCACCCCGGTCGGCGGTCCGCCCGGGGAAGCGGTCGCCCGCGCGTGGCGTAGAGGTGACATGTCGCGAGTACGCCAAAGGAGCCTCCTTGCGGCCCACGCCCGGGCCCAACAGGCTGATCACATGGAACACTTCGCGACCGATCGCCCAGACCGCAGCGCCCCCGAGTCCCTGCTGGTCGTGGCCGCGCACCCGGACGACATCGAGTTCTGCGTCAGCGGGACGGTCATGCGGTGGATCGCGCAGGGCACCTCACGGGTCACGTACTGCATCGTCACCGACGGCGGCGCGGGCGGATACGACGAGCGGCTCCCGCGCCAGGCCATGGGGGACCTGCGCCGCGCCGAACAGGTGCACTCGGCCAAGCGCAGCGGCGTCGACGACGTACGTTTCCTCGGCTACCCCGACAGCTACGTCGAGGCGAGCGTGGAACTGCGGCGCGACCTGTGCCGGGTGATCCGGCAGGTGCGCCCGCAGCGGGCGGTGATACCGAGTCCGGAGATCAACTGGGGCCGGGTGGCCGATCTGCACCCCGACCACCGGGCGGTGGGCGAGGCCGCCCTGCGGGCCGTCTACCCCGAGGCGCGCAATCCGTTCGCGCACCCCTCGCTCCTGAAGGAGGAGGGCCTCGAGCCGTGGATCGTGCCGGAGCTGTGGCTGATGACGGGACCGACGCCCAACCAGTACGTCGACGTCACCCCCGTCTTCGACCGCAAGGTGGAGGCCCTGCGCATCCACACCTCGCAGACCGCGCACTTCGACGACCTGGCCGGGCTGCTGCGAGAGTGGCTGGGCGAGCACGCCCGGGCGGCGGGGCTTCCCGCGGGCCGGATGGCCGAGGCCTTCCAGGTCGTCACCATCGAGTGACAGCGCGGTCCCGCGCCCCGGCCGGGTCCCGTCCGCCGTCTGGGCGGACGGGACCCGGCCCGCGTGCTGTCCGGGGTCACCGGTAGATGAGCAGTTCCGCCTCGGCCGCGCCCGACAGTTCGTAGCGGGTCGCGACCAGGGGGCGGCCGGAGTAGAGACGGATCAGCGTCGGCGCGTCCCCGCGGAAGCGGGCGGAGGGGCGGCCGGGCACCTCGTTGCCCAGGACCAGGGGCCCTTCGCGGCCGCCGAGGTGGGCGACCAGCCGGGGCGTCTCCCGCGCGCGGCTGGCGGTGCGCAGCAGGGGCAGCGCCAGCGGGAGGCTGGCGCCGGCGTACGCGCCCGGCTCGCCGAACGCCGCGCGGACGTCGCCCGCGTGGATCCACTCCCCCAGCGCCACCGCGTCGAGGGTGCCGTCGCCCGCGGCGATGACCGGCCCGGCCTCGGTGAGGCCGCGTTCCAGCTCGTCCACGATCCGTGCCACGGGCCAGTGCCCGCGCTCGGCCACGTCGGCGGCGTTGGCGGCGGGCAGGAAGACCCCTTCCTCCAGGCGGCCCTCCACGATGCGGATCAGGGCGGCCGCGCAGTGCGCGAGGACGTCCCGGGCGGTCCAGCCCGGGCAGGCGGTGCGGAGCCCGTACGCGTCCTCGGGCGTACGGCGCAACAGGGGCACCAGCGCGTCGCGTTCGGTGCGCAGCAGCCGGTCCGGGAGCCAGGGGTCGCGGACTTCCGCGCCCGGGGTGTCCAGGGTGTCCACGGCGCGGATCAGTAGCGGTAGTGGTCGGGCTTGTACGGGCCCTCGACCTTGACGCCGATGTACGCGGCCTGCTCCGGACGCAGGGTGGTGAGCTTGACGC